>NZ_CP165782.1:3377500-3685908 GCF_000513895.2 Ensifer sp. WSM1721
GGACGCGGTTCCAGGAAATAGCTCCACCATATAGACCGTACCCGAAACCGACACAGGTGGTCAGGTAGAGTATACCAAGGCGCTTGAGAGAACTGCGTTGAAGGAACTCGGCAAATTGCACGCGTAACTTCGGAAGAAGCGTGACCCTTTTGTACGCAAGTATGATGGGGTGGCACAGACCAGGGGGTAGCGACTGTTTATCAAAAACACAGGGCTCTGCGAAGTCGCAAGACGACGTATAGGGTCTGACGCCTGCCCGGTGCTGGAAGGTTAAGAGGAGGGGTGCAAGCTCTGAATCGAAGCCCCAGTAAACGGCGGCCGTAACTATAACGGTCCTAAGGTAGCGAAATTCCTTGTCGGGTAAGTTCCGACCTGCACGAATGGCGTAACGACTTCCCCGCTGTCTCCAACGCAGACTCAGTGAAATTGAATTCCCCGTGAAGATGCGGGGTTCCTGCGGTCAGACGGAAAGACCCCGTGCACCTTTACTATAGCTTTACACTGGCATTCGTGTCGGCATGTGTAGGATAGGTGGTAGGCTTTGAAGCAGGGACGCCAGTTCCTGTGGAGCCGTCCTTGAAATACCACCCTTATCGTCATGGATGTCTAACCGCGGTCCGTCATCCGGATCCGGGACAGTGTATGGTGGGTAGTTTGACTGGGGCGGTCGCCTCCGAAAGAGTAACGGAGGCGCGCGATGGTGGGCTCAGAGCGGTCGGAAATCGCTCGTCGAGTGCAATGGCATAAGCCCGCCTGACTGCGAGACTGACAAGTCGAGCAGAGACGAAAGTCGGTCATAGTGATCCGGTGGTCCCGCGTGGAAGGGCCATCGCTCAACGGATAAAAGGTACGCCGGGGATAACAGGCTGATGACCCCCAAGAGTCCATATCGACGGGGTTGTTTGGCAC
Organism: Ensifer sp. WSM1721; assembly: GCF_000513895.2. GTDB lineage: Bacteria > Pseudomonadota > Alphaproteobacteria > Rhizobiales > Rhizobiaceae > Sinorhizobium. The sequence continues at coordinate 3,378,410 of NZ_CP165782.1, forward strand.
CTCGATGTCGGCTCATCGCATCCTGGGGCTGGAGCAGGTCCCAAGGGTTTGGCTGTTCGCCAATTAAAGCGGTACGTGAGCTGGGTTCAGAACGTCGTGAGACAGTTCGGTCCCTATCTGCCGTGGGTGTAGGAATATTGACAGGATCTGTCCCTAGTACGAGAGGACCGGGATGGACATATCTCTGGTGGACCTGTTGTCCTGCCAAGGGCATAGCAGGGTAGCTATATATGGAAGGGATAACCGCTGAAGGCATCTAAGCGGGAAACCCACCTGAAAACGAGTATTCCCTTGAGAACCGTGGAAGACGACCACGTTGATAGGCCGGGTGTGGAAGTGCGGCAACGCATGAAGCTTACCGGTACTAATCGTTCGATCGGCTTGATCGTTCCCATTGCTCATGCTCATCAAACGAAAGTTCGATGATGCTATCTTCTGTCCTGACGCGCGAAAGCGCTGCGGACGGCGCCCCGGACAACCGGCGGCTCGGCTCTGCCGGCTGCTGCAAATATCCGGATAAGTCGCAAGACGTGTTCAAAAAAACGAAGCAATCGCTTCACCAGCTTCTCGAAATCAGTTTGCGCCTCCGGGCGCAAATCTTGCGCTTTGCCGACCTGGTGGTTCTGGCGGGGTGGCTGCACCCGTTCCCATTCCGAACACGGCCGTGAAACGCCCCAGCGCCGATGGTACTTCGTCTCAAGACGCGGGAGAGTAGGTCGCTGCCAGGTCTGCTAAACGCAAGATAAACACAAACATCTTCTCTCACAAACTCGGCCCAGCCGAAACAAAGGGCCGCAACAAGCGGCCCTTATGCTTAAAACCATAACGCGGGGTGGAGCAGCCCGGTAGCTCGTCAGGCTCATAACCTGAAGGCCGCAGGTTCAAATCCTGCCCCCGCAACCAAACACGCAAGGCCCGCATTCGCGGGCCTTTTTGCGTTCAGCGCACCCTGATCGCCCGATCGATACCGTCCGCGCCCCGACGGCGTCGCACAGCCTCAAATGCTGCAACCGGCCTCGGCGCAAAGATCGCCAACGAAGGCGAGAAGCGCTTCTTGCGGGTCGGCTCCTTCGCCGCCAAGCACGGTTACGCCCCAATTGCTGAGAACCGTCTCCTGGACGGGATTGGGCCGATACATGAAGACATAGGAGGGCGGCCGCTCGCGTTCGTTCCCGGACCGCTTCCAGGTGCTCCAGATCCGGTGCAGAAGCAAACGGATATTGAGGTCCGACATGCTGTAGCCGATGAACAGCACCGTTGCGCCGAGAGCGTCGCTTCGAAAGCGAACATCCAGCGGCGAGTCGAAGGATAGCCGGTTGAAGTAGTCGGTTTCGGTCAGCACGAGCGTGTCGTCATCGTCGAAGTCTCCGTGGTATTTGATGATTTGCGTGACCCCCGCCGGCGCGGAGGCGATGTCGCTTGCATGGCTGATCTTCGCATAAGGCTTGCCGTAGACGTCGTAGGCGATTTCCAGATTGCTGTCGTAGTTGGTGGTGTAGATCACCGGGAAGTCGAGTGTGACGAGCCGCTTGTGGAGGTCGGATTTCTCGATGCGGTCCCGCGAAACGCGCCAGTTCTGCCGCATCCAATCACATAGCGCGCCGATGTCTCCATGCTCCAGGCGATAGCATTCGGCGATCGTCTGATAGGTCACGTCGGGATCCTTCATGACGGAACCGTCGAGATGCAGGTCGCTCACCATATGGTCGATCAGTGTCTTCCATGAAGGTAGGCCGACACTCATCGAAACGCCCGCCCCGACGAACAGCACTGCGTGCCGGCGTCTTAACGCCGAAACGATCTCCTCTATATGCTTCTTCATGTTCGCTCCTCAGGAGCGCTCAACACGCGGGCGTGGGAAGATGTTCCATTAGCCGGATCAATCGCCATTCGAACCCGCTTGCACGACCAGCACTCCTTCATTCGCCTGGTCCGCAGCACGGGGGAGCAACCGCTCTTGACAGACGGACGCGCTCCTGAAATAAACTAAAAGGTTAATTAACTGATGAGTAAAGTGCTAGTGAGCATGGATCAGCTAAGCACCACCCTTTCGGCCCTGGCCGACCCGACCCGTCGCGCGATCATCGCGCGTCTTGCGGCCGGGGAGGCGACGGTAAACGAATTGGCGGCCCCCTTTGACATGAGCCTGCCTGCCGTCTCCAAGCATCTGAAAGTGCTGGAGCGTGCGGGCCTCATATCGCGTGGTCGCAACGCCCAATGGCGGCCCTGTCGGCTGGAGGCGCGACCGATGAAGGAAATTGCCGACTGGATCGAGCCCTATCGCCGGTTCTGGGACGCCAGCTTCGACCGGCTCGAAAGCTATCTCCAGGACATCCAGGGCAAGGAGTCCGATCAGGGCTGATGCTGCGATTATCCAACCACGAGGATGAGACGATGAACGCCCAAATGCTCAAGCAGGAGATCGCCCTCACCATCACGCGCGTCTTCGATGCGCCGCGCAGCCTCGTTTTCGAAGTCTGGACGACGCCCGAACACCTCGTCCGCTGGTGGGGACCGAAGGACTTCACCGTGCCGGCCATCACGGCGGATTTCAGGGAAGGCGGCGCCTGGCGCACCTGCATCCGTTCGCCGGAAGGACAGGACTACTGGGCGCACGGCATCTATCGCGAGATCGTGCCGCCGAGCCGAATCGTCCTGACTTTCACATGGGAAGAGGAGAATGCGATGGACACGCTGATCACCGTTACCTTCGAGGAGGTGGTGGGCGGCACGCGGCTGACCTTCCACCAGGCGCCATTCCCGACGGTCGAGAGCCGCGACAGTCACGCGGAGGGCTGGGGCGAATGCATGGACAGGCTTGCCGTCTATGTCGCCGGGCAAAAGGAGGCTGTGGAATGAGAAAGAGCTATCACGGAAGCTGCCAGTGCGGCGCGGTGCACTTTTCCGCAAATTGCGACCTTGCGCCGGAGGGCGAACGGTCGCCGCCGGCGCGGCCGGGCACTTGGTGGGCCTCCACCTTCCGCTGCAACTGCTCCTTCTGCCTGAAGATGCGGTTCTGGAAGGTCTTCGTCACGCCGGAGGATTTCTCAGTGCTTTCCGGAGAGGAGGCCCTGGCCGAATACCGCTTCGGCGAGCGCTCGATCCGCCACGTCTTCTGCAGGCATTGCGGCGTGCATCCCTTCGCCAGTGCCGATTACGAAATCATGGGCGGGCCGTTTTACGCGGTCAATATCGCCTGTCTCGACGACGCGACCGACGAAGAGCTGGCGAATGCGCCGGTCATCTACGAGGACGGCCGCCATGATGCCTGGGACAGGGCGCCGGCGGTGACAGACTATTTGTGAGAAGCTGGGTGACGCGTCTCAGACATTGTCCGCTTCGGTCGAGCTTCCCTGCGGCTCGGACGCTGCGCCCTTGCCGCCCCATTGCCAGGTTCTGATCGACGGCATGTCGTCGCCGTATTCTTCGATATATTGCCGATGTTCGATCAACTTCTCGCGCATCGCCTGTTTGAAATAGGCGGCACGGGCGCCCAATTGCGGCAGCCGGTCGATCACGGCCTCGACCAGATGGAAGCGGTCCAGTTCGTTAAGGACCGCCATGTCGAAGGGCGTCGTGGTCGTCCCTTCCTCCTTGTAGCCGCGAACGTGCAGGTTGGCATGATTGGTGCGGCGGTAGGTGAGCCGGTGGATCAGCCATGGATAGCCGTGGAAGGCGAAGATGATCGGCTTGTCCTTCGTGAACAAGGCATCGAAATCGCGGTCGGCGAGGCCGTGCGGATGCACGCTCGATGGCTGTAGTTTCATCAGGTTCACCACATTAATCACGCGCACCTTCAGATCAGGCAGGTGCTCGCGGAGCAAGCGCACGGCGGCGAGCGTTTCGAGCGTCGGAACGTCGCCGCAGCATGCCATCACCACGTCAGGGTCGACGCCCTTGTCATTGCTCGCCCACTCCCAGATGCCGAGACCCTCGCTGCAGTGCTTGATCGCCTGGTCCATCGTCAGCCATTGCGGTGCGGGCTGCTTGCCGGCAACGACGACGTTGACGTAGTTGCGGCTCCTCAGACAATGATCCGTCACCGACAGGAGCGTATTGGCGTCCGGCGGCAGGTAGACGCGGATAACGTCCGCCTTCTTGTTGACGACGTGGTCGATGAATCCCGGGTCCTGGTGGCTGAAGCCGTTGTGGTCCTGGCGCCAGACGTGGGAACTCAGGAAGTAGTTGAGCGAGGCGATCGGGCGCCGCCACGGGATCTCGTTGCAGACCTTCAGCCATTTGGCATGCTGATTGAACATGGAATCGACGATGTGGATGAAGGCTTCATAGCAGGAGAGGAAGCCGTGCCGTCCGGTCAAGAGATAGCCCTCGAGCCATCCCTGGCATTGATGCTCGCTCAACACCTCCATGACCCGCCCGTCCGGCGACAGGTGATCGTCCTCCGGATAGATCTCCGCCATGAAGCAGCGATCGGTGGCCTCCAGCACATCCTGCCAGCGGTTCGAGTTGTTCTCGTCCGGGCTGAACAGGCGGAAATTCCGGGCCTTGAGGTTGAGCTTCATGACGTCGCGCAGATAGGTGCCCATCACCCGCGCCGATTCGGCCGTGGCTTCACCCGGGCTCGGAACGGCAACCGCGTAGTCGCGGAAATCGGGCATCTTCAACGCGCGCAGTAAGAGGCCGCCATTGGCGTGCGGGTTGTCGCTCATGCGCCGGCGTCCGGTTGGCGCAAGTGCGGCCAGTTCCGGCTTCAGCCGGCCTTTGCCATCGAACAGCTCCTCAGGCCGGTAGCTTTTCATCCAGCCCTCCAGGACGCGAATGTGCTCGGGTTTGTCCATTTCGCCCATGGGCACCTGATGCGACCGCCAGTAATCCTCGCATTTCTTGCCGTCGATTTCCGCCGGGCAGGTCCAGCCCTTGGGCGTCCGGAAGACGATCATCGGCCAGATGGGACGTTTGAGATTGCCGTTCTCGCGTGCATAGGCCGAGATACGGCGAATGGCGGCGAGAGCGGTGTCGAGTGCACGCGCCAATTGCTGATGCACGTCCGCCGGATCATGCCCTTCGACGAAAAGCGGCGCGTAGCCCATGCCCTCGAAGAACTTCTGCAGTTCGCCCGTTGGAATGCGGGCAAGGAAAGAGGGATTGGCAATCTTGTAGCCGTTGAGATGCAGGATGGGCAGCACTGAGCCGTCGCGCGCCGGGTTCAGGAATTTGTTGCCATGCCAGCCCGTCGCGAGCGGGCCAGTCTCGGCTTCTCCGTCGCCGATGATGCAGGCGACGATCAGATCCGGGTTGTCGAAGGCAGCCCCATAGGCATGGCTCAGCGCATAGCCGAGCTCGCCCCCCTCGTGAATGCTGCCCGGCGTCTCCGGCGCGACGTGGCTTGGGATGCCGCCGGGGAAGCTAAACTGCTTGAACAGCCTCTTCATGCCCTGAGCATCCTGGCTGATGTCCGGATAGACCTCGCTATAGGTCCCTTCCAGATAGGCGTGGGCCACCAGCGACGGTCCGCCGTGACCAGGGCCGATAATGTAGATCATGTTGAGATCGTCGCGCCTGATCACCCGATTGAGATGCACATAGAGCATGTTCAAGCCTGGCGAGGTGCCCCAATGGCCGAGAAGTCGCGGCTTCACATGCTCGCGCTTCAACGGCTCCTTCAATAAAGGATTGTCGAGGAGATAGATCTGGCCGACCGACAGATAGTTCGATGCCCGCCAATAGGCGTCCATCCGCCGCAGTTCGTCCGGTGACAAGGGGCCGCTCGCCGCCGCATTGTTGCTGGACTCGTCTCTTGCCGTCTTGGGGGAAACCATGATGTCCTCCTGCGGTGGGTGACGACCTTCGGGTCATCGAAGCCGCCACGGCAGGATGCATTGCAGGTCGCCGCCAGAACAAGCCTGAAGTCAGGGGATACGCCTTCTGGCTGTTGCGGTTATGTGCCTCCAGCAAGACCTGTCGCGTCAATGAATTTCCGGCTCAGGGAGCTTATGGGGCGACTGAAGGAAGGTTAAATCGCAGCCTTCCGGCGCCTGCTGGATGTGCTCGGCATATATCTTCAGATAGCCTCTCGAATAATCGCGTTCCGGCGGGCGCCACTCGGCGAGCCGGCGTTCGATCTCCCGCGCATCGACCTCCAGGGTGAGGCTGCGATTGGCGACGTCGAGCGAGATAAGGTCGCCGTTCTTCACCGCGGCCAAGGGGCCGCCGATGTAAGCTTCCGGTGCCACGTGCAGGACGCAGGCGCCGTAGCTGGTGCCGCTCATGCGGGCGTCGGAAATCCTCACCATGTCGCGCACGCCGTGTTTCAGGAGCTTCTTCGGGATCGGCAGCATGCCCCATTCCGGCATGCCCGGGCCGCCGACCGGGCCGGCATTGCGCAGGATGAGCACCGTATCGGCGGTGACGTCGAGTTCCTCGTCGTTCACCGCCCTCATCATCGCGTCGTAGTCGTCGAAGACGAGGGCGGGGCCGCGGTGCTTGAGGAGCGCCGGGTCTGCAGCCGCCGGTTTCATCACGCATCCGTCAGGCGCGAGATTCCCTTTAAGGATCGCCGTGCCCCCGCGTGCGGCGACCGGATTGCCGAGCGGACGGATCACGTTGGGCTGGTGAACCTCGGCAAGCTGGAGCGCCCCGCCGATCGTGCCGATGACGTTTCGTTCCTCCTTGTGAAGCAGCGACGCCAACTGTTTCCAAAGCGCGACCAGCCCGCCGGCGTAATAGAAATCCTCCATCAGGAATTCACCGGTCGGACGGATGTTGCAGAGAACCGGAACCTTCTCCGACACGCGGTCGAAGTCGTCGAGCGTCAGTCTCACGCCGCATCGCCGCGCCATCGCAATCAGATGGATCATCGCATTGGTCGAGCCGGCCATGGCCATATGCACCGTGAGCGCGTTTTCGAAGGCATTCGCCGTCAAGAGGTCGGAGGGTTTCAGGTCCTCGAACACCATCTCGACGATGCGCGCGCCCGATAGCGCGGCCATGCGCGAGTGGCCGGCATCCGCTGCGGGGATCGCCGAAGCGCCCGGCAGACAGAGCCCCAGCGTATCGGCCAGCGCCGTCATCGTCGAGGCGGTGCCCATGGTCATGCAGGTGCCGAAGGAGCGGGCGATGCCGCGCTCCATCTCGTTCCATTCGAGTTCGGTGATCTGCCCCGCTTCCTTCTCCGCCCAATATTTCCAGACGTCGGAGCCCGAGCCGAGCATCTGGCCGCGATAGTTGCCGCGCAGCATCGGTCCTGCCGGCACGAAGATCGTCGGCAGATCGACCTGGATCGCCCCCATGATCGTTGCCGGCGTGGTCTTGTCGCAGCCGGCGAGCAGCACGACCCCGTCGATCGGATGCGAGCGGATGAGTTCCTCCACTTCCATGGCCAGGAAGTTGCGATAAAGCATCGTCGTCGGCTTCACATAGGTTTCGGCGAGCGACATGGCCGGCAGTTCCACCGGAAAGCCGCCGGCCTGCCACACGCCGCGCTTGACCTCGTCCGCGCGGGCGCGCAGATGCGCGTGGCAGGGATTGATGTCGCTCCAGGTGTTGATAATCGCGATGACAGGCTTGGCCGCGATCTCCTGCTGATCGTAGCCCATCTGATAGAGGCGGGAGCGATGACCGAAGGAGCGCAGGTCCTTGGCGCCGAACCAGCGAAAGCTTCTAAGATCTTCTGGACTCTTGCGTTTGGCCACCAGCGGCCTCCTTTGCATTCCCGCTCCGCTCGGCTAAGTTAAACCTGTCCAGAAAAATGACAGGCGAGACCAAGCTATTGAACGACGTGATGTTGAAGCTCAAACCGGCACGGCGCGAACGCCTTGCCGATGTTCTCTACGGCCAAATCCTCGAGCAGATAACCAGCGGACAGCTCGTCGAAGGCGCGAAATTGCCGTCCGAGGCCCATATCTGCCGCGATTTTCAGGTCTCCCGGCCGGTCGTGCGCGAAGCCTTGATGCGGCTGCAGGCGGATGGGCTCGTAGTCTCGCGCCAGGGGATCGGCACATTCGTCAAATCGCGTCCGTCCGACAAGCTCACCAGTTTCGCCGCCTCGGCGGAAATCGCGAGCTATCTCAGGGCCTTCGAACCGCGGCTTGCCCTTGAAACCGAATGCGCCGGGCTCGCGGCGATGCGCCGTACCAGGGCGCAGCTCAACCAGATCGGCGAGGCGCTTGCAGCACTGGAGGGCGCCTTCCAGCGTGGCGAAACCGGATGGGAGGAGGACTTCGCCTTCCACCTTGCCGTGGCCGGGGCCGCGGGAAACGAGCTGTTCCCGCGCCTCCTGCAGGACCTGCGCGACATAATGCGTGGTTCGATGCGCATGGCGCTGAGCCTCACTCAGCGTGGTTCGGAGGACAGGCGCCGCCGCGTCCTCGAGGAGCATCGCAAGATCTTCACGGCAATCTCCAGCCAGGACCCAGACCTCGCACGCCTCTACATGCGCTTCCATCTGTCGGAATCCCGCGCCCGCATCACTGGATCCCACGGCGATCGCTAGGGCGATACCCGATCCGCCCTGGGAGGCACCCCCAAGGGGGGAGATCGAGGAGGCACCGCCGTGCACCACAGCCACGTCCCGTGACGAGGCTGGCATTGTCGAGGTGAGTAAACGGGGAGCCCGCAGCTTGCCGATCTCCCCCTTTGTGGGGGAGATGCCCGGCAGGGCAGAGGGGGGTGTCGGCACCCGCTTTCCTGATTTTCGCAAAGTGCGGCTTGTCCGCGCCATCTCCGATACCATGTCAGGCACTCGCGGCCGGCCGCCTGTCCACGGCCGACGCTTCGGCTCTGGCCTTCAGCTCGCGCGCGGCGCGGGCGATGGCCTCGAGCCGCTCGGCGCCGTCGAGATTGGAGAGGAACTCGCCGATCGGCCCGGTGTCGCAGATTCCGGCGAGCCTCACCGCCTCATGCAGGACACGGATCGGCGAATGGGCGTCGCGCAGATCCTCGAGCGGCAGAAAGCTCTCGCGGATCGCCCGGGCCTCGGCGATCCGGCCGCCCTGGCAGGCTTTGAGGATCGCCATCGACAGGTGCGGCGCGATGCACACCGAACCGGAGGTGAAGGCGCAGAGGCCCATTTCGAGATGGTCGATCGCCGGGCGCTCGCCGATGCCGCTGACGATGCGCTCGCCCGAACCGACCGCATCGAGGATTGCGGCAAGATAGGCATCGTTCTTCGGCTCCGGGCGCACGACCGCATATTTCACGGCCGAGATCGCGCCGTCGCGGAAAAGCCGCGCGACGTCCCCGGCGTCCAGGAAGCCGTCGTTCTTGATATAGGCGATCAGCGGTCTGCCGGCTGCATCCGCCAGCTTGCCGAAGCCGGAGGCGAGGCCCGCCGGCGTTGCCGGGAAGCCGAGCGGCAGCACTATGGCGGTCGGAAAGGCGCGCGCGCGGAGGATAGCAGCTTGGTCCATTGCCTTGCCGAAGTCCGCTCCGATCGAGGGAATCATCCAGCCATCGTTGGGGGCGATCTCTTCTAGGAGGTCGAGAAGCCCCGAGAATTCCGCGACGCCGAAATTATAGAGATTGGCATTGCCGCCATAGAGATAGGTGGTCACTCCGCCGGAGCGCAGCCAGTCGACCATCCTGCGGTTTTCCGTGTTGCTCGGCTTGCTATTCGCCGCGCGTGCCAATGGCGGGACGGAAAGGACGGAGGAGGCGAGGTCGGCCGCGTCTACGGGAGTCGTCTTCATGGAAAGCTCCTTATCAAGTTTCTTGTATTTTTAATTTACAAGTTGAGCAAGGGCAATAGCAATGTTAGAGAAAAAAGGCAGCGGTAAGCGCTTCAAAATAGTGGCTCGACCGGGAGGTTTTGCCGCATCTCCAGAGGGCTTCTATCAGATCAGGGTGCAAGACATGTCTTTCGAGTTAACATTTGAGTGCGCGCTCGACCTGCGCTGCGCTGTCGCCGAGAGCCCCGTCTACGACGAGCGCCGCAATTGCCTCTTCTTCGTCGATATTGGCCGCGGCGCGGTTCATCGTGCCGATCTGTCCGGCATGGGCCATATCGAATGGACCTTCGACCATGGCGCCTGCAGCATCGGCCTTGCCCGGTCCGGGCGCCTGGTGCTGGCGCAGCGCGACCGCGTCGTTCTGTTCAATCCCGACAACGGCGCGATCACCGTTGAGATCGCCACGATCGAGACGGAAAGGCGCGATACGCGCCTCAACGACGGCAAGGTCGGGCCGGACGGCGCGTTCTGGGTCGGCACCATGCATGATGTCACCGCCGATCGCCGGCCGGTTGCGGCCCTCTATCGCGTTTCGCCGACCGGCGAGGTGGAGCGCAGGATCGACGATATCATCTGCTCCAACGGTCTCGCCTGGAGCGGCGACGGTACGCTTCTCTTTCACTCCGATTCGCGCGGCCCCTGGATCGACCGTTGGCGCTTCGATCCCGCGACGGGCACGCTCTCCGAGCGCCTGCGTCTCGCCATGCTCGACGAAGCGAGCGGCCGCCCGGACGGAGGGGCCGCGGATGTGGAGGGCAATTATTGGAGCGCCGGCGTCTCTGCCGGCATCCTCAATCGCTTTTCGCCCGAGGGCCGGCTGATAGAGGCGCATCCCTTCCCGGTGCCAGCGCCGACCATGCCCTGTTTTGCGGGGTCGGACTTGAAGACGCTCGTCGTCACCTCTTTGCGTCCGGTGGGGGTCGGAGAGGAAAGCCGATCCGGCGGAATTTTTGCCACCCGAAGTCCCGTGGCCGGCGTCGCCGTCCATCGCTTCGACGACCGCGGGCTCTAAGTTGCGGACGCGAGTTTGGAGGGCGGGCAGGCATAGCCCAAGCCCGGAACAGTTCATCAGCGGCGCCGGCTGCCATAGCCGGTCAGCGTTCGGCGGCCAACTTGTCGCGAATCTGTTCCGCTCCACCGGTCAGCCGCCGGGCGAACGGCCGATCGGGATCGACAACGCGCCAATAGGGAGCGCTGCCGTCTTGACTGATGCGCACCAGGTGTCGCCGCATCGTCACCGGGCAGCAGATATCCGTCCCATGTTTTGCGGCAAGCATACGTCTGATCTCCGCGAGATCCGACAAGTGGCCGGGCGGTGCAGCCCGGAGCGCATCGGCAACCATCTGCTCGCTGGGAATTAGTACGCTCTGCGTAAGGTTTTTGCCTTTGCGTCGTGTTTTGATGATCGGTAATTCGTCCATGATCCACCTCCAGAAGTGAGCCCTACGGAGGACGAACAGAAGAATAGCAATCCGACAGCCGCTGATGAGATTGCGGGATGAGCGCTTACATCGCCCTGCCGTCGGGGCCGAAGACGTGGCAGCGCGCAGGATCGAAGTGGACGGCGAGATTGGTGCCGCGCTCGACCTTCTGCTGACCTTCCAGCGCGACGGTCAGTTGCTGCCGATCCGGCGTGATGCCGTAAAGCATGGTTTCGCCGCCGAGATTCTCTACGATCTCGACATTGATCGGCGCGAGCGTGATGCCGTCCTCGCGGGCGGAAAGGTGCTCCGGCCGAATGCCGAAGGTGACGTCCTCGCCGCGCGTTGCGGCAGCGAGACGCCGAGGCAAGCGGATGGTTCCGCCGCAGACTTCGATCGTGGTCTCGTTTTCCGTCACGCCCGCGATGCGCGCCTTTAGGAAATTCATCTTGGGGCTGCCGATGAAGCCGGCGACGAAGCGGTTGACGGGATTGTTGTAGAGATCGAGCGGCGCGCCCACCTGCTCGACCCGGCCCGAATTCAAGACGACGATCTTGTCGGCCATGGTCATGGCTTCGACCTGGTCATGGGTGACGTAGATCATCGTATTGCCGAGGTCGCGGTGGAGTCTCGAAATCTCGACGCGCATCTGCACCCGGAGCTCGGCGTCGAGGTTGGAAAGCGGCTCGTCGAAGAGGAAGATGCGCGGCTCGCGCACGATCGCCCGGCCGATCGCCACGCGCTGGCGCTGGCCGCCCGAAAGCGCCTTGGGTTTGCGGTCCAAGAGCTTCTCGATCTGCAGGATCTCCGCGGCGCGGCGCACTTTCGGTTCGATCTCCGCCCTCCTGTAGCCCGCCGTTTCGAGGCCGAAGGCGAGATTCTTGTAGACCGACATATGCGGATAGAGCGCATAGGACTGGAACACCATGGCGATGCCGCGCTTGGCCGGCGCCACCTCGTTCATCCGGTCGTTGTCGAGCATCAGCGTGCCGCCGGAAATTTCTTCGAGCCCGGCGATCATGCGCAGCAAGGTTGACTTGCCGCAGCCGGACGGACCGACGAAGACGGCGAATTCGCCGGGATCGATGGTGAGGTCGATGCCGTGGATCACATCGAGCGCGCCATAGCGTTTCTCGACCTTCTGAAGAACGACGCTGGTTGCCATTGCAATTCCTCCCTACGGCTTTCGCCCTATCTCGTATTCGCGCGCCAATTAGCGTATTTCGGGCTCTCCGGCCCGATCGGCAGCGATATTTCCTGCCCCGTATCGGCGGACTGGTAGATCGCGGTGACGAGTTCCAGCGCCTGGCGCGCGTCCTTCGTCGTAACGGGGAGCGGTCCCCTGCCGCTGAGAAACGCGTGGAAATGCGCCATCTGGGTGGTGAAGCGTGGCGCGACCGGCTGCCAGTCGCCGATCACCTCGTCGATCCGCGCCTGCACCGCCGCGTTGGCGGCGATGATCTTCCAGGGATCCTTGCCCGGTGCATAGGGCTCGTGGCTGCTTTCGAAGGTGACGTTCTCGAAATGCAGGCGCAGGCGGCTGATCTGCTCCTGCGAGCCGAGCGTGCAGGAAAGCGACACGAAGGCGCCGTTTTGCATGAGCAGGCTCGCCGAGGCGCAATCCTCCACCTCGATGTCGTTGACCCGCGTCGCCACCCGCCCGAACACTTTCGAAACGGGGCCGAGGAGATGCAGCATCATGTCATGCAGGTGCAGCGCGTGAGTGACGAGCACGCCGCCGAGTTCCGTCTCCCACTTGCCGCGCCAGGGGACGGCGTAATATTCCGGGGTGCGCAGCCAGAAAGTCTCGACCGACCCGACATAGGGCTTGCCGGCGATGCCGGCCTCGATGATCCGCTTCGCCTTCTCGATGCCGTCGCCGTAGCGATACTGAAAGATCGGCATCAACACGCCTTTCACGTGTTTCTCCGCCTCTATGATCCGGTCGACGCCCTTGAGCGAGCCGGTGAGCGGCTTTTCGCAGATCACGTGCTTGCCGGAAGCAAGAGCATCCAGCACCTGCTCCAGATGGATGCCGGGCGGCGTGCAGATATCGATAATCTCGATCGTCTCGTCGGCAATGAGTTCCTTGAACGAGGTCGTCCGCTTCTCGATGCCGAATTCGTCGCCGACCTCGTTCAGCCGCTCCTCGTTCAAATCGCAGAGGGCTTCGACGCGGAACTTGTCCGGATGCGGCAGATAGCCCTCGACGATGTGCGACCGGCCGATGCCGCAGCCGATGACGGCGACTGTCTTTACACTCATGTCAGATCTTCCCGGTTCTGTTCGGCGAGCGCCTGGGCGGAAAGGGCAAGCTCCATCGCCTTGAAGCAGCGTTCCTGCGGCATGGCCGTTTCGGTCCTGTCGCGGATGTCGGCGAGGAGCTGGCGACCGAAAGGCAGCTCGACGGCGGAGCAGTCGATATGTTGGACGCCGTTTCGGTCGGCGAGGAACAGATGATTGCCGCCCTCGCGCCCCGCGAGATCGACGGTCTTGCGCACCTCGATCGTGCCGGTCGTGCCGACGATGAAGAGCCGACCGTCGCCCCAGGTCGGCATGCCGTCCGGGGTGAGCCAGTTCACGTGGATCATGCCGGTGGCCCGGCCCGTCGACAGATGGATGTTGCCGGTATCCTGCAGCTCCGGCCTGTCGGGCACGCTGAGGTTGTCGACATTTGCCGAAAGAATGGTCGCGTCGCTGGCGCCGGTGAAGAACAGGAACTGCTCGCATTGGTGCGAGGCGATGTCGGTCAAGATGCCGCCATAGTCGGCGCGGCGGAAAAACCAGTCGGGCCGCGTCTCGCGGCGGAGCCGGTGCGGACCGAGGCCGACGAGATGCACGACCTCGCCGATCGCGCCGGCGGCGACGAGCTCGCCGGCCTTGACCGTCGCAGGGCTCTCGAAATGTTCTGAATAGAGGATCGAGAAGATGCGTCCCGTCTCGGCCTGGACGCGGCGCACCTTGGCGAGCTGGTCGAGGCTCGTCATGCCCGGCTTGTCGACGAGCACGTCCTTGCCGTGCTGCATGGCACGGATCGCCAGTTCCGCCCGCTCGGCTGAAACGGCGGCCGAGACGACGAGGCCGATGCTCTTGTCCTCGAGGATTTCCTCGAGTGTCGTAATACGCGGCGCATCCTTGTAGACGCCCGTGAATTCCGCGGCCAGCGCATCGTCCTTCTCGTGGAAGCCTACGAGGCGGGCGCCGGCCCTCAGCAGGCAGTTGACCTGGCCGTAGATGTGGTTGTGGTTGAGCCCGACGGCGGCGAAGCGCAATTCGTCCATGGGTAATCTCAAGCTCCGTGGTCAGCGTTTCATGCCGGTGGTGGCGATGCCTTCGATCAGAAGGCGCTGGAAGAACAGGAAGAAGAAGAACACGGGGACGAGCGACAGCGTCGACATGGCGAAGAGGCCGCCCCAGTCGGAGGTGCTGCTCGAGTCGACGAAGGTCCTGAGGCCAAGCTGGATCGTGTAGGTGTTCATGTCGTTCAGGTAGATGAGCGGCCCGAAGAAATCGTCCCAGGTCCAGATGAAGGAGAAGATCGCCGCCGTCGCCAGAACGGGAAGCGAGAGCGGCAGCATGATCTTCCAATAGATGCGCCACGGACCGCAGCCGTCCATCATCGCCGCCTCGTCGAGCTCGCGCGGAATGCCGCGGAAGAACTGCACCATCAGGAAGATGAAGAAGGCGTCGCTCGCGAGGAACTTCGGCACGACCAGCGGCAGGAAGGTGTTCACCCAGCCGAGATTGAGGAAGAGCACATATTGCGGAATGAGCGTCACGTGATAGGGGATCATCATCGTCCCCAGCATGATCGCGAACCAGAAATTGCGGCCTGCAAAACGCAGGCGAGCGAAGGCGTAGGCCGCAAGCGAGCAGGCGACCACATTGCCTATGACCGTCAGCACGGAGACGACGAGCGAGTTCCAGGTGAAGCGCCCGAAGCTCACGTCGAGCCCGAACCAGCCGCGCACATAAGAGGCGAAATCGACCGACGAAGGCCAGAGCGAGGTCGAGGCGAAGATCTCGTCCTCCGGCCTGACGGAAGCGGAGATCATCCACAAGAGCGGATAGACCATGGCGATCGACGCAGCGATCAGGCCGGCGTGGATGAGGACCGATCCGACGGGGCTACGACGGCCGGGCGGTGCAGATGGTGGGGCGGTTACCGAGCTCATGGTCGCATCAGTCATCGTAGTGCACCCAGTAACGAGAGGTCAGGAACGAAAAGGCCGTGAACAGGCCGATGATCAGCACGAGGATCCAGGCGAGCGCCGAGGCGTAGCCCATGCGGAAGTTCCCGAAAGCCTCCTGATAGAGATAGAGCGTGTAGAACAGCGTCGAATTGATCGGCCCGCCGGTGCCGCCGGAGATGATGAAAGCGGGGGTGAAGGCCTTGAAGGCGTCGATCGTCTGCACCACCGCATTGAAGAAGATGACCGGCGTCAAGAGCGGCAGCGTGATCTTGTAGAACTGCCGGAATTTGGACGCTCCGTCGAGGCTTGCCGCCTCGTACATGTCGGTCGGGATTTGCCTGAGGCCGGCGAGGAAGATGATCATCGGCGAGCCGAATTGCCAGACGCTTAGGACCACCAGCGTCCAGATCGAATAGTTCGGATGCGAGATCCAGCTCGGGCCTTCGATGCCGAACTGGGCGAGCAGGCTGTTGATCAGGCCGTCGCCGGCAAAGAGCTGCCGCCAGAGCACGGCGATCGCGACGCTGCCGCCGAGCAGCGACGGCAGGTAGAAGAGCGCGCGGTAGAAGGTGAGACCTTTCACGCCGCGGTCGAGAAGAAGGGCGACGAGCAGCGCGAAGGTGAGCTTGAACGGCACCGACAGCACGACATAGAGAAAAGTCACCTGCATCGCGGCGGCGAATTTCGGGTCGGCCGTCGCGATGCGGACGTAGTTGGCGGTTCCGACCCATTCCGGCGTGCGGATCAGGTCGAAGCTCGTGAAAGAGAGATAGAGAGAGGCGATGGCAGGCCCGAGCGTCAGGCCGAAGAAGCCGATGAGCCACGGCAACAGGAACATGTAGCCGGCGCCGTGCTTCGTCCAGAGGCTGGCCCAGCGGCCCTGTGCGGCGGGGCGCGCCTGGGCGCCCCCACCGATCGCGACAGCGGAATCCTGCACAGCCGCCATCTCCTTAGCCTCGCGACAGGATTTGTGTGACCTCGTTCACCAGCGTCTCGCCGCCCTGCTTCGCGTCGAGCTGACCGAAGGCCACCTGCTCGGCGACACTACGCAGAGCCAACTCCGCCTCGCCGGCGCCCGACGGAGGCGGCGGCGGCAGGTCGCCGACGAGCGATCCGAGTCCGGAGACATAGTCGAGCGCAGCCCGCCCGAGTTCATCGAGCGACGGCGCGAGCGCCTCGCGCACGGAGGCCGATTCCGGCACGCCGCGTTCGACTCCGAGGATCTTGGCCGCTTCCGGATCCTTGACGAAGAAGTTGACATATTTGGCGCCGAGTTCCGGGTCGCTGCTCTTGGCCGATACCGAGAAGAACATCGATGGCTTGCGGTAGTGGCCGCCCTTGGCATCCTTGTTGATCAGCGCATGGCTTTTGAGCACGATCTTGTCTTTGTTGATCGCCTGATAGCCGACGAGCTGGTTGGAATGGGCGTAGGACGTCGCCGCCTTTCCGAGCGACAAGGGACTCGTCTCGATATTGAACTGGTCGAGCGCCTGTATATCCGCCGGCACGCAGGCCTTGTCCTCGCGCATCTTCTGCCACATGGCGAACCATTCGGCGCCGTCGTTCGCGTCATAGGCGATCTTGCCGTCCGCGGTGAAGAGCGCCTTGCCGCGCTGGCGAAGCCAGTTTTCGAGGAGCGGTTCGACACCGCTGCCGTCCGAGAGGCCGAAATAGCCCTTGCGCTTTCCGGCCTTGGTGATCTCGACACCCATGCGGGCGAGTTCTTCCCAGGTGGTCGACGGCGTCGGCAGGTCGACGCCGGCTTCCTCGAAGGCGACCGTATTGACCATCATCGCCGTCGAATTGGCGCCGAGGCTGATGCCGTAGAGCTTCCCGTCGACGCTGCCGCCCTTGATCTGCACGTCGTCGAAATCCTCGACTTTCAGCACCGAGCCGAGATAGCTGTCGAGCGGTGCGAGCGCACCGCGCCGGGCGTATTCGACGATATAGCGGTAGTCCATTTGGATGACATCGGGCGCATTGCCACCGGCAACCTGGGTTGCCAAGCGCGGCCAGTAGTCGCTCCAGCCCAGAAATTCACCGTTGATGTCAACGCCGGGATTCGCCTTCTTGAAAAGCTCGCTCACCTTATTGGTGCGGTCGGCGCGGGTCTGCGATCCCCACCAGAGCAGGCGTAGCCGCGCCTCCTGCGAAAACGCGCGCGGCGCGAACGCCGCGTAGGAAAGAAGTGCCGCTCCTCCTGCGAGCACCGTACGTCTGCTGATGCGATGCGTCATTTGTTCCTCCTCCCTCGGGAGCGCCTCCACAACGCTCCGTGTCATCGTCGTCTTGTTGAGTCCTCTTGCATTAAATAACTAATTGGTTACAAATTATGGGCAAGCAATGATCGTGTCAAGCACTTGTGTGAAATGCTGTCATTATCTTGTAATGTATCTTTACAAAGCCGCATCGAGTGCCGCCAAAGGCAAGATGTGCCGGAGGTGCTGTGAATGGACAAGATGCAAGAGGACGTCAGGCGCAGGGCGGGCGGTCGTGCCGAGCGGCCCACGCAGCGCGATCCCGAGCGCACGCGCGCCTCGATCCTCGCCGCCGCCACGAAGGAGTTTGCGGAGAACGGGATCGGCGGGGCGCGGGTCGACGCGATCGCCGAGCGCGCGGGCACCAACAAGCGCATGCTCTATCATTATTTCGGCGACAAGGAGCAGCTTTACCTCGCCGTTCTGGAAGAGGCCTATGTCGGCATCAGAACGGCGGAAAAATCGGTCAATCTCAGTGACTTGGAGCCGGAGCAAGGCATAGCGGAACTCGCCATGTTCACCTGGAGGTATTTCCTGGAGCACCCGGAATTCCTGAGCCTGCTCGGCACCGAGAACCTGCATCGCGCCCGTTGGCTGCGCCAGTCGACGCGGCTCAAGGAACTGCATTCGCACTTCATCGGCAAACTGTCCGACTTGCTCGACCGCGGCAAGGCGAAGGGTCTCTTCCGGGCGGACATCGACCCGCTGAACGTCTATCTGACCATCGCGGCGCTCGGTTATTTCTACGTCTCGAACCAGTACACGCTCTCGACCATCTTCGGCCGCGACCTCATGGACGAGGCCAATATCGAGGCCTGGGAGCGTCACATCGTCCACGTGACCCTGGCATCCATCAGGCGCTGAATCGATCCGATGTCGTTTTTTCTGTTGACAAGTGTGTTTTTCGTCTGTCACAAAGTAACCGTTTAGTTACTGGCTTGGGAGGGCTGGTCCGCTCCCTTGGAAAGCCTGGCAGGAGGAGACCGCATGCCGCGTTTGGGGATCATATTGCACGGCGTCACCGGCCGGATGGGATATAACCAGCATCTGGTGCGCTCTATTCTGGCCATCCGCGATCAGGGCGGGCTAACGCTCAAATCCGGTGAGCGGCTGGAGATCGATCCGATCATTGTCGGGCGTAACCGCGACAAGATCGAGCAATTGGCCAAGCGTCATAACATCGCTCGCTGGTCGACCGACCTCGACGCCGCACTCGCCGATGCAAACGATCAGATATTCTTCGATGCCGGCACGACGCTGATGCGTGCCGAGCTGATCGGCAGGGCGCTCGACGCCGGCAAGCACGTCTATTGCGAGAAGCCGATTTCGGATGATCTGAGGACCGCGGTGAAGCTCGCCAGAAAGGCGCGGAGCTCAGGCCTCAAGCACGGCGTGGTGCAGGACAAACTGTTCCTGCCCGGCCTGCGCAAGCTCGCGCTCCTCCGGGACTCCGGCTTCTTCGGAAAGATTCTCTCGGTGCGCGGCGAATTCGGCTACTGGGTCTTCGAGGGTGACTGGGGCGTTCCGGCGCAGCGGCCCTCGTGGAACTATCGCAAGCAGGACGGCGGCGGCATCATCCTCGATATGCTCTGCCACTGGCGCTATGTGCTCGACAATCTCTTCGGAGAGGTTAAGGCCGTCTCTTGCCTCGGTGCAACGCATATCCCGAGCCGCATCGACGAGCAGGGCCGCGCCTATGACTGCGACACCGACGATGCGGCTTACGCCACCTTCGAGCTCGAAGGTGGCGTGGTCGCCCAGATCAATTCCTCCTGGGTGGTCAGAGTGCGTCGCGACGATCTCGTCACCTTCCAGGTCGACGGAACGCACGGCTCGGCCGTCGCCGGCCTCACGAAGTGCTGGACCCAGCACCGCGTCAACACGCCGAAACCGGTGTGGAACCCGGATCAGCCGCAGACGATCGATTTCTATAAGACCTGGGACGAGGTGCCGGACACTCAGATCTTCGACAACGGTTTCAAGGCACAGTGGGAGATGTTCCTGCGCCATGTCGCCGAGGACGCTCCCTGGCCCTACGGCCTCGAGGCCGGCGCAAAGGGTGTCCAGCTTGCCGAACTAGGCCTCAAATCCTGGGCCGAGCGCCGCTGGCTCGACGTTCCGGCGCTGGAGTTCTGAGCCATGGTCAGCGTCTCTCTTCCCCTCGACGGCAGGCTCGTTCGCTACGAACTCAAGGGCCGGCCGGTTCCGCTCAAGCAACGTGATTCGGCGGCATTTCCGCGGGTCGCCTTCGCGGCGGCCCACGTCGTCGCCGATCCGCTGGCAGATAACGATCCGTGGCTGACGCCGGCGATCGATTGGGAGCGCACGCTTGCCTTCCGCCATCGCCTCTGGGATCTCGGGCTTGGCGTCGCCGAATCGATGGATACGGCGCAGCGCGGCATGGGGCTCGGCTGGCTCGAGGCGCGTGAGCTGATCCGCCGCTCGCTTGCCGAAGCGCGCGGCCGATCGGGGGCGCTGATCGCCTGCGGCGCCGGCACCGATCATCTGGCGCCCGGGCCGGACGTGTCGATCGACGATATCCTCAAGGCCTATGAGAGCCAGATGGAGGCGATCGAAGCCGAAGGAGGCCGCATCATTCTGATGGCGAGCCGGGCGCTCGCCGCCGCGGCAAGGGGGCCCGAGGATTATATCCGCGTCTACGACCGCGTTCTCTCGCAGGTGAAAGAGCCGGTGATCATCCACTGGCTCGGCGAGATGTTCGATCCGGCGCTCGAAGGCTATTGGGGCAATGCCGACCACATGGAGGCGATGAAGACCTGCCTTTCGGTGATCGAGGCGCATGCCGAGAAGGTCGACGGCATCAAGATCTCGCTCCTTTCCAAGGAGAAGGAGATCCTGATGCGGCGGCAATTGCCGAAAGGCGTGCGCATGTTTACGGGCGACGACTTCAACTACGCCGAGCTCATTGCCGGTGATGCCGAAGGATATTCGGACGCGCTGCTCGGCATTTTCGATGCGATTGCGCCGGTCGCCTCTGCGGCGCTCGAGGCGCTCGGCGAGGGGCGGAACGGCGAATTCTTCGAGCTGCTCGAACCGACGGTGCCCTTGTCGCGCCATATCTTCAAGGCGCCGACGCGTTTCTATAAGACCGGCGTCGTCTTCCTCGCTTATCTGAACGGCCTACAGGATCATTTCATCATGATCGGCGGCCAGCAGAGCGCCCGCTCGCTCGTCCATCTCGCCGAGCTCTTCCGTCTGGCGGACAAAGCCGGCGCTCTCGCCGATCCGGATCTCGCGGTTGCGCGGATGCAGCGCGTACTCGCCGTGCACGGTGTTGCGTGAGGCGCGGCATGAGCGAAGCGCCGCGTGTCAGGCTCATCGAAGCGGAGATATTTGAGCGTCCGGTCGATTTCCGCTTCCCCTTCCGTTTCGGGGCGGCGCGTGTCGAGCGCGCTCCACAGGCCTTCGTTCGGGTTCGGATTGTCGACCAGTCCGGGCGCTCTGCCGCCGGCTGGGCGGCCGAGATGATGATGCCGAAATGGTTCGACAAGAGCCCGACGCTTTCGCCGGACGACAATGTCGGGCAGCTTCTCACGTCGCTGCGTCTGGCGATCGAAGGGCTCAAATCCCAGTCCGCGAATACCGCCTTCGGCCTTCACGCCGCCGCCGAGGCCGATCATCACCGGATGGCGGCGAACGTAGGCCTTCCTGCGCTGGTCGCATCCTATGGCCTGGCGCTCGTCGACCGCGCCATCATCGACGCGCTGTGCAGGCTCGAGGCAACGAGTGCTGCCGCGGCCGTCAAGCACAATCTCCTCGGCATCACCGACGCAACCGCGCCCGATCTGGCGGGCTTCGATCTGCCGGGTTTTCTCTCGCGGATGGAGCCTTCGCCGCGCCTTGCGGTACGGCATACGATCGGTCTCGCCGACGCGCTTTCGGCAGCCGATATCGAGCCGGCGCAGCGACTGGACGACGGCCTGCCGCAGACGTTGGAAGAGGTGATCGCCGCCTATGGTCACCGCTATTTCAAGATCAAGGTGTCCGGCCGTCCCGAACAGGATGTGGAACGTTTGCTCGCCATCACGGCGGTACTCGACCGTGCCGTCGGCGACTACCGGACGACGCTCGACGGCAACGAGCAGTTCGAAAGTGCCGACGCCGCGGTTGAGCTCCTCGAACGTGTGCAGAGAGAGCCGCGTCTCGCAAGGCTCCGCCACTCGCTTCTCTTCTTCGAACAGCCGATAGCGCGGGCCGAGGCGCTGTCGCGATCGGTCGCCGCCGTAAGCGAACGAATACCGTTGGAGATAGACGAGTCCGACGGCGATGTCGGAGCGTTCCTGCGCGCCCGGGAGCTCGGCTATGCGGGCATTTCGTCGAAGTCCTGTAAGGGCTTCTATCGGTCGCTGCTCAATCGCGCCCGGGTCGAGAAGTGGAATAGCGCGATCGGCTCTTCCCGCCATTTCATCTCGGCCGAGGACCTGACGACCCAGGGCGGCATCGGCCTGCAGCAAGACCTTGTCCTTGCCGCCCTCGTCGGCGCCGGGCACATCGAGCGCAACGGCCATCACTATGTCGACGGCATGGCCGGCGCTCCGGCGAGCGAACAGGCCGCCTATCTCGCCGCCCATGGCGATCTTTACGAGAGCGGGAATGGCCGCGTGCGACTCGCGATCAAAAAGGGCGAGATCAGCTTTGCGTCCGTGTTGAAGGCGGTCGGTCTCGGCTCCGCGGTCGAGCCGGACTGGGCGGCTGTGTTGCGCTCATGAGAAATGGGGGAGGGAATCCAATGCAGGTCGAGGGCCTTTCGATCAATCTTGCGACGATCCGCGAGCAGTGCGGCTTCGTCGAGGCCGTGGATATCTGCCTCAAGCACGGGATCACGGCGATCGCTCCCTGGCGCGACCAGGTGGCCGCGATCGGCCTCGAGGAGGCGGCCCGCATCGTCAAGGCCAACGGGCTCAAGCTCACCGGGCTTTGCCGCGGCGGCTTCTTTCCGGCCGGCGACGCGGCCGGGCGGGAAAAGACCCTTGACGACAACAGACGCGCCATCGACGAGGCGGCGGAGCTCGGTGCGGATTGTCTCGTGCTCGTCGTCGGCGGCTTGCCCGGTGGGTCGAAGAATATCGATGCGGCCCGGCGCATGGTCGAGGAGGGCATTGCCGCGGTCCTGCCGCATGCCCGCGCGGCGCAAGTGCCGCTCGCGATCGAGCCGCTGCACCCGATGTACGCCGCGGATCGTGCCTGCGTGAACACGCTCGGCCAGGCGCTTGACATCTGCGAAATGCTCGGCCGAGGCGTCGGTGTCGCGATCGACGTCTATCATGTCTGGTGGGATCCGGACCTCGCCAATCAGATCGCGCGCGCAGGCAGAATGGAGGCGATCCTTGCCCACCACATCTGCGATTGGCTGGTCCCGACCAGGGATATGCTCACGGACCGCGGCATGATGGGCGACGGCGTCATCGACCTCAAAGGCATCCGGCGCCGGATCGAAGCGGCCGGTTTCCATGGACCGCAGGAGGTGGAGATCTTTTCGGCCGAGAACTGGTGGAAGCGTCCGGCCGAAGAGGTGATCGCCACCTGTGTAGAGCGTTATCGAAGCTGCTGTTGAGAAGGGTGCTCGGCTATGTTCCTTACAAGTCGGTTCGCCAGATTGCCGACGGTCGCCTTGACTTTGGTGAAATCTGATCGGTAACATGTATTATAAATTTACATGTCAGTATCGTTACCGCCGGTCGCGCGGCTTCACCCCAGACAGGATTGCGTGAGGAAATCATGGACAACAAGCGTCGCTTTGCGCTGGTCGGCATCGGCAATCGCGGAACCACCATGTGGGGCAAGGACCTTCTCGCCGGCTGGCGCGGCCATGTCGATCTCGTCGCCATTGCCGATACGAATTCGCTGAGGGCCGAGCGGGCCCGCACGATGATCGCCACCAATGCGCCGATCTACGGCAATGTCGACACGATGCTTGCCGAGGCGCGCCCGGATCTCGTCATCGTCTGCACCCCGGACGACACGCATGACGACATTGTCGTCAAGGCGCTCGAATCCGGCGCCGATGTCATCACCGAAAAGCCGATGTCGACGACCGTCGAGAAGATCCGCCGCATCCTTGATGCCGAGAAGCGGACGGGCCGCCGGGTGGACGTCTCCTTCAATTACCGCTTCGCGCCAACGGCGGCGCGCATCAAGGAACTGCTCGCCGCCGGCGAGATCGGCCGCGTCACCTCGGTCGACTTCCATTGGTATCTCGATACAAGGCATGGAGCCGACTATTTCCGCCGCTGGCACGCCTATACGGAGCGCTCGGGCAGCCTCTTCGTCCACAAGGCGACGCACCATTTCGATCTCCTGAACTGGTATCTCGACAGCGATCCGGACGCGGTCACCGCCTTTGCCGACCTGCAGATGTACGGCCGCAAGGGCCCGTTCCGTGGGCCCCGCTGCAAGCTCTGTCGCCACAAGGGCGAGTGCGACTTCTATCTCGACCTCGAAGCCGATCCGTTCCTCGACGCGCTTTACGAGGAACCCTCCGAAATCGACGGCTATTTCCGCGACGGCTGCGTCTTCCGCGAGGACATCGATATCCCCGACACGATGGTCGCGAATATCCGCTACCGCAACGACGTTCACGTCTCTTACTCGCTCAACACCTTCCAGCCGATCGAGGGCCACCACATCGCCTTCAACGGCACGAAGGGCCGGATCGAGCTGCGCCAGTACGAGGACCAGCCGTGGGAGACGCCGCCGGAGGATGTTATCCTGCTCGTCCGCAATTTCCCCGCGGGCACGCCGGCGATGGAGCGCATCACGGTGCCGCATTTCCCGGGCGGGCACTATGGCGGCGACGATAGGTTGCGGAACATGCTCTTTAAACCCGGCGCAAGCGACCCGCTCGGACAGCGGGCGGGCGCCCGCGCCGGCGCCATGTCCGTCCTCTGTGGCATCGCGGCACTTGAAAGTTCGCGCACGGGCAGGCTCGTGCGCCTCGCCGACCTGATGCCCGAATTGTTCGAGGATGAAGCGCAGCCGGTTCGTGAGGTTGCCGTACAATCGGCCGCCGCGCGTCGCTGACGGTGGAGCGCACATCTGGCCTCCGGCAAGCTTCACCGGGGCGAGAGCGCTCGATCTTGCAGGCAAGCTATACGACTGGGATCATGCGCAGTGCTTAGAGGCTCGTGCGGGTGCGAATGGCGTCTGCGACACAGCCGACGATGAGCCCGAGCGTGCCGGCGAGCAGCACGAATTTTCCTACATTAACCACCCCATCCCAATAGCGCACCGGGATTTCCGCGTAAAATGGACTTAGCAAGGCGGCGGGCCTAGGACGAGCAACGATATAACTGTGGTCCAGTAGGGGGAGAAACGCCGTGTGACTGCTTTCCAAATCGCGAGCAGCAACGCGGCCAGAAACAACGCATAGATAGAAATGATGAAGGCGTATTCGCTCCAAGTATCGACGTGTTCCATGTTCTTATTCCATGAACTGCAACTTGCGACAGCATACTGTGCAACAGTCGCAATGAATAGTAGCAGCGAACGCGGATCAGGAAAACGATGTGAGGTGTGCCGCCCACAACGCATGATCCAAAGCGCGCATTTTTGACCTTGAACCTCTAGTCGCTAGAGGACGTAGCCTGCTCCCGAAGTCTGAAGGAGCAAGGCATGGCAAGCAGCATTCGGGAAGCCAGATTTCGCGTCGACGGCATGGATTGCGCGTCCTGCGCGGCGAAGATCGATACCGCCGTCAGGCGTGTCGCCGGCGTGGTAGACGTCACGGTCTCGGTGACTGCCGGAACGCTGATGGTACGGCATGCGGACGGCGGCGATGTCGGTCCGGCGATCGTTAAGAAGGTCGGCGGACTCGGCTATAGGCTGGCTCCGCTCCCAGTCGCGCCAGAGACGAATCC
Organism: Ensifer sp. WSM1721; assembly: GCF_000513895.2. Taxonomy (GTDB): domain Bacteria; phylum Pseudomonadota; class Alphaproteobacteria; order Rhizobiales; family Rhizobiaceae; genus Sinorhizobium. Next base: position 3,403,845 of record NZ_CP165782.1, read on the forward strand.
GGTTCAGCTAGGCGATCATGCTTGCTGCGGCCACGATCACGGCAACCACGCCCTGCATAGCCATGGGCACGGTCATGCGCATTCGCATGACGGTGGGTCCGGGCTTTCCGGGTCTTCTGCAAACGCGGGCGGCATTTCCCCCTTGCAGGCCCCTTACGGACCCGTACCGTGGTGGCAGACGACAAAGGGCAAACTCACGGTCGTCTGCGGCACCGCTCTTGCCGCCGCCTACGGCATCGGCAAACTCGTGCCTGCGACCGAGCCCTGGATCTTCACGCTCGCCATGCTCGTCGGCCTGCTGCCGATCGCGAAGCGGGCGGTCATGGCGGCGCGTTCCGGCACGCCGTTTTCGATAGAGACGCTGATGACCGTTGCCGCCGCCGGTGCCGTCGTCATCGGCGCCGGCGAAGAAGCGGCGATGGTCGTCTTTCTCTTCCTGATCGGCGAATTGCTTGAAGGGGTCGCCGCCGGCAAGGCGCGCGCGAGCATTCAGGCGCTGACGGCCCTCGTGCCGAAATCGGCGCTCATCGAAATGGATGGAAAGATGGTCGAAGTCCCGGCGGAAAGCCTGCCCGTCGGCGCCGTCATCCTCGTTCGGCCGGGCGACCGGCTTCCGGCCGATGGCATAGTCGTCGCCGGTGACAGCAGCGTCGACGAAGCGCCGGTCACCGGAGAGAGCACGCCCGTCCTGAAGGAAGAGGGCGATGGCGTCTTCGCCGGCACGGTCAATGGCGAGGGCGCGCTTCGCGTGCGCGTTACTGCCGCCGTGGCCGACAACACAATCGCCCGCGTGATCAAGCTGGTCGAAGAGGCGCAGGAGATGAAGGCGCCGACCGAGCGTTTCATCGACCGCTTCTCGCGCTACTACACGCCGGCCGTCGTGCTCGTCGCGGTGCTGGTTGCGGTCGTCCCGCCGCTCTTCTTCGGCGGTGTCTGGCAGGACTGGATCTACAAGGGGCTTGCGCTGCTCTTGATCGGCTGCCCCTGCGCGCTCGTCATTTCCACGCCGGCGGCAATCGCCGCGAGCCTGTCGGCCGGGGCGCGCCGCGGCCTGTTGATCAAGGGCGGCGCCGTGCTCGAGGCGATCGGCAAGGTCACGGCCGTCGCCTTCGACAAGACCGGCACGCTGACCGAAGGCAAGCCGAAGCTTACCGACGTCATCGGCTTCGACAGGCCGGAATCCGAGGTCATCGCTCACGCCACCGCGCTCGAGCGGGGCTCCAGCCATCCGCTGGCGCAGGCGATCCTCGCGCGTGCCGAATCCGACGGCTTGACGCTGCCTGCCGCGGAAGGCGCAAAGGCGCTCGGCGGCAGGGGCATGTCCGGTTCGGTGGGCAACACGGCGCTTTTCCTCGGCTCGCCTCAGGCGGCCGGCGCGCGCGCGCCGCTCACCGAGGAGCAGCAGGCGCGGATCGAGGCCCTGCAAGGCGAGGGCAAAACCGTGTCGGTGCTTCTCGCGAACGGCAGCGTCGCCGGGGCGCTCGCCATGCGCGACGAGCCGCGCGCCGATGCCGTCAAGGGCGTGAAGGCGCTGACAGACGCGGGGCTCCGTGTCGTGATGCTGACCGGCGACAACCGGCGCACCGCCGGCGCCATCGCCGACCGGCTCGGCGGCATCGAGGTGCGCGCCGAACTCCTGCCCGAGGACAAGCAGCGCATCATCGGCGAACTCAAGGCCGAAGGCTTTGCCGTTGCGAAGGTCGGCGACGGCATCAACGATGCGCCGGCACTGGCGGCAGCGGATGTCGGCATCGCTATCGGGAGCGGAACGGATGTCGCGCTTGAAGCGGCCGATGCGGCAAGCCTCCACGCGCGCGTCGCCGACATCGAGGCGATGATCAAGCTGTCGCGGGCAACGTTGCGCAACATCTATCAGAACATAACGGCCGCGCTCGGGCTCAAGGCCGTGTTTCTCGTGACGACCATCGCCGGCGTCACCGGCCTCTGGCCGGCCATCCTCGCCGACACCGGCGCCACCGTGCTCGTGACGATGAACGCGCTAAGGCTGTTGCGTCCGCCCGAGAAGTAAACGGCCGATGGATGCCGGCAGGAAGGCCGAGAAACGCGAGCGCAACTCCATTCCCCGTGCTCCTTCACGCACAATCTCCCTGTGTATATTCGCGCTGGACTCTCACCAGTGATGCGGTGAGAGTATAAGGAGATCGCGATTGAGGGCTTTCGTGCCCAAAAATCGATGATAAACTTATACCAAATGGTAAAAAATGCCGGCACGGTTTGGGAAGGGGCCGAAGCGGGCGGCAAGGGGATCGCAAGCCAATATGGACGATATTGCCATCGAATTGCGTGGAATCGACAAGAGCTTCGGCCTAGTCCACGCCAATAAGAACATCAATCTGAAGGTTCGCAAGGGCACGATCCACGGCATCATCGGCGAAAACGGCGCGGGCAAGTCGACGCTGATGTCGATCCTCTACGGCTTCTATCAGGCCGATAGCGGCGAGATCCTGGTCGACGGCAAGCCGGTTGCCATTCGCGATCCGAATACGGCGATCTCCGTCGGCATCGGCATGGTGCATCAGCACTTCATGCTCGTGGAAAATTTCACCGTGCTCGAAAACGTCATGCTCGGCGCCGAGGACAGCCAGGTCCTCAACAAGGGCATCGCCAAGGCTCGGACGGAACTGAAGCGGCTCGAGAAGGAATATGCGCTGGAAGTCAATCCCGACGCCCTGATAGAGGAACTGCCGGTCGGTCTCCAGCAGCGCGTGGAGATCTTGAAAGCGCTTTATCGCAAGGCCGATATCCTGATCCTCGACGAGCCGACAGGCGTACTGACGCCGGCCGAGGCGGACCACCTCTTCCGCATTCTCGGCCAGCTCAAGGCGCAGGGTAAGACGATCATTTTCATCACCCACAAGCTGCGGGAGATCATGGCGATCACCGACGAAGTTTCGGTGATGCGCCGCGGCGAGATGGTCGCCACGCGAAACACGCGTGAGACCTCGGTCGAAGAATTGGCCGAGCTCATGGTCGGCCGCCGCGTGCTGCTTCGCGTCGAGAAGGGCGAAGCGAGCCCTGGGGACCTAAAGCTCGCGGTCCAAGGCCTCACCGTCAAGGACAGCCGCGGCGTCACGATGGTCGACGACGTCTCCTTCGAGGTTCGCGCCGGCGAGATCGTCGGCATTGCCGGTGTCGCCGGCAACGGCCAGTCGGAACTGCTCGAGGCGATCGCCGGCATCCGCAAGGCAACCGCAGGAACGGTGTTTCTGAACGGCAAGTCCGTCGATGTGACGGGTCATAGGGATCCGGCCGAACTCAGGGCTCGCGGCCTGGCGCACGTACCGGAAGACCGGCATCATGTCGGCCTCGTCCTCAAATTCGAGGAAAGCGAGAACGCCATTCTCGGCTACCACCATGATCCACGGTACCTCAACGGCGTCTTCCTGAACATCGATGCGATCCGCAAGGATGCCGAGGAAAAGATCGCCAAATACGACATCCGCCCCCCGAATGCGCGGCTGAAAACCGCCAATTTCTCCGGCGGCAACCAGCAGAAGATCGTCCTTGCCCGCGAGATGGAGCGCGATCCGGACGTGCTGATCATTGGTCAGCCGACCCGTGGCGTCGACGTCGGCGCGATCGAATTCATCCACAAGCGGATTATCGAGATGCGCGACCAAGGCAAGGCCGTGCTGCTCGTCTCCGTCGAGCTCGACGAGATCCGCTCCCTTTCCGACCGCATCCTCGTGATGTTTGCGGGCCGCGTCGTCGGCGAGCGCAGTCCGGACGCGACGGAAGGTGAGCTCGGCCTCCTGATGGCCGGCGTCGAAGGCCGCAAGGAGGCCGCAGAATGAGCACCCCTTATGCGAAACTCCCGGGATGGGTCGAATATGGCCTCATCCCGCTGATCAATCTCGCCGTTGCTTTCCTCGTCGCCGGTCTCGTCGTTCTGCTGGTCGGCGAAAATCCACTGGAGGCGGCCTATCACCTGATCAATGGCGCCTTCGGCCGGGGCGAATATATCGGCTTCACGCTCTATTACGCCACGACCTTCATCTTCACCGGGCTCGCCGTGGCGGTCGCCTTCCACGCCGGGCTCTTCAATATCGGCGGTGAAGGACAGGCCTATGTCGGCGGCATCGGCGTGGCGCTTGCCTGTCTGTGGCTCGATCAGACGATGCCTTGGTATGTGGTCTTCCCGCTCGCCATCCTCGGCTCGGTGTTCTTCGGCGCGCTCTGGGCATTCCTGCCCGGCTGGCTGCAGGCCAAGCGCGGCAGCCACATCGTCATCACCACCATCATGTTCAACTTCATCGCGTCGAGCCTGATGGTCTATCTCTTGACGCGCGTCCTGAAGCCGCTCGGGTCGATGGCGCCGCAGACGCGGACCTTCGCCGAAGGCGGGCAATTGCCGAAGCTCGACTGGCTGCTCTCGGCTTTCGGCCTCGATGTCGGAACGGCACCCTTCAACATCTCCTTCTTGCTGGCGCTGGCGGCGGCCTTCGGCGTCTGGGTGTTGATCTGGCGCACCAGGCTCGGCTACGAGATGCGCACCATGGGGCACAGCCCCTCGGCCGCACGCTACGCCGGCATTCGCGAAAGCCGCATCACCGTCATTACCATGATGATCTCCGGCGGCCTTGCCGGCATGATGGCCTTGAATCCGATCATGGGCGAGCAGTTCCGCATGCAGCTCGATTTCGTCCAGGGCGCCGGCTTCGTCGGCATTGCGGTGGCGCTGATGGGCCGCTCGCATCCGGGCGGCATCATCCCGGCCGCCATCCTCTTCGGAGTGCTCTATCAGGGTGGCGCGGAAATCGCCTTCGAGATGCCGTCGATCTCGCGCGACATGATCGTCATCATTCAGGGTCTCGTCATCCTCTTTGCCGGTGCGCTCGAGAACATGTTCCGCCCCGCCATCACGCGCGCCTTTGCAATGCGCGGCCAGCGCGCGGCCGCCGTCGTGCAGACCAAGGGAGCCTGAGCCATGGATTTCTTCCACGTTCTCGTCGTGCTCCTGGAATCGACGATCCGCGTCTCGGTGCCGCTCGTCTTCGCGGCGCTCGCCGGCCTCTTCACCGAGCGCGCCGGCGTCTTCGACATCGGCCTCGAGGGCAAGATGCTCGGTGCGGCCTTTGCGGCCGGTGCCGCGGCCGCCGTCACCCAGTCGGTCTGGGTCGGCCTGCTCGCAGCGGTGTTGATATCCGTGCTCCTGTCGCTGGTCCACGGCTATGCCTCGATCACCCAGCGCGGCAACCAGATCGTCTCGGGTGTCGCGATCAACTTCATCGTCGCCGGCTCCACCGTGATCCTCGGCGAGGCCTGGTTCCGCCAGGGCGGACGCACACCGGCGCTCGCCGAAGGCGCCAGGTTCCAGACGATCAACTTCCCGGATGCGGATATGATCAGGGAGGTGCCGCTGCTCGGTCCGATCTATGCGGACCTCCTGTCCGGGCATTTTCTGCTTACCTATCTGGCCTTCGCGATGGTGCCGATCAGTTGGTGGATTCTTTATCGCACCCGCTTCGGGCTCCGGCTCAGGGCCGTCGGCGAGAACCCGGGTGCCGTTGACACCGCCGGCATCTCGGTGATCTGGCTGCGCTACCGTGCGGTCATCTGCTGCGGCATTCTCTGCGGTTTTGCCGGTGCCTACTTGTCGCTGGCGATGACGGCCGGCTTCGTCAAGGGCATGACCGCCGGCAAGGGCTATATCGCGCTCGCGGCCTTGATCTTCGCCAAGTGGCGGCCGGCCAACGTCATGTTCGCCTGCCTGCTCTTCGGCTTCCTCGATGCGCTGTCGATCCGCCTGCAGGGCACGCCGCTGCCGGTCGTCGGCCAGGTCCCGGTGCAATTGATGCAGGCGCTGCCCTACATCCTCACGGTGATCCTGCTTGCCGGCTTCATCGGCAAGGCCATACCGCCCAAGGCGGGCGGCGTACCTTATGTGAAGGAGCGCTAGACAATGTCCAAGGACGAGCTCTTCGTCGCGGCGCGTGAAGCCATGGCAAAGGCGCATGCGCCCTATTCCAAGTTTCCGGTGGGTGCCGCCATCCGTGCCGAAGACGGCAAGGTCTATACGGGCGCCAACATCGAGAACCTGTCCTTTCCCGAAGGCTGGTGCGCCGAAACGACGGCGATCAGCCACATGGTGATGGCCGGTCAGCGCAAGATCATGGAAGTGGCCGTCGTCGCCGAGAAGCTCGCGCTCTGCCCGCCCTGCGGTGGCTGCCGTCAGCGCTTGGCGGAATTTTCCGGCGCGAGCACCCGCATCTATCTCTGCGACGAGACGGGGATCAAGAAGACGCTCGCGCTCTCCGACCTATTGCCGCACAGCTTCGAGACCGAGATCCTCGGATGACGGCGGCGGCGGAATTCCTCAAAGGCAAACTCGGCGCGCTTTCGCCGCGCTACGGCATCGTGCTCGGCTCCGGGCTCGGCTCGCTCGTCGAGGCGGTGGCGGACCCGGTCCGCATTCCCTACGGGCAGATCCCCGGCTTTCCGGTGAGCAGCGTTTCCGGCCACGCCGGCGAACTCGTCGCGGGCAGGCTCGGCGATGTTCCCGTCGCCGTGCTCTCCGGCCGCGCCCATTTTTACGAGCGCGGCGATGCCAATGCGATGCGCGTGCCGATCGAGACGCTGAAGCGGATCGGCGTCGAAAACCTGATTCTCACCAATTCGGCCGGCTCGCTGCGCGAGGACATGCCGCCGGGCTCCGTGATGCGCATCGCCGATCACATCGCCTTTGCCAGTGCCAATCCGCTGATCGGCGTCGAAAGCGACGAGCGCTTCGTCGGCATGACGAACGCCTATGATGCGGCGCTTTCCATAGGGATGGAGGAGGCCGCCGAGCGCCTCGGCATCCCGCTCGCGCGCGGCGTCTATATGTGGTTTTCCGGCCCGAGCTTCGAAACGCCGGCGGAAATCCGCATGGCGCGCATTCTCGGTGCCGATGCGGTCGGCATGTCGACGGTTCCCGAGGTGATCCTCGCAAGGTTCTTCGGGCTCAAGGTGGCGGCAGCCTCCGTCATCACCAATTTCGCCGCCGGCATGACCGGAGCGGAGCTCAGTCATGAGGAGACGAAGCAGATGGCGCCGCTCGGCGGTCAGCGCCTCGCAGCGATTCTGAAAGAGATGATCGCGAGCGGAGGCTGACATGGCCATGCTTCCTCAGGAAGTGATCCGGAAGAAGAGGGATGGCGGGGAGCTCGATCCGGCGCAAATCGTCGGCTTTATCGAGGGCGTGACCGACGGTTCGATCTCGGAAGGGCAGGCCGCCGCCTTCGCCATGGCGGTGTGGTTCTCCGGCATGAATCGCGACGAATGCGTGGCGCTGACGCTGGCGATGCGCGATTCCGGCGAGACGCTCGACTGGAGTGAGTTCGGGCGCCCGGTGGTCGACAAGCACTCGACGGGCGGCGTGGGCGACAATGTCTCGCTTATGCTCGCGCCGATCGTCGCCGCTTGCGGTGCCAATGTGCCGATGATCTCGGGCCGGGGGCTCGGCCATACCGGCGGCACGCTCGACAAGCTGGAATCGATCCCCGGCTACAATATCCAGCCATCGCCCGAGCTGTTTCGCAAGGTCGTCGACGAAGTCGGCTGCGCCATCATCGGCCAGACGGCCAATCTGGCTCCGGCCGACAAGCGCCTCTATGCGATCCGCGACGTGACGGCGACGGTCGATTCGGTGCCGTTGATCACTGCCTCGATCCTCTCTAAGAAGCTCGCCGCCGGTCTCCAGTCGCTGGTGCTCGACGTCAAGCTCGGCAACGGTTCCTTCGTGACGGATCCGGACGAAGCCAAGATCCTGGCGCGCTCGCTCGTCGACGTCGCAAACGGTGCGGGCGTGAGTACGTCCGCATTGATCACCGAAATGAATGAACCGCTGGCGGACGCGGCCGGAAACGCGCTCGAAATCGAGAACTGCCTTGCTTATCTCCGCGGCGAGAAGGCGGGAACTCGCCTCGATCAGGTCGTCATGGCTTTCGCGGCGGAGATGCTCGTCGCAGCGGGCACTGCGGCACACAAGGTCGAGGCCGAAGCCTTGGCGCGCAACGTCTTGGACAGCGGCGCGGCGATGGAGCGTTTCGCCCTCATGGTCCATCGGCTCGGTGGACCCGCCGATTTCGTCGATCGTTCCGAGGCATACCTCGAAAAGGCGCCGGCCGTCGTACCAGTGCCGGCCGCGCGGGAGGGCTACCTGACGGCGTGCGAGACGCGCGAGATCGGAATGGCGGTCATCGCACTTGGCGGCGGGCGCAGCCGTCCCGATGACCGGATCGACCACCGAGTCGGTCTCTCCCATTTGTTGCCGCTTGGAACGAAGGTGCAGAAAGGCGAGCCGATCGCCTTCGTGCATGCTGCCGATCGGAGCCAGGCGGAAGCGATGCGGGAGAGGATTGCGGGCCTCTACACGATCGGGGACGTTGCACCCGATCCGCGCCCCGTCGTCATATCCAGGATTACCTGACGAGATGGAGCGCGTCGTCCTCGACGCGATAGGACGATAGCCGGCTCAGGAAGGACATGCCGACGAGCATGCCCGAGAGCGCCTTGTCGGGCAGAACCATGGCATCGATGTTCTTGAGCGAGATGTTACCGATCTCTACGCGGTCCAGACTGACACGGGCAGCTTCGACGATGCCGTTGGCTGTCTGCACGCGTGCATTGAAGGCGAGGCTGCCGACGGCAATACCGAAGCGCCGGGCCGCCGACGCGTTGATGGCGATCGTGCTCGCGCCGGTGTCGACGAGCCCCCGCTCCGATCGCCCATTGATCCGGAATGTGCCGAAGAAGTGGCCGGCGCGATCCCCTTCGAGCACCACACCTTTGCTGCCCGCGTAGCGTGCCGTCGCCGCCGGCTCCGCGGCGCCCGCCGAGCGCTCTGCTGCGTTTTCGCTCTGTCGAGCGAGATAGGTCGAGGCAAGCTCGGGGACAAAGAGTGCGAGAGCGGCAAGTCCAGCAGCGAAGGCGAGGAGGCGTGTGATCATTCGGGGCTCCGGCGGGCAAGACGGAAACGAATCTAGTCTAAGCCGATCATCGCTAACGCCATGCAAAAAGCCGCCGGAAAACCGGCGGCTTTGCCGCTGTTTGTCAGTCTGGTTAAGAAAGCGAAAACTTACTTCGTACCATACATGCGGTCGCCCGCGTCGCCGAGGCCGGGCATGATATAGCCTTTCTCGTTCAAATGGCTATCGATCGCGGCGGTGAAGATCGGCACGTCCGGATGTGCGTTCCTGAAATTGCGGATGCCTTCCGGGGCGGCGAGCAGGCAGAGGAAGCGGATGTTCTTCGCGCCGCGCTCCTTGAGCTTCTCGATCGCCGCGATCGAGGAATTGCCGGTCGCAAGCATCGGATCGACGACGATGACGAGCCGCTCGTTGAGGCTCTCCGGCGCCTTGAAATAATATTCGACCGGCTGCAGCGTCTCATGGTCGCGATAGACGCCGATATGCGAGACGCGCGCCGACGGAACGAGTTCGAGCATGCCTTCGAGCAGACCGTTGCCGGCGCGCAGAATCGAAGCGAAAACAAGCTTCTTGCCTTCGAGCACCGGCGCGTCCGTTTCCTGAAGAGGCGTCTCGATCCGCTCGGTCGTCAGTTCCAGATCGCGCGTCACCTCATAGCAAAGCAGTGTCGAGATTTCCTTCAGCAACCGGCGGAAGCCTGCGGTCGACGTCTCCTTCTTGCGCATGATGGTCAGCTTGTGCTGCACCAGCGGATGATCGATCACTGTAACGCCGTCCATGGCTCACCTTCCCCGCGAAATTGGCATATCCCCCCTCTTTTCCATGGAAAGAGGGGAGGCCGCAAGGGTGTTCGTCCACTTGGTTGCGGATTGCGCCTCTCATCCCGCAGCCGCGACCTTCTCCCCGTTTTGACGGGGAGAAGGGACTCGAGGCACGCTCCCAAGTTCCCCCGCAGGCGGAGAGGACTAGGGTGAGGGGCAATCGCCGTCCCGGCTAGACATGCAAGGCTGCCAGCAATCTCTCTCTCGTGGGCTCGTCCACAAAGGCGGCTTCGATCGCCGTTTTCGTCATCCGGTTGAGGTCGCCGTCCTCAAAGCCCATCACGTGGAAGGCGATTTCGTATTCCTGGGCGAGTGACGTGTGGAAGAAGGGCGGATCGTCGGAATTGAGCGTGACGCGCACGCCGGCCTCGTAGAGCGGCCGCAGCGGGTGCGAAGCGAAGTCGGGGAATACCGTGAGCGAAATGTTGGAGCCGGGGCAGACTTCGAGCACGATGCCCTCATCGGCAAGGCGCTTCACCAGATCCGCGTCTTCGATCGCCCTCACACCATGGCTGATGCGCCTCGGCCGGACGTGATCGAGCGCATCGCGCACGCTGAAGGCGCCGGAAAGCTCACCGGCGTGGATGGTCAAGCCCAGCCCGGCGTCGCGGACGATGTCGAAGGCGCGAGAAAATTCCGCGACGCTGTGCATGCGCTCCTCACCGGCGAGATTGAAGCCCGTCACGAGCGGGTGGCGGCGCATGGCGGCATATTGCGCGGTGCTGATCACCGATTCCGGTCCGAGATGGCGAATGCCGGTGATCAGCATGCGGGATTCGATCCCGGTCTTCGCTCTCGCCGCCTCCATGCCGGCGGCAAGGCCTTCGATATAGGCGTCGGCCCCGAGCCCGATCGTCTCGCCGTGATCGGGCGAGACGATGATCTCGCTATAGATCGTGCCCGCTTCCGCGAGCTCCGTCAGATAGGTCTCGGCGAGCAGCGCATAATCGCCCTCGGTGCGAAACAGCGAGGCGACGGCGTCGTAGCATCTGACGAAGCTGGTGAAATCCTCCCAGACATAGGTCATGTCGCGGATAATCGAGCTGGTGTCGATGCCGTATTTCCGCGCCTGCCTGAGCGCCAGTTCCGGCGGCGTGGCGCCTTCGATGTGGCAATGCAGTTCGGCTTTCTTCAGATGTGCGGTCAAATAAGGCTTCTCCCATGTGGGCCCGGCGCGATGCCGAGATGTCTGGCGACGGTCTCGCCGATATGCGCGAAGCTGTCGGCAATGCCGAAGGGGCGGCTCCTGAGCGTCGGGCCGAACATCAAGACCGGCACGCGCTCGCGGGTGTGGTCGGTGCCACGCCATGTCGGATCGCAGCCATGGTCGGCGGTGAGGATCACGATGTCGCCGGGCTTGAGCCGACGGTCGAGATCGGGCAGGCGGGCGTCGAAGGCTTCGAGCGCGGCGGCATAGCCGGGCACGTCGCGGCGATGACCGTAAAGCATGTCGAAATCGACGAAGTTGGTGAAGACGAGATCACCGTCCTCTGCTTCCTCGACCGCCGCAAGGCTCGCGTCGAAGAGCGCCATATTGCCGTTCGCCTTGGTGAATTTCGTCACGCCCTGATGGGCGAAAATGTCGCCGATCTTGCCGATCGCGTGGACCGTGCGGCCCGCTTCCTTCAATCGGTCGAGGATGGTCGGCTCCGGCGGCAGCACCGAATAATCGCGGCGATTGCCGGTGCGGACGAAATTGCCGGCATTGTCGCCGATGAAGGGGCGGGCGATCACGCGACCGATATTGTAGTCGTCGACGAGCCGGCGAACGGTTTGACAGAGTTCGAGCAATCGTTCGAGGCCGAAGGTCTCTTCATGCGCGGCGATCTGGAAGACCGAGTCGGACGAGGTGTAGCAGATCGGCTTACCGCTCCGCATGTGCTCCTCGCCGTGGCGCGCGATGATTTCCGTGCCGGACGCGTGGCAATTGCCGAGGATGCCGGGCACCTTGCCCTCACGGCAGATCGCCTCGACGAGCTCCGGAGGAAAGGCATCGCCCTCCGGAGGAAAGTAACCCCAGTCGAACATGACCGGCGTGCCGGCGATCTCCCAATGGCCGGACGGCGTGTCCTTGCCGCGGGAGACTTCGCTCGCGGCGCCGTAGATGCCGTAGACGCGCTCCGGCAGTACCATGCCCGCGGGCGCCCGGCCCGTTGCGAGCTTCGCCGCATGCACGAGACCGAGCGCGGACATGTTGGGGAGATGGAGCGGCCCTTCGCGCAGTCCGGCGCGATCGGCGGCCCCCGCCGCGCAGAACTCTGCAATGTGGCCGAGGGTGTCGGCGCCGAGATCGCCAAAGGCTTCCGCATCGGGTGCGTTGCCGATGCCGAAGGAATCGAGGACGAAGAGAAAAGCACGCGCCATGAAACACCTGGAAAGAACCGGAGCGCGAACTGCAGAAGCGGCGAGCCGGTGCCGTTGAGCTTGCGCGGAGGATGGTCGCGCAATCCGGCAGAAATACCGCGCCGCCTCGTCCATTGCAATTAATGCATGTCGAAGTCTCCGGCGCTCTACAGGAAACGATTTTGAATGTCGCGCATCTTTAGAACCGCTGCAGCGGCGCGAAAATTGGAGAGCGGGTGTCGTACCCCCTCTGCCCTCCTCGATGATGCTGGCCCGCGCGATGCGCAGTGGTCCAATCGGATCGGATTCCCTTCGACCTCAGCAGTCGGTGCACTCGATCGTCGTGCCGAAGCGCTGTCGATAGTAAGAGGTCTTGGAAAGCGGAATCGTCGTGGCGTCGGACCCGAAAAGCGTAAGCTGGTGATTGACGGTGAGTTCGGTGCGCACCACGAATGCATTCAAGGCATCGAGCTCCGACGGCACGTTCGTGACCGAATTGAAGGCATAGGGCACCGTCGCGCCCTCGTTCCCGTCCGACCAGCCGCGGGACCAGACGACCTTGCCTTCCGTCGTGCCGGTTACCTGGATGCCGGTGATTTTCAAATCGTAGTCCGAGCCGTCATAAGGCACGAGCATGTTCTTCGTGACGTTCAGCATGTCGTCCAGAAAGGCCTTGTCCACGCCCTGCTGCTGCGTGACGATATCGCTAACGGCGCTCGATGCGCGTGCGACCTTGCGCGCGACGGTGAAGCCGAGCGAAAGCTCGAAAGCGCCGATATAGGCGCCGATCAGCAGTGGCGCGACGATCGCGAATTCCACGGCGCCGACGCCGCGCCGGTCCCTGAGCAGGCGGCGAAGCGGGCGGAGAGTGCGCCGGACGAGGGATGCGTGCATGCGTCTCATGGCGTCCTCAATAGTCTTCGTTGCGGAAGGTGGCCGTCGCGACCATCAGGTAGTCGCGCGGCATGCTGTCGCCGGCGGACCTGAGTTTGGTGACATAGGGCCGAACGAGATCGGTGATCACCTCCCAGCGGTAGTAAGCGCGCACCATGGTGAAATCTCGGGGACCGCCGGGAGCGAATTGGAAGCCGCTGGTGTCGAGATCGGAGCCCAGGCGCGGGACGGCGTCCGGAAAATCGCCGAGATCGGCGATCTTGCGGACATCGAGATAAAGCTTGGTGGGCTCGGTCGCTTCGCTCGCCGAGCATGTCATCATGATGGCGATCTCGTCGCAGAAAGCCTGGCGGAACTCGGCCTCGGTCACATCCGTCGGCTTGCCCTGATTGAAGGTGAGCTCGCCGGTGCGGATCTTGCGAGCCAGCGTGTCAGTCGCGTTCGCGAGCAGTTGCTCGCCGGCAAAGGCGACAAATGTCTCGATCGATGCGAAGACGACGATGAAGAAGGGCAGGGCGAGGATCGCGAATTCGATCGCGGTCGCGCCCTTCCGATCACCGATGAGACGCCGAAACGGGCCGCGGAATGAGCGCGCCCGAGAGGTGCATGCTTTCTCTTCGATCGACATTGCGCCGTTCCGTCATGTCAACTGGATCGGTGCAAAATACGCGACGACTGTTGAAAAATCGTTTTCAACAACCCGAAGAATTTTAGTGGTTTGGATTTCGTGATTGGTTAGTTGCTGCTGTTCGAGGTGGATGCCTGCCGCTCGGCGCGCTCGCAATTGGGCGTGCAGGAGAGAACCGTGCGTGCCGTCTGCTTGTAGACGCGCAGCGTATTGCCCTCGTCGATCGATACCAGGATGCGCTCGTCGACGATGGCGTTTCCGTCCTGGTCGAGGATGACGAGATTGGTCGTTCCGAAATTGCGTCCGGTGAGCACGATCGTCTTCGCATCCGCGACCGTCGCATCCGCCACGTCGGAATTGCCGATGATCACCTTGCTGACCGGCCGGTCGAGTTTCAGCACGCGCGCGTGATCCATATAGACGCGCATCATTTCCTCAGCCGCCTCCGCGATCGCCGGCGCGAAAAGCCCGAAAAAGGCAGCGACTGTAAGCGTGGCGACCCGTTTGGTCGCGTTGGGCGTGTTCATGGCGCGTCCTGATGGCGAATATGGCCGCATATTGGCGGCTTTTGGTGAATGAAAGGTTACGACGAAGCGCTGCAATTTAACCCGTCCTTTTTCCTCACATTTACCCAAGAAAGAGCGGTGCGGCTTTAACTTCACGGTAACCGGTTTCCTTAAGCGGAAAGAAATTAGGCCCCGCTAATTTCAGGGTATCCGATCAACGGCAACAGTTGGCGGAAGTGCTGAACAACAATCACGTGAAGTAGGAGAATCGCCATGAAGACCATTTTCGCCCGTCTGATGAAGGACGAATCCGGTGCAACCGCAATCGAATACGGCCTGATCGCTGCCCTGATCTCTGTAGCGCTGATCGGCGGCGCAACGACCCTCGGCGGACAGCTCGACGAACTGTTCACCGAACTCGGAAATGAAATGACCACTGCTCAAGACAACATGTAAGTGGCGGAATTTCTTTCGCTTTAAGAAGGGGGTCGTTTCAGTGCCTGAAGCGGCCCTTTTTCATATAGAGTTCGTGCGATCGTCGCATGCCCTTGATCATTGTTTCTTTCGAGCGCCCCCGGAGAGTTAGTTGACCATAGCTGCCGCCTTTGTCGTCTTTCCATTTTGCCTCGCCTTTGCGGCCACTTCGGATCTGCTGACGATGACGATCCCCAACCGGGTGTCGGCGATCCTGCTTGGCGCGTTTTTCCTGACGGCATTCTTCATTGGCCTCGGTTTCGGACAGATCGCGCTCCACCTCGCGGCGGCCTTCATGGTGTTTGCAGTTTGTTTCTGTCTGTTCGCCGCCAACATCATGGGCGGCGGCGACGCCAAGCTCCTGACCGCCTGCGCCATCTGGTTCGGCCTCGATGCCTCGCTCGTCGCCTTTCTGGTGTATGTCTCCATCTCCGGTGGCCTTCTAACCCTTGCGGTTCTGCTTCTCCGCTCTAATGAGAATGCGATCCTTGCCGCCCGCATTCCGGCGCCGCGCCTTTTGCTGACCTCGCAGAAGATTCCGTACGGCGTCGCGATCGCCCTCGGCGGCTTCGCCGCGTATCCCTCATCGCCGCTGATGCAGGCCGCTTTCGCGCAACTCTCCTAGCCGAGGTTCTATTGCCGAGGGGGCACGTAGCGTTTCATTAACCATTCATATAAGCGATCCGTTAACCATAATTACACCAATTCCTGATCAATCTGACCCAGGGCAATTCCTGGGGCTTTGAGACGATCATGAAACCGGTGCGCATCATCATTCTGGCGGTGGCCGTCGGCTCGGCCGCCTTGGCTGGGCTTTTGGCGATGAAACTCACCCGCGCTCCCGCCCCGCATATGGCAGAACCCGTCATGGAGCAGGCCCCAGCCATTAACGTCCTTGTCGCCAGCAAGAGCCTGCCCGTGGGCTCCCGTCTCGGCGCTGATTCTATCCGCTGGATGGCTTGGCCGAAGGACGGCGTGGCCGAGGGCATGATCACCGAGGAAAATCGTCCGAGTGCCGTTGACGATCTTTCTGGCGCGGTCGTGCGTCTGCCGCTCTTCACCGGAGAGCCGGTCCGCCAGGAAAAGATCGCCGACGCCTCGAATCGCATCATGTCGTCGCTGCTCCCGGCCGGAAAGCGCGCCGTCGCAACGGAAATCACGGTCGCGACCGGCGCCGGCGGCTTCATCCTGCCGAACGACCGTGTCGACGTGATCATGGTGCGCAAGTCCGACGGCGACCTCTACCTGACCGAAACGGTGCTGAGCAATGTCCGTGTGCTCGCGATCGATCAGCAGGTGGAGGAGAAGGAGGACGGGTCCAAGGCCGTCGTCGGTACCACCGCGACCCTCGAGCTGACGCCGGATCAATCGAAAGTCATGACGGTGGCGCAGCAGATGGCCGAACGCATCTCGCTGGCGCTCCGCAGCGTCGCCGACGCGCAGGAGCCCGATACCAACGCTGCCGACCACCTCTTGAGCGGCGACGGCGGGCCGAGCATCCAGCTCATCAAATCGGGCTCAATCGTCAAAAGCGACGGCGCCGCTGTCCAGAACCAGCAATAAGAATAGACGGGGCGCAAGGTGAAGCGAAACGGACACAAATTTCGGGCCACATTCGCAGCCGGCCTCTCCTTCTGCCTGACATTCTCGGGCATGACGGTGCCTGCGGCCGAGGCCGCCGCCTCGTCTGTTGTCAGGATCGCCGAAAGCGGTCCGGGCGTGCGCAAGATCATCAATCTCGGCCTCAACAAGGCGGTTGTCGTCGACCTGCCGACCGACGCCCATGATATCCTCGTTGCCGACCCGTCGATGGCCGACGCGGTCACGCGCACCTCCCGGCGCATCTACCTTTTCGGCAAGTCGGTCGGCCAGACGAACATCTTCGTCTTCGGCCGGAACGGAGAGGAGATCGTCAGCCTCGAGGTTTCCGTCGAGCGCGACGTCGCCGGTCTCGAGGCGAACCTGCGCCGCTTCATTCCGGATGCCGACATCAACGTCGAGATCATATCGGACAACGTCGTCCTGACAGGCACGGTGCGCACGCCGCTCGACTCCACCAAGGCCGTCGATCTCGCCCGCGCCTTCCTGAAAGGCGGCGAGGCGACGACCCGCAACATCACTGCGCAGGGCAACAACGGCGACGCCGATATCTTCGCCGAAGATCGCCAGACCTCGCAGATCGTCAACCTGCTGACGATCGAGGGCGACGACCAGGTCACGCTGAAGGTGACCGTTGCCGAGGTCAGCCGGCAGGTGCTGAAGCAGCTCGGCTTCAACGGACGCGTATCCGATGGCGAAAGCGGCATCAGCTTCCGCAACCCGGCCAATCTCGGCGACGCGATCGGCGTTGGCACGAACGCAATTATCAGGGGCTCGATCGGCCCCACCACCATTGCTAGCTACATTAATGCGATGGAGCAGGCCGGCGTCATGCGCACGCTTGCCGAGCCGAGTCTTACCGCGATCTCCGGTCAGGAGGCGAAGTTCTACGTCGGCGGCGAGTTCCGGCTCGCCGGCGTCCAGGAAGTGAAGCGTGACGAGGAAACCGGCGAAACCACGGTCGAGCGTGAGGTCAACGATGTCGAATACGGTATCAGACTGAACTTCAAGCCGGTCGTTCTCGGCCCGGGCCGCATCAGCCTGCAGATCCAGACGGATGTCTCCGAGCCCACCTACGAAGGCTCAGTGGTCACGGGCAATAGCATGACTACTATTCCCGGCAACACCTTCCTCGGCATCCGCCGGCGCGAGGCCTCGACGAGCGTCGAACTGCCGTCCGGCGGCTCGATCGTCATCGCCGGTCTGGTCCAGGACAACATCCGCCAGGCGATGTCGGGTCTGCCTGCCGCTTCGAAGATCCCGATCCTCGGCACGCTCTTCCGCAGCAAGGACTTCCAGCGCAACGAGACGGAGCTCGTCATCATCGCCACACCCTATCTCGTGCGCCCGGTCGCCCGCAGCGCGATTTCTCGTCCAGACGACAATTTCAATCCGGCCAATGATCTCGAGAGCTTCTTCCTCGGCCGCGTCAACCGGATCTATGGCCGGCCGGAGGCACAGCCGCCCGTGGGCCGCTATCACGGTAACGTCGGCTTCATCTACAAATAGGTCGGGTCCATGAAAAAGCGCAACGCAGCCCGAACAGACTCGAAAGGCAGCCTTCCATGGCCCTGACCTGCTTTCCACTCCGTGCGGCCGCAGTCGCCCTTGTCGCCGGCCTGCTTGCGGGCTGCGCCAACAAGGACAAGCTCGCGACCGGCTCGATCCCCGACGATTACCGCACGCGCCACCCGATCGTCATTGCCGAAGGGGAGCGGACGATCGACATACCCGTCGCCTCGGGCGATACGCGGCTCACCCAGGGGACGCGCGACGTCATCCGCGGCTTTGCCGCCGAATACCGAAACGCGTCGAGCGGCGTGATCCAGATCATGCTGCCGCGCGGATCGGTGAACAGCCATGCTGCGCAGATCGCCCGTAAGGAAATCCGTCGTCTGCTCGCGGCAACGGGCGTGTCGCCGAAGAAGATCCTCGAAACCAGCTACGAGGCCGGCGCCACGGGTGACGCTGCGCCCATTCGCCTGAGCTATGTCGCGATCACCGCGCAGACGGCGCCCTGCGGCGAATGGCCCGAGGATGTCACGCTGAATACGCTGGAGAACCGCAACTACTATAATTTCGGCTGCGCCTCACAGTCCAATCTCGCAGCCCAGATCGCCAATCCGACGGACCTCATCGGTCCGCGCCAGATGTCGCCGATCGACGCGGAACAGCGTGGCGAAGTGATCAAGACCTGGCGCGGCACCGATACGGGCGACGGCGGAACGACGATCGTCTTCAACTGATGCGGAGCTTCTTCAAGGAAAAGCGATGAGCGCTATCGAATACACGATCGACAATGGCGGAGCGGCCGACTTTTCCGCGGACGCGACGCGTCCGGGCGATCTCGATCAGCTCCGGCCGTTGCCGCGCATTTCAATTCATGCCTTCTGCGAAAGCGAGGCGGTACAGCGGTTGATGGAGCGCTGTGGCCAGGATCGTCGCATGGCGAAGGTGAGCCTGCGCATCACCGGGGGCAGCATCGCCGCAGCGGCGAACATGTTCGCGAGCGTCTCGACGCCCAACCTGATCATCCTCGAAACCGCGACCGAGCCCAAATCGCTGCTTTCCGAACTCGCGCCGCTTGCCCAAGTCTGCGACCCGAGCACGAAGGTCGTCATTATCGGCCGTCACAACGATATCGCGCTCTATCGCGAGCTGATCCGCAACGGCATTTCCGAATATATGGTCGCGCCGGTCGGAATGGCCGATATCCTGACGGCGGTCTCGGCGATCTTCGTCGATCCGGAGGCCGAGCCGCTTGGGAGAAGCCTCGCCTTTATCGGTGCGAAGGGCGGCTGCGGCTCATCGGTCATCGCGCATAATTGCGCCTGGGGCATCTCCAACCTGTTTTCGACCGAGACGATCCTCGCTGATCTCGACCTGCCCTATGGCACTGCGAACATCGACTTCGACCAGGACCCGCCGCAGGGGATCGCCGAGGCCGTTTTCGCGCCGGAGCGGTTGGACGAGGTCTTCCTCGACCGGCTCCTCACCAAGTGCTCCGAGCATCTCTCGCTGCTCGCCGCACCCTCGATGCTCGACCGCGCCTATGATTTCGAGGCCGGCGCCTTTCATCCGATTCTCGAAGTCCTCCAGCGCAGCGCCCCGGTTTCGGTGCTCGATGTTCCGCATGCCTGGTCGGACTGGACCCGGACAGTTCTCGGCGAAGCCGACGAAGTGGTGATCACCGCCGTTCCCGACCTTGCGAGCCTCCGGAACACGAAGAACCTGCTCGACGCTCTCAAAAAGCTCCGGCCGAACGACCGGGTTCCGCATCTCGTCTTGAACCAGGTGGGCATGCCCAAGCGGCCGGAGATCGCTCCCAATGAGTTCTGCGAGTCGCTGGAGGTGGAGGCAGCGGCGATCATCCCCTTCGACGCGGTGCTCTTCGGCAATGCCTCGAACAGCGGCCGCATGATCGCGGAAATCGATAGAAAATCGCCGGCGGCAGAAACCTTCTCGCAACTCGCCCATCTCCTCACCGGGCGTACTGCAATCAAGAAGGCGCGCCGCGGCGGCCTTGGCAAGGTTTTGGCAAAGCTCGGCAGGCGGTAGGCGCCCGCATCTGCTCGAACTCCATCTGAAGCAAGCGGAATGAAGTGATGTTTGGCAAACGCGGAAACGAGGGTTTTGGCAAGGGCGGCGCGAAAGCTCCCGTGGCTGCGCCGCCGGCCGCACCGACGGCGATCATGGAGCGTTCCGCCGCGCCGGTTCTGAGCGAGCCGGCTGCTCAACCGCCGCGCCCGCAACCGGCCGCGCAGCCAGCGCGCCGGCGCGCACCGCGGGCGGAGGACTATTACGATACCAAGTCGCAGGTCTTTTCCGCGCTGATCGATACGATCGACCTCTCGCAGCTCTCGAAGCTCGACACCGAGAGCGCCCGCGAAGAAATCAGGGACATCGTCAACGACATCATCACCATCAAGAATTTCGCGATGTCGATCGCCGAGCAGGAGGAGCTGCTCGACGACATCTGCAACGACGTGCTCGGCTACGGACCGCTCGAACCGCTCTTGGCGCGCGACGACATCGCCGACATCATGGTCAACGGCGCCGGCCAGACCTTCATCGAAGTCGGCGGTAAGGTCGAGGAATCGGAGGTCCGCTTCCGCGACAACGCGCAGCTTCTGTCGATCTGCCAGCGCATCGTCAGCCAGGTCGGCCGACGCGTCGACGAATCGAGCCCGATCTGCGACGCGCGGCTGCCGGACGGATCGCGCGTCAACGTCATCGCTCCGCCGCTCGCGATCGACGGCGCGGCGCTCACCATCCGTAAGTTCAAGAAGGACAAGCTGACGCTGGAGCAATTGGTGCGCTTCGGCTCGATCACGCCCGAAGGCGCCGTCCTCTTGCAGATCATCGGCCGCGTCCGCTGCAACATCGTCATCTCCGGCGGCACCGGCTCCGGCAAAACGACGCTCTTGAACTGCCTGACACGCTACATCGACAGCACCGAACGGATCATCACCTGCGAGGACTCGGCCGAACTGCAGCTGCAGCAGCCGCATGTGGTACGCCTCGAAACGCGTCCGCCAAACATCGAGGGCGAGGGCGAGATCACCATGCGCGACCTCGTGAAAAACTGCCTGCGCATGCGTCCGGAACGCATCATCGTCGGCGAAGTGCGCGGCCCGGAGGTCTTCGACCTGCTCCAGGCGATGAACACCGGCCATGACGGCTCCATGGGAACGATCCACGCCAATACGCCGCGCGAATGCCTGAGCCGCATGGAATCGATGATCGCCATGGGCGGCTACACGCTGCCGGCCAAGACCGTTCGCGAGATCATTTCCGGCTCGGTCGACGTCATCATCCAGGCTTCGCGCCTGCGCGACGGCTCGCGCCGCATCACCCACGTCACAGAGGTGGTCGGCATGGAAGGCGACGTCATCATCACCCAGGACCTGATGCGCTACGAAATCGACGGCGAGGACGCCAACGGCCGGATCATCGGTCGCCACGTCTCGACCGGCATCGGCCGGCCGCATTTCTGGGACCGCGCCCGCTATTTCAACGAGGACAAGCGGCTCGCCGCGACTCTCGATGCGATGGAAAAGCAATAGAACAGGCTTGAGCCTCCGCGGCTTTCCGTCCGCGCCGGCCAATGGACCGAAGGGACAGACCGAGCGATGTTCGGCATAGACATCACCGTCCTGGCACTGGCTGGCCTCGTCGCACTGGCGGCGGCGGCGCTCGCCTATGGTCTGCTCTATTCACGCATCGAGAACGAGAAGAAGGCCGAAGGCCGGCTGCGCCGTGTCGGCGCCGCGGAAACGGACCGGACCAAGATCAAAGCGGCGCGCGACCGAGTCAACGAGATGTCGAAGCGGCGGAAATCCGTTCAGGATTCGCTGAAGGAACTCGAAAAGAAGCAGCAGGAAAAATCCGCCAATACGGCGACGTCGATGAAAAAGCGGTTGGCCCAGGCCAACCTCTCGATGTCGCTCACGCAGTTCTATGTCGTGAGCGCGCTTTTCGGCCTCTTCGCCTTCGTCGTGGTCCTTTTGACGGGCGCCGGGCCGCTGATCGCCGCGGGCGTCGCCCTCGTCGGTGCCGCCGGCCTGCCGCGCTGGGTCGTCGGCTCGATGATCAAGCGTCGCTGCAAGAAGTTCCTGGAGGAATTTCCAAACGCGCTCGACGTTATGGTCCGCTCGATCAAGTCCGGCTTGCCGCTGAACGACGCGCTGCGGCTGATCGCCAGCGACGGGCAGGAGCCGGTAAGGACGGAATTCCGCCGCGTCGTCGAGTCCCAGCAGGTGGGCCTCAACGTTCCCGAAGCCTGCGCCCGCATGATCCATAGTGTCCCGCTGCCGGAGGTGAATTTCTTCGCGATCGTCATCGCGATCCAGGCGCAGGCGGGCGGCAATCTCTCCGAGGCGCTCGGCAATCTCTCCAAGGTGCTGCGGGAACGCAAGAAGATGAAGGCCAAGGTCAATGCGCTTTCCATGGAGGCCAAGGCGTCCGCCTGCATCATCGGTGCGCTCCCCTTCATCGTCGCGACGCTCGTCTACCTGACCTCGCCCGATTACATGATGATTCTCTTCACCGACCCGCGCGGCCACATCATCATGGGCGCCTCCGCCGTCTGGATGAGCATCGGCATCTGGATGATGCGCAACATGATCAACTTCGATATTTGAAGGGCAAGCTACTGGTGGACGGCTGGATAGAGACACTCACCGATCCGAACGTCATCATGGCCGCGCTTGTATCGCTGGCCGTGCTGGCGACGTTTTATTCGCTCGTCACTCCGTTCTTCGAGCGCGGCGACCTTGCGAAGCGGATGAAATCGGTCGCGACCGAACGCGAACAGATCCGCGCCCGCGAACGCGCGCGCCTGAATGCCGAGATCACGAATGGCCGGGCGAGCCTCAGGACGCAACACAATACCTCGGTCAGGGAGATCGTCGACCGGCTGAACCTGAAAAAGGCGCTTGTCGACGACAATACCGTCAACCGCCTGAAGACGGCCGGCTACCGCTCGCAGAATGCGCTCAATACCTTCCTCTTCGCTCGCTTCTGCCTGCCGTTCCTGTTTCTGATCGTCGCGGTCCTTTATATTTTCGTCCTCGGGACCTTTGCAGAGAAACCGTTCATGCTGAGACTGTGCGTCGCCATCGGCTTCGCCTATGTCGGCTTCTACGCCCCGAATATCTTCATCGCCAACGCCACTTCCAAGCGCCAGCATTCCATCCGCCGCGCCTGGCCGGACGCGCTCGATCTCCTACTGATCTGCGTCGAATCGGGCGTCTCGATGGAGGTCGCCATGCGCCGCGTCGCCGATGAGATCGCCGCGCAATCGCCGCCGCTCGCCGAGGAGCTGGTGCTGACGACGGCCGAGCTCTCCTTCCTGCCCGACCGGCGCGTCGCCCTCGAGAATCTCGGCCTGCGCACGGGCCTCGAAGAGGTGAAATCGGTGACGCAAGCCTTGATCCAGGCGGATCGCTACGGCACACCGGTTGCCCAGGCACTGCGCGTGCTGGCGCAGGAAAGCCGCGACCAGCGGATGACCGCGGCGGAGAAAAAAGCCGCCGCGTTGCCGCCGAAACTGACAGTGCCGATGATCCTGTTTTTCCTGCCGGTGCTCGTCGCCGTCATCCTCGGGCCAGCGGGGATACAGGTGGCGGACAAGTTTTAGAGTATCTGCCGTTTCAATGCTTGTGCGTGGAGCCTCGGGTCAAGCCCGAGGATGACGAATGCAGAGGAAGCCAATCCACGCAAGGGCCTTCGAGAGGAAACGACATATTCCGGCGCGAGAGGTGTGTTGGAGCGTCCCTCCCGCGCTGTCATCCTCGGGCTTGACCCGAGGATCCACGTACAGCCCCTGCAAGGGCTCGAAATGCCGTTTGCGCCATATCCGATACGCCATGTAGGGGCTTGTAATTGAAGCCTCGGGCCGAGTCCGACGATGACGGTGGAATTCCTGCCAATGGCAATGGGGCGGAAGAACTAAACCGACCTAATTCGTATTCCCCTCGTCCGCTTTTGCGAGCTGCTTCCAAGCGCCCTGCTGCGACAGCATCGAACGCAGATAGGCGACATTCGCTTCCGCCTGCTCGGGCGTCAGTTCCTGGCGCGCGATCGTCTCGGCCTCCTGGAAGCGCCCCTGCAGGCCGACGGCGAGCGCGAGGTTCTGCCGGACGCTGCTGTCGGCGCCCGGCTGGCTTGCCGCCGATTTGAGATAGGTTTCGGCCGTCCGCAAGTCCTTCGTCAGGAGATAGGACATGCCGAGATTAGAAAGCACCGAAGGCTCGTTCGGTCGGAGGTCCAAGGCCTCGCGATAGCGCAGCCGCGCTTCGCCGGAGCGGCCGAGCTGATCGAGAATGGCGCCTTCCGCCGATTTCAGCTTCCAGTCGGGCCGATCGGGCGTTTGCGCCCGGTTGATGGTCGCAAGCGCCTGCTCCAGTTGCCCCGCGGCGGCCTGCGCCTTGCCATAGGCGCCGAGCACTTCGCGATCCGTCGGATGGTTGATCGCCACCTGCTGCATAACCGCAAGTGCCTGCTCGTTGCGCCCGGTCATGCGCAGAAGGTTGGCGTAGTTGAGACCCGCGTCGCGGTCCTTAGGATTGCGCTCATAGGCCTGGCCGATGCTTTCGGCCGCGGCGGCAAGCTCGGTCGCGTTCATCGACTGCACGGGCCTCGATAGCTTCGGGATTGAGCCGGTCGTCAGTTCCTTCTTGCCCTGCTGACCGGCGCAGCCGCCAAGCGTCAGCGCCAACAGCGCGACAGCGGTGCCCCGTGCGAGGCGAAGCAGGTGGGAGGAGGGAGTGTGTTGCATAATAATCGAGCCCCAGCATGCATTCGCGCCGGAACTCCGAACACTACAGCGCCGCGTGCCTTATCAGGCGCACAAAGGTCGCTGTAGCGCTTTGAATTGCTGCATGTCTTTGTCCTTAAACCAAGCCGATTTAATGAGACATGCAGGCGCGGCGCAACTTTCACTCCAGCAATAATCTGTTAACCCTAACGGAGCGTTAATACCTATAGCGCCACGCGTCTGATCGGACGCGCAAAGATCGCTGTAGCACTTTGAATCGCTGCATGGATTGCCTCGATCGAGTCCGGTCGAGGCAATCCATGCGGTAATCCGTATCCGTCAGTCGAGGACTCCCATGGCTCCCTTTCAGTTCATCGAACGGCCGTCGCCGTTCAACACTAGCAACGGCAAGACGCTGCCGATCTTCGCGGTCACGCCGGCGCATATCGAAACGGGGAGCATCGATCCGATCGCGCTCGATTGGGCGAAGAAGGCGGGCTTCAAGGCGGAATCCGGCGCCGTCCTGCTCATCCCGTCGGCCGACGGCCATCTCGGCGGCGCCCTGTTCGGGCTTGGCGCCAATCCTTCCGAAGCGCCCTTCCTCACCGGCAAGCTCGCCCGGGCGCTGCCGGCCGGTAAATGGCATATCGAAACGGCGCCGCTTACGGCCAACCGCCTGGCGCTCGGCTATGGTCTCGGCTCCTACCGGTTCGAGCGCTACAAGGCGGCGAAGGCGGAGGCGCCGACGCTGCTTATCCCGGCGGACGCCGACGCGACCGACATCAAACGGCAGCTTGCCGGCGTGTTCCTCGCGCGCGACCTGATCAACACGCCGACCAACGACATGGGTCCGGAAGCACTGGAGGCCGCCTTCCGGGCACTTGCCAGCCATTACAAGGCGGATGTTTCGGTGATCTCCGGCGAGGCTTTGCTCGCGCAGAATTTCCCGCTGGTGCACACGGTAGGCCGCGCCAGCGCCGAGGCGCCCCGGCTCCTCGAAATGCGCTGGGGCAAGAAAGGGCACAGGAAAGTGACGCTTGTCGGCAAAGGCGTCTGCTTCGACACCGGCGGCCTCGATATCAAACCGGCAGCCTCGATGCTCTTGATGAAGAAGGACATGGGCGGTGCGGCCAATGTGATGGGTCTCGCGTTGATGATCATGGACGCGAAGCTCAAGGTCGATCTACGTGTCATCGTTCCGGTCGTCGAGAACTCGATCTCGGGGAATGCCTTCCGGCCGGGCGACATCTACCGGAGCCGCAAGGGTCTGACGGTGCAGATCGACAACACCGATGCCGAAGGCCGCCTAATCCTTGCCGACGCGCTTGCCTATGCCGACGAGGAGAAGACCGATCTCATCATCGACATGGCGACGCTGACGGGTGCTGCCCGCGTTGCTCTCGGCCCCGATCTGCCGCCCTTCTTCACAGACGACGAGGAACTGGCCCACGATCTTGCCGAGGCGAGCCTTAGCGTCGACGACCCGATCTGGCGAATGCCGCTCTACCTGGGTTACGACAAGGATATATCCGCGCGCATTGCGGACCTCACCAATGCGCCTTCCGGCGGCATGGCGGGCTCGATCACGGCCGCGCTCTTCCTCAAGCGCTTCGTCACGAATGCAAAGAGCTGGGTTCATCTCGACATTTTCGGCTGGGCACAGTCGGAGCGCCCGCATTCCCCGGTTGGTGGCGAAGCGCAGGCGATCCGGGCGCTCTATCATCATGTTGGGCGGATCGCGGGGTAAGCTTCTCCGCCGCAAATCGACTCGCAAAAGAAACGCTTGCGTAACGATCGTCTCGCTATGGTGCGGCGACGTGGTTTACGCAGGAGTTTCCCTTGCCGGTCGAACTGACGCCCTCCCAGGCGCTGAGGCTCTGGCACGCCGTCTCGCTCGAGCAGGTGCGCGTCGACAGCCGCGATTTGACCTTGCGGCAGATGGCGATTCTCCTGCAGATCTATCTCGTGCCGCCTCCGCATACGGTGCGCGGTCTCGCCGCAACACTCGGGGTGACGAAGCCGGTAATCACACGCGCGCTCGATACGATGGGCGCGCTCGGGCTCGTCGACCGGGTGCGCGACGAGCGCGACCGGCGCAACGTCATCATCAAACGTACGGTCGACGGCGCGCTTTATCTTGAAAAACTCGGCGATCTGATCATCAATCAGGGCCGGAAACTGTGAGACCTGCCATGCCCGAAACGCTCGATCGTCGTCTCAATGCCTATCGCGAAGACCTCGCGGAGGAGCGTCTGCGCGGCCTGGTAGAGGCAAAGCGCTTTGTCGAAGGCACGCCGGCGCAGATGGCGGCGCCGGTGACGCCGCTCAGGGCCAGACCCGAGCCTGCCTGCGGCACGGACACGGAATTGCTCTATGGCGAAACCGTTCGCGTGCTCGATGTCGCCGACGGATGGGCGTGGGTCAAATCCGATCTCGACGGCTATGTCGGCTACGTGCCTGAGGATTCGGTGAAGCCGCCGCAAGCTCCGGCGACCCATATCGTCGCGGTGCCGCGCACCTTCGTCTATCGCGGTGCCGATTTGCGCTTTCCTCAGGCCTTCGCGCTCTCGATGGGAAGCCGGCTCAGCGTTGCCGGGGAAGCGGAGACGCGCGGCACACGCTATCTTCTGCTGGACGGTGGTTTGGCGATCGTCGCCAACCATTGCGCGCCCATAGGAAGCCCGCTCGGCGACGATTACGTCTCGGTCGCGGCCCGGTTTCTCGAAACCCCGTATCTTTGGGGCGGCCGCTCCGGCTTCGGCATCGATTGCTCGGGTCTCGTGCAGCTCGCCATGCAGATGACGGGGGGAAACGCGCCGCGCGATTCCGATATGCAGGCAAGCGGCCTCGGCCGATCGATCGGCCGCGACGAGCTCAGGCGCGGCGATCTCGTCTTCTGGAAGGGGCACGTCGCCATCATGGAGGACGAGAAGACGCTGGTGCATGCCAACGGCCACACGATGACGGTTGCGCGCGAAGGGCTGGAGGACGCCATCCGCCGCATCGGCTGGCTTTATGATCAGCCGACGGGGTATCGCCGCCCTTACTGCATGTTTCCTTAAATCGTACCCGATTTAAGGACAAAAACATGCAGCAATTCAAAGTGCTACAGCGTCCTTTGTGCGTCTGAAAAGACGCACGGCGCTGTAGGGACCTGGGGCAAGCCTTCGCCAGTCATGGGAGGGACGCCGCGCTCACGACTGCCTTCGTAGTGATCTCGGCGGAGGCAGGTCAGTAGCCGGCTACCTTGTCCACCACATGCTCCAGCGGCAGGCCGCTTTCGAAACGCGCGATCTGATGCTCGACATGCGCAAAGAGGGCCCTGACGTCGGACGAAGCAGCGACGTGCGGTGTCACGTAGACATTCGGCATGTCCCAGAAGCGGCTTTCCGGCGAAAGCGGCTCCCTTTCGAAGACATCGAGTGAGGCGCCTCCAAGAACGCCCGAATCGAGGCACTCGAGGATGTCGGCCTCTACCTGGCTGCCGCCTCGGCCGGCATTGATGAAGACGGGAGCGCCGAACGGCCCGTTGCGGCTGAGCTTCTTGAAGAGGCCGGCGTTGAAGATGCCTCTGGTGTCAGGCGTCAGCGGCAGGAGGCCCACGAGGAAGTCCGTCCTCCCTAGAAAGGCGTTCAATCCGGCAGCGTCATAGGTCTCGATTCCCTCGACGGCGCGCTTCGTGCGCGACCAGCCGATCACCTTGAAGCCCATCATTGCGAGCTTGCGCGCGGCATCCTGGCCGAGCACGCCCATGCCCATGATGCCGATGGTCACATCGGCGGCCTCCGGCTGGATGAGGTCGCGCCATTCGTGCTTCCTCGCCAGCGCCTCATAGGCGCGATGCTGACGAAGATGCAGGAGGCACTGCATCACGATCCATTCGCTCATGCGCGTCGTCAGCGTCCGGTCGACGAAGCGAACGAGCGGCACGTCGGGAAGGCCCGGCAGCGTCAGCACGTGGTCTACGCCGGCACCGCCGGAAAAGACGACTTTGAGGTCCGGTGCACGGGAGAAGAGGTCGGGCGCAGATTTCCACACGACTGCGTAGTTGATGCCCAAAAGATCGCGCCCTTCATGGGCGGAATCGGCAAGATTGATCACCTCGCGATCGGGAAAGGCGCCGAGGAGCGCCGCTTCGACCTCCTCCGGGATGAATTTCAGGTCGACGATCACGGGGCTCTTTACGGGCATTGGGATACTCTACTGACGAACGGCGGCGAGGTTGACGGCTTCGAGGTTGAAGGCGGCGGCCATCAGCGCTTTGGTATAATCTTCGCTAGGCGCGGTAAAGATACGCTCGGCCGGACCCTGCTCGACCACTTTCCCCGTCCGCATGACGATCACCTCGTTGGCGAGCGCCCGCACGACCTTCAAGTCGTGGCTGATGAAGAGATAAGCGAGATTGTGCTTGCGCTGCAGGTCACGCAGAAGGTCGACCACCTGCGCCTGCACGCTCATGTCGAGCGCCGAGGTCGGCTCGTCCAGCATGACGAATTGCGGCTTCAACACCATCGCCCGGGCGATCGCGATGCGCTGGCGCTGACCGCCGGAGAATTCGTGCGGGTAGCGCCAGCGGGTGGCGGGATCGAGCCCGACCTCTTGAAGAGCTGCGGCGACACGGGCGTCGCGCTCTTCATCCGAGAGCGCCTTTTCGTGAATCTTCAGCCCCTCGCCGACGATATCGGCGACGGACATGCGCGGACTGAGCGACCCGTAAGGATCCTGGAAGACGATCTGCATCCGGTTTCGGAGCGGCCGCATCTCGCGGAAGCTGTAGGCGTCGATATCCTTGCCGACGAAAGCGATTCGGCCCTGCGATGAGATGAGCCGCGTCAACGCGAGACCAAGCGTCGTCTTGCCGGAGCCCGATTCGCCGACGACGCCGAGGGTCTGGCCGGCGCGAAGCGTCAGATCGACGCCATCGACTGCCTTCACATGGTCGACGACGCGGCGCAGGAGGCCGGCTTTGATCGGGAACCAGACCTTCATCTCCTTCGCTTCGATGACGATCGGTTTCGAGGCGTCGGAAGCCGGCGGTTCGCCCTTGGGTTCAGCGGCGAGCAGATGGCGGGTATAGGCGTGCTGTGGATTGGCGAAGATCTCGGCGGTCGGGCCGGCCTCGACGATCTTGCCCTTGGTCATGACGCAGACGCGGTCGGCAATCTTGCGGACGATGCCGAGGTCATGAGTGATGAACAGCATGGACATGCCGTGCTGATCCTTGAGCGATTTCAGGAGCTCGAGAATCTGCGCCTGAACGGTCACATCGAGCGCGGTCGTCGGCTCGTCGGCGATCAAGAGCTCCGGCCGATTGGCGAGCGCCATGGCGATCATCACGCGCTGGCGCTGGCCGCCGGAAAGCTGGTGCGGATAGGCGCCTAGACGTTTTTCCGCTTCGCGGATGCCGACCTGGTTGAGCAGTTCCAACGTTTTCGCGCGGGTGGCGGGACCCTTCACGTCCTGATGAAGTTCGAGGATCTCACCAATCTGCTGCTCGATCGTGTGCAGCGGATTGAGAGATGTCATTGGCTCCTGGAAGATCATCGTGATGTCGTTGCCGCGCGCGTGCCTGAGCTCCGCATCGCTCGCCTTCAGCAGGTCCTTGCCGTTGAAGACGATTTCCCCGCTCGGGTGGCTCGCCGAGGGATAGGGCAAGAGCTTCAGGATCGAGTTCGCCGAGACCGATTTGCCGGAGCCGGACTCGCCTACGAGCGCGACGGTCTCACCGCGCTTGATGTCGAAGGAAATGCGGTCGACGGCCATCGACGTTTCGCCGCCCTGGTGAAAGGCGACGGAGAGATCGCGCACGGAGAGGAGGGTGTCTGTCATCGTCGCGCTCACCGGAACGTCTTTCTCGGGTCGAAGGCATCGCGCGTCGCCTCGCCGACGAAGATCAGCAGCGAAAGCATGATGGACATGGCGAAGAAGGCCGTCAGCCCCAGCCATGGCGCCTGCAGGTTCGATTTGCCCTGGGCGATCATCTCGCCGAGCGAGGGCGAGCCGGGCGGCATGCCGAAGCCCAAAAAGTCGAGCGAGGTGAGCGTGGTGATCGAGCCCGAAAGGATAAAGGGCAGGAAGGTGAGTGTGGCGACCATCGCATTCGGCAGCAGGTGGCGGTACATGATCGTACCGTTGCCGACGCCGAGCGCGCGCGCCGCGTTCACATACTCGAAATTGCGAGCGCGCAGGAATTCGGCACGGACCACGCCGACGAAACCGACCCAGGAGAAGAGCAGCATGATGCCGAGCAGGATGAAGAAGCCGGGCGGCAGGATGGCGGCGATGATGAGCAGGATGTAGAGCACCGGCATCGACGACCAGATCTCGATGAAGCGCTGGAGGAGGAGGTCGGTCCAGCCGCCGAAATAGCCCTGCACGGCGCCCGCCGAAACCCCGATCACGGCGGAGGCGATCGTCAGAGCGAGGCCGAAGAGGACTGAGATGCGGAAGCCATAGATCATCCGCGCCATAACGTCGCGCGCCTGGTCGTCGGTGCCGAGCCAGTTGAGATTGCCGACTATGCATCCCGGGTCGGCAGCGCCTTGCGGGTAGGCGGAGCAGCGTTCTTCCTCGCTCATCAGCCAGAAGGGCGGCGTCGGCGCCGAATGCGGGATGTTGGAATTGACCGTCTGATAGGAATAGCGGATCGGCGGCCAGATCGCCCAGCCGTTCGCCTCGATCTCGTCGCGGATGAAGTCGGAGCGGTAGTCGGTTTCGGCGAGAAACCCGCCGAACTTCTCTTCCGGATAGTCGATCAGCACGGGAAACAGGATCTCGCCTTTGTAGGAGGCGAGGATCGGCTTGTCGTTGGCGATGAATTCCGCAAACAGGCTGAGGCCGAAGAGCAGGAGGAAGATCCAGAGCGACCAGTAGCCGCGGCGGTTCGCCTTGAAATTCTGCCAGCGGCGCCGCCCGATCGGCGTCAACCAGCCTTTTTCCGGTGTCTTGGCGTAGGTCGCGACGGTACTCATCAGACGTCCCTCCGCTCGAAATCGATGCGGGGATCGACCCAGGTGTAGATGAGGTCCGACATGAGGCTGACGACGAGGCCCATCAGCGAGTAGATGTAGAGCGTCGCGAAGACGATCGGATAGTCGCGCTTGACGACCGCGTCATAGCCGAGGCGGCCCAGCCCATCGAGGGAGAAGATATATTCGATGAGCAGCGAGCCGGTGAAAAAGGCGGAGATGAAAGCACCCGGGAAGCCGGCGATGATGATCAACATGGCGTTGCGGAAGACGTGGCCGTAGAGCACCTGCCGCTCTCCAAGCCCCTTGGCCCGCGCCGTGGTGACATATTGCTTCTTGATCTCGTCGATGAAGGAGTTCTTGGTGAGCAGCGTCGTCGTCGCGAAGGCCGAGAGCAGGAGCGTGATCAGCGGCAGCGTCATGTGCCAGAAATAGTCGAGAATCTTCTGGTACCAGGGAAGCTCGTGGAAATTATCGGAGACGAGGCCGCGCAAGGGGAACCAGTCGAAGAAGGACCCACCGGCAAAAAGCACGATCAGGAGAATGCCGAAGAGGAAGCTCGGCACCGCGTAGCCGACGATGATGACGCCGGAGGTCCACACGTCGAAGGTCGAGCCATCCGACACCGCCTTCTTGATGCCGAGCGGGATTGAGATCGCGTAGGAAAAGATGAGAATCCAGATTCCGAGCGAGATCGACACCGGCATCTTCTCAATGATGAGGTCGATGACGGACGTGTTGCGGAAGAAGCTCTCGCCGAAATCGAAGCGGGCATAGTTCCACATCATCGTGACGAAGCGCTCGAGCGGCGGCTTGTCGAAACCGAATTGCTTCTCGAGCTTGGCGATGAATTCCGGATCGAGGCCTTGCGCGCCGCGATACTGGCCGCCCTCGCCGCCCCCCTGCACGAGATCGCCACCAGTACCGGACAGCCTGTCGGACCCGGCGGCATTGGTGAGATCGGCGATCACCTGTTCGACCGGGCCGCCCGGCGCGAACTGCACGACGGCAAAGGAGATGGCCATGATCCCGATGATCGTCGGGATCATTAGGAGCAGCCGGCGCAGGATATAGGCACCCATCAGGCGAACCTCTGGATCGACGTGTTGCCGGCGAACCGGACCCGCGAAGCGTCGGCATGCCCTCTATGATGTTTCAATCCCTGCATCTCCCGTCGGCTGCGGCCTCGGCGGAGCCTTTCCTGCTTCCTGATTCGTCTTCCCGCATTTGGAATCGAGACGTCGCCTAAGCGCAAGGGCTTCATTTGCCCCCCGCCTTCGTCGACCACCATATCGTTGGAAATCCGGTGGAATACTGAGGCAATGTCTCTGGCCGGACGATGGTATTCCAATAGGCGAGGCGACCATATCGGGCAGTGTAACTCGGAACGACGAGCTGATAAGCAAGGAGCACGCGATCGAGAGCCTTCGTTGCGGCAACGAGGTCGTCGCGGTCCTTGGCGAAGATGACTTTGTCGATCAGGGCATCGATTCCCGGTTCACTGATACCTGAATAGTTCTGTGAGCCCTCGCGCTTCGCGGCCTCTGAACCCCAGTACTCGGCTTGCTCGTTGCCAGGGTGAATCGATTGTCCCCAGCCAAGATAGAGGACGTCGAAGTCGCGCGAGCGCCAGCGATTGGTGTATTGCGAAGAATCGGCCGTTCGCACGGTGGCGTTGATTCCAATCTTCTTCAGGTTCTGCGCGAAGGGCAACGCGACACGCTCGATCGTCGGTCCGTCAAGAAGTATTTCGAAATCAAACGGTTCGCCCGTCTTGACGTTGACCATTCGATTGTCGCGGAGTTCATAGCCGGCTTCCTTGAACAGGGCTATCGCCTTGCGCAGATTGTCGCGCAGTTTCTGCGGATCGCCGCCGACGGGATTCTTGTATTCCGTGGTGAAAACCTCCGGCGGTATCAGGTCCTTCACTTCGTTCAGAATCTCGAGTTCGCGACCTTGCGGAAGGCCGCGCGAGGCAAGCTCGGAGCCATAGAAGAAGCTGTCTATCCGCGTATATTCGTTGAAGAAGATCGTGCGCCGCAGTTCCTCGAAATCGAAGGCGTAGTTGATTGCCCGGCGCACGCGGATGTCTTCGAATTTGGGCCGGCGCAGATTGAAGATGAAGCCCACGAGGACGCCGCTGTCGCGATAATCGTTCTCGAGTTTCTCGCGCTTAATGCGTCCGTCCTTGACGGCCGGGAAATCATAGGCGGTCGCCCAACGCCGTGCCGAGTTCTCCGACCAGTAATCGGCGTTTCCCGACCGAAACGCCTCGAAGGCGACGTCGAGATCGGCGTAGTAACTATAGGTGATCGCGCCGAAGTTATTGCTGCCGACATTCACGTTGAGGTCTTTGCCCCAATAGTCGTCCCGCAGCTCATAGCGCAGCGTCGAACCGGGCGAAACTCGCGTCAGCTTGTAAGGGCCGGACCCCATGGGGACTTCCAAGGTCGTCTTGCCGATATCGCGCTGCTGACCATTGGCCGTCTTGCCTTCCCACCAGTGCTTCGGCACCACCACAAGCTCGCCGACAATCCGCGGCAGTTCACGGTTGTTCTTCTCGTCGAACGAGAAAGTGACCTCCCGGTCGCCCGTCTTTTCCGCCTTGACGACGTGTTGGTAATAGAATTGCCGCTGCGGGTCGAGTTCCTTTGCCTTGTCGAAACTGAAGACCACGTCTTCCGGCGTCACAGGCTTCCCGTCCGCCCATTTTGCCTCCGGGCGCAGCCGGAACTTGGCGAAGGAGATGTCGGCGGGAAAGGCCACCGCCTCGGCCAAGAGCCCGTAATCCGTACCGGGCTCGTCGAATGCACGCGTGAGCAGCGTCTCGAATACGAGTGTAATGCCAGAGGCGGCCTCGCCTTTGGCCAGGAGGGGATTCAACGTGTCGAAGGTGCCCATTGCCGTGAGCCGAAGCTCTCCGCCCTTGGGTGCATCGCGATTGACGTAGTCGAAATGGGGGAAACCGTCGTCATATTTGGGCTCCCCGAACATCGAGACGCCACTGCGCCATTGCAAGTTCTGGCTTACAGCGAACGAGGGAAGGAAGAGGCTCAATGCCAGAAGCGCACACGCCAGTTTGCCCACTTTCCTTGCGCTATCATGCTGCATTCCGGCCGCTTCTCCTTGTGTTTTCGATTATCCTTGAAAACCAGAATAGGCCAAATCAGGGCAATTGACAGGGCTTGCCCAAAATCAGGCGAAATTTTCGAGTCACATCCGGGTGAGTCGCAAGGCTGATGCAACTGCGGCGAATCAAGATAGGAGAGGTCGGCGGCTGTTTTGCCGCTCGTCACTGCTTGAGGGGAATGGAATGAGATTTTTCGGGCGTGCTGCGCTTCGACGTTGCGGTTCGGCGCTCTTGGCGTTGGTCATGGGCGCGAGCCTCGTTTCAGCAAATGCGACAGCGGCAGACGGCACGCCGGCCAAGGAACTCTTCGGCTCCATGGCCTTGCCGATGCAGGCCGCACCCGCCTCGTTCGGTTTCTATTCCAAGGGCTGCCTCGCCGGCGGTGTTGCCATCCCGACCGATGGTCCGACCTGGCAGGCGATGCGCCTGTCGCGCAATCGCCGCTGGGGGCACCCGGCGATGATCGCGCTGATCGAGCGCTTCTCCCATGACGCGGTGGAAAAGATCGGCTGGCCCGGGCTTCTGCTCGGCGACATCTCGCAGCCGCGCGGCGGTCCGATGCTCTCCGGCCATGCCTCGCACCAGATCGGCCTAGACGCCGACATCTGGCTGACGCCGATGCCGCAAAGGACGCTGAGCTACCAGGAGCGCGAAACGATTTCCGCCACGTCGATGTTGGACAAAAACAAGTTCCTGACGATCGACCGTTCTGTCTGGACGCCGTCTCACGCCAGGCTGATCATGCTGGCGGCGAGCTACCCGGAAGTCGAGCGGGTCTTCGTCAATCCCGCCATCAAGAAGAAGCTCTGCGATACCTGGAAAGGCGATCGCGCGGCGCTCGGCAAGGTCCGGCCGATCTATGGCCACGACTACCACTTCCACATCCGCATCAAGTGCCCGCCGGGCTCCAAGGGCTGCAAGGACCAGGCTTCGGTCCCCACGGGCGACGGCTGCGACAAATCGCTTGCCTGGTGGTTCACGGACGAGCCCTGGGCAAAGCCGAAGAAGCCGCAAAAGCCGGTAAAGCCGAAATTCGCGAAGCTTGCCGATCTGCCGAAGGCCTGCGCCCTGGTGCTGAACGGTCCGGCACCGGCCACCGAACAAGAGGCGACCTTCGGCACCGCCTATCGAGCTCCTGCCGCGATCCCGGCAGCGGCGACCAGCATCGAGGCGGTGATCGGCGCGGCGGCGGACGCGCCACTTGCAGACGTTCCGATCCCGTCCCCCCGGCCGGGCCTGCAATAGCGGCAGCTGAGCCGAGCCTTCCCAATCTCACGACGCTCATGTATAGGGCGATCAAATCGATTTAATGTTCCGGAACGGAGCGTCGCACAGCGCTCCGCGTGGACGTGATTCTTGCCGGGGGCCCGCGCATGGCAGATCGGAAATGTCTCGCCCTGATCGCCCATGATCAGAAGAAGGATGACCTCGCCGCCTTCGCCAAGGCGAACGAGGCGGTCCTGTCCAAGTGGAAGATCGTCGCGACGGGAACGACCGGCGGCCGCGTCCTCGACGTCTGCCCCGGGCTCGACATCACGCGGCTGAAGAGCGGTCCGCTCGGCGGCGACCAGCAGATCGGCGCGCTGATCGCGACGGGCGACGTGGACTGCCTTATCTTCTTCGTCGATCCGCTGACGCCGATGCCGCACGATGTCGACGTCAAGGCGCTGATGCGGCTCGCGATCGTCTACGACATCCCCATGGCGCTCAATCGCGCGACCGCCGAAGAGTTGATCGCCTTCAGGCGCAACTGATACACATCCTGAATATTCCAAGGCGATCAGGACGGATTTGCCATGCTCAATGCGAGTGACCCCAGCTTTCCCTTTCCGATATTGATCGGCGATATCGGCGGCACGAATGCCCGCTTCGCGTTGCTTGTCGATGTTGATGCCTTGCCGCAGCAGCTTCCGCCGATCAAGACCGGGGATTTCGCGACCATCGAGGAAGCGATGCAGAAATGCATCCTCGACAAGACCCCGGTCAGGCCGCGCTCGGCGATCCTCGCGGTGGCCGGGCCGATCAAGAGCGACGAGATCCCGCTCACCAATGCAGGCTGGGTCATCCGGCCGAAGGACATGCTGGCGAGCCTCCGGCTCGAGGACGTGCTGATCATCAATGACTTCGAGGCTCAGGCGCTCGCGATCGCCACGCCGGCCGAGGGGGACGTCGTGCAGATTGGCGGCGGCAGCGTCCGCGCGATGAGTTCCCGCGTCGTCCTCGGCCCCGGGACCGGTCTCGGTGTCGCGGGGCTTGTCTTCGCGCAAAACACCTGGATTCCGGTGCCCGGCGAGGGCGGCCATGTCGACATCGGACCGCGCACCGAACGCGATTTCCGCATATGGCCTTTCCTCGAGCCGATCGAGGGGCGCATGGCGGGCGAGCAGATCCTATGCGGCCGCGGCATCATGAATCTCTATCGCGCGGTCTGCGCCGCCAATGGCGAGGAGCCTGCTCTCGCGGATCAGGCCGAAGTGACGACGAGCGCGCTTACGGGCAGCGATGCGGCGGCAGTCGAGACCGTGTCGCTCTTCTCGACCTATCTTGGGCGCGTTGCCGGCGATATGGCTTTGATCTTCATGGCGCGTGGTGGCGTGTTCCTCTCCGGCGGCATTTCTCAGAAGATCTTGCCGGCGCTGATGAAGCCCGAATTCCGTGTCGCCTTCGAGGACAAGGCGCCGCATTCGGCGCTGATGCGGACGATTCCGAGCTTTGCCGTCATTCATCCGATGGCGGCGCTCTCCGGCCTTGCCGCCTTCGCACGTGCGCCGAGCGACTTCGGTGTTGCAATGGAGGGACGGCGCTGGAGAAGCTAAAGCGCCGCTCACCGCAAAGACTCGCCAAAGCGGCTTCAAACCACTATAGAGCCCGGCAGACGACGCCGGCATCCGGCACACGGGCTCAGGGAAGACGGGCTTATTGAACGCCAAGGATAGAAACCAGCGCGCAGTCGATTCCGAAACAATCACCGGAATCCTGCGGCGCGTCATCGCCGAAAACGGCCGCGACCACATCCGGGGCTATGCCTTCGCCATCGCATGCCTTGTCGTGGTGGCGGCAACGACGGGCTTCACCGCCTGGATCATGGAAACGGTGATCAACGAGGCCTTCGCCAACCGGCGCGCGGACATCGTGCTGGTGATCTGCGTTGCGATCTTCGCCGCCTTCGTTCTCCGGGGCCTTGCGACCTACGGGCAGGCCGTTGCGCTTTCGAAGATCGGCAACAACATAGTCGCGCGTTATCAGCGACGCCTTTATGCGCACCTGATGGCGCTCAGCGTCGGCTATTTCCATGAGCAGCGCTCCGCCCAACTTGCCGCCAAGATCAGCCAGAACGTCGGCGGTATCCGCGACGTGCTCAACATGACGGTGACGTCGATCGCCCGTGACTTCCTGACGCTGGTCGGCCTGGTCGGCGTCATGTTCAGCAAGGACTGGCTCCTGTCGCTGATCGTCTTCTTCGTGGCTCCGCCGCTGCTCCTTGGCCTGCGCTACATCTCCAAGCGTCTGCGCCTGGCGACGCGCGAGGCGGTCGAGGTCAACAGCCGCGTCCTGGGTGCGATGCAGGAGACCATCCAGGGCATCACCATCGTCAAGGCCTTTACGATGGAGGAGGAGCTGCGCCGCAAGGTCGAGGCGATCATCGAGCGCGCCGAAAACCGCGCCAACCGCATCGCCCGCCTCAGCGAGCGCACGGCGCCGATGACCGAGACCTTCGCCGGCTTCGCGATCTCGAGCGTGCTCGCCTACGCGGCTTTCCGCGCGATCTATAGCAATATCCCGCCGGGCGCCTTCTTCGCCTTCGTCACCGCGCTCCTCATGGCCTACGACCCGGCCCGGCGCCTGGCGCGC
Source organism: Ensifer sp. WSM1721 (assembly GCF_000513895.2). Classification (GTDB taxonomy): domain Bacteria; phylum Pseudomonadota; class Alphaproteobacteria; order Rhizobiales; family Rhizobiaceae; genus Sinorhizobium. The sequence goes on from NZ_CP165782.1 coordinate 3,442,250, forward strand.
CTGCAGGTTTCGCTTGAGCGGGCCGTGGTCAATGCGCGGATGATCTACGAGATTCTCGACACGGTGCCGCATCAGCGTGACCGGCCCGACGCGACCGAACTCAAGCTCGGCGAGGCGACGGTCGAGCTGCGCGAGGTGCGCTTCGCCTACGGCAACGGCGAGGAAATCCTCAAAGGAGTCAGCTTCCGGGCGGAGGGCGGCAAGACGACGGCGCTCGTCGGTCCGTCCGGCGCCGGCAAGTCGACGATCATCAGCCTCATCCCGCGCTTCTATGATCCGCACGCGGGCGAAATCGTCATCGACGGCCAGAATATCGCCGGCGTCACCAAGCAGTCGCTGCGCAACGGCCTCGCCTATGTCTCTCAGCAGCCCTATCTTTTCGAGGGTTCGATCCGGGACAACATCCGTTATGGCCGGCCGGAGGCGACGGATGCGGAAGTCGAGGAAGCGGCGCGGCTTGCCTACGCGCATGATTTCATCCTGGCGCAGCCGGAGGGATACGACACGCCCGTCGGCGAACATGGCATCACGCTTTCGGGCGGCCAGCGCCAGCGCCTGTCGATCGCTCGTGCGCTCGTGCGCGATGCGCCCATTCTGCTTCTGGACGAGGCTACTTCGGCGCTCGACACCGAGTCGGAGGCGGCCGTGCAGAAGGCGCTCGAGCAGGCGATGAGCGGCCGCACAGTCATCGTCATCGCTCACAGGCTCTCCACCGTCGTCAACGCGGACAAGATCGTCGTCATGAAGGACGGCACCGTCGTCGAGGAGGGCACGCACGAGGAGCTTGCGCGGCGTCCGGACGGTCTCTACGCTCGCCTGCACAATCTTCAGGGCAGCGCCGACACGCCCGCCGAGGCCCAAATCCTGTAGAACAAAGGAATTCGACGATGAGCGAAACGGACATGAAGCTCGTGGTGGTCGGCGCGGCTGGCCGTATGGGCCAAACGCTGATCCGGATCGTTCATGAGATGGACGGCGTGCGTCTCCACGCCGCAATCGGGCGCCCCGGCTCGCCCGTCATCGGCCGCGACGCAGGCGAGATCGCGGGGCTTGGGCCGATCGGCGTCCCCGTCACCGACAAGCCGCTCGAAGCCTTCCTCGATGCCGAAGGCGTGCTCGATTTCACGTCGCCCGCGACCTCCGTCGAATTTGCCGCGCTCGCGGCGCAGGCGCGCATCGTCCATGTCATCGGCACGACCGGCTGCTCGGCGGAGGACGATGCGAAGATTCTCGCCGCCGCCCGCCATGCCCGCATCATCAGGTCCGGCAATATGAGCCTCGGCGTCAACCTGCTCGGCGTCCTCACGGAAAAGGCGGCGCGCGCGCTTCCGGCCGCCGGATGGGACATTGAGATCCTCGAAATGCATCACAAGCACAAGGTCGACGCGCCATCGGGCACGGCGCTGCTTCTCGGCGAGGCGGCGGCGAAGGGACGCGGCATCTCCCTCGCGCAACATTCGGTGCGCGTGCGCGACGGCCATACCGGCGCGCGGTCTCGAGGAACGATCGGCTTTGCCTCGCTGCGCGGCGGTTCGGTCGTCGGCGAGCACTCCGTCATCCTCGCCGGCGAGGGTGAGATGGTGACGCTCTCGCACAGCGCCACGGATCGCTCGATCTTCGCGCGCGGCGCGGTCGCCGCCGCCCTCTGGGGCCGCGGCCGGAAGCCGGGCTTCTATACCATGCTCGACGTTCTCGGGCTCAACTGAACATCTACATCTTCAAGAGGAAAACGAAATGAGCGGCACCCTCGTCCTTGTTCGGCACGGCCAGAGCGACTGGAACCTGAAGAACCTCTTCACCGGCTGGCGCGATCCTGACCTCACCGAGCTCGGCATCGAGGAGGCAAAGGCCGGCGGCAAGGCACTCGCCGAATACGGCATCAAATTCGACGTCGCCTTCACCTCCGCCCTTATCCGCGCACAACGCACTTGCCAGCTCGTGCTCGATGCCGTCGGCCAATCGTCGTTGGAAACGATCCGCGACCAGGCGCTGAACGAGCGCGACTACGGCGATCTTTCCGGCCTCAACAAGGACGATGCGCGTGCGAAGTGGGGCGAGGAGCAGGTGCACATCTGGCGCCGCTCCTACGACGTGCCGCCGCCCGGCGGCGAAAGCCTGCGCGATACCGGCGCCCGCGTCTGGCCCTATTATCTCACCGACATCCTGCCGCGCGTGCTCTCCGGCGAGAAGGTGCTGGTCGCCGCCCACGGCAACTCCCTGCGCTCGCTCGTCATGGTGCTCGATCGGCTGACCAAGGAACAGATCCTCAAGCTCAACCTCGCGACCGGCGTGCCGATGGTCTACAAGCTGAAGGCGGATTCGACCGTCGCCTCCAAGGAAGTGCTCGGGGATATGTCCGGCGCGCATTGAATTTGGCTTGGTTTCAATAGGAGGGCGTTTGCCCCTCTCCTCGGGTTTAACCCGAGGACTAACCCTCTCCCCGCGCGCGGGGAGGGGGGCAGAGTTAGGCGGGTGCCGCGAGTCCCTTCGCCCCGCTTGCGGCGAGAAGGTGGCCGGCAGGCCGGATGAGGGGCAATCGGCGGCAATCCGTTTAAGCCCTCACGCCTTCCCCGCCTCCCAGCCGAGGATAGCGCGTTTGCGCGTCAGCCCCCAGTGATAGCCAGTGAGGTCGCCGGTCTTGCCGAGCGCACGATGGCACGGCACGACGAAGGAGATCGGGTTGCGCCCGACCGCAGCACCAACGGCGCGTGAGGCCGTCGGCTGACCAATGTCTTCGGCAATTTTCGAATAGGTCGTCGCCTTGCCAAGCGGGACCTTCAGGAGCGTCTGCCATACCCGGACCTGGAAATCCGAACCGATCAGGAAGATCCTGAGCGGCTCCTCGGCCGACCAGCGATCCGGATTGAAAATGCGTGCCGCGTAGCGTGCCGTGGCGGCGCTGTCCTGGACATAGCTCGCGTTCGGCCAGCGGGCGACCATGTCGTCGAAGCTCGCACGCTCCTCGCCGGTATCGGCGAAGGCGAGCCCGGCGAGGCCCCGGTCGGTGATCATCACCAGCGCCGTGCCGAACGGCGAGGGGTGGAAGCCGTAGCGGATGGTGAGGCCGGCGCCGCGCGCCTTCCACTCGCCGGGCGACATCGCCTCGTGCGTGACGAAAAGGTCGTGCAGCCGCCCCGGACCGGACAGGCCGACCTCGATGCTGGTCTCGAGCAGCGGCATGTCCTCCTGGCGCAAGAGCCGCTTCGCGTGGTCGAGGGTGATCGCCTGCAGGAAAGCCTTGGGCGAAAGCCCCGCCCAACGGGTGAAGACCTTCTGAAGCTGCGTCGGCGATTGGCCGAGGCGCCGCGCGATTGTCTCGAGCGACGGCTGGTCGCGATAATCTTCGGTCAGCATTGCGATCACCCGCCGGACCGTGTCGTAGTCGCTGCCTTCGGGGGTGATGTCGGTGGGAATGGATGTAACGACGTTCATGATCATCTCCTCATGCTGCAGATAATCATGCGGGGGAGCCTATAACCACCCGTTTCTTGTCGGGCTTCGCGTTGCGCTTATCGCGATCGTGCGGTCGCCAGGGCGCGGGCGAAGGCGACGGCGAAGGTTTCGCGGTCGTCCCGGTTGAGAAAGGAGCCGATATCGGTCTGCCGCCCGCCGCCGCTGATCTTCATCGAGACGATGCCGATTTCCTGGTGGCGCTTTATGCTGAACCGCGTCCAGAAGGGATTGAAGCGGTGCTCAGTCATCCTTCCCGACGGCGCGAACTTCTTCACCGACACATCGGTGCGCGAGACGCTGACCTCCTCGCGGGCGCGCGCTGAGTGGTAGTTGAGCCAGAAGGCGCCGAGGAGCAGCACGAAATCGAGACCGAAGAAGAAGACGATCGGCCATGCGCCGATCACCAGGAAGACGAATATGTGCATGAGGCTCATGACGCCGGCGATCAGAAGGAAAACCTTGAAGCCTCTTGAACCCAGAGAGCGGTAGGGCGTCAGTTCGGCCGCAAAGATCGGCTTTTCGTTGATGCTTGTCTCGACATTGCCTTCGGTCATGACCCATGACTATAGATGCGCCATGAAAAACGTGAAACTCAAATCGCCGCCGCAACCGTCAAAACCGAAGAAGGCGACGACACGACGGAACGGCGTTCGGCAGCGCAGCGCCTATAGCGCCGCTGAAGTCGAGGAGATCTTTCGCCGCTTTTCCATCCAGCGGCCCGAACCGAAGGGTGAGCTCGAGCACGTCAATCCGTTCACGCTGCTCGTAGCCGTCGCGCTTTCGGCGCAGGCGACGGACGCCGGCGTCAACAAGGCGACGCGGCCGCTCTTTGCCGTCGCCGATACGCCGGAGAAGATGCTGGCGCTCGGTGAGGAAAAGCTGCGCGACTACATCAAGACGATCGGTCTCTATCGCAACAAGGCAAAGAACGTCATCGCCCTTTCCGAGAAACTGATCACCGATTTCGGTGGCGAGGTACCGCGCACGCACGAGGAGCTCATGACCCTGCCGGGCGTCGGGCGGAAGACCGCTAACGTCGTGCTCTCGATGGCCTTCGGTCAGTCGACGATCGCCGTCGACACGCATATCTTCCGCATCGCCAACCGCATCCGGCTCGCTCCCGGCAAGACGCCGGACGAGGTGGAGGCGCATCTCCTGCGCGTCATTCCGAAGAAATATCTCTATCACGCGCACCATTGGCTGATCCTGCACGGCCGCTATGTCTGCAAGGCGCGCCGGCCGGAATGCGAACGCTGCGTGATTGCCGACCTGTGCAAATCGCCGGAGAAGACCTGCGACATCCCGGCGCCGCTCGTCGAACTGCCGCCACAGGTCGTCCCCGTCGCCGGCTGACGGTCGTGCCTGCCGTCCTCGTGCATGTCGTCCGAAAGCATGCAGCGGTTTCGGGACAACGACATGCACAAAAACGAGGGCATAAAGCGCGTCGCGTGAATTCGATGAACGCGAGGTGCTTCACGCAGCGATCAGGCGATCGATCAGCCTGTCGATGGCGTAGGCGTAGTCGGCACGCGCGGCACCGGCTTCGATCTCGAGCGCGGCCCGGTCGAAAGCGGCTGACAGCAGGAACGCCATCGCCTTGACCGCCTTTTCCTCCAGGCGGTGCGGAGCCATGACGGCGGCCAGTCCCTCCTCGAGCGTTCTGCCGCCATGCGCGGCGTCGATTATCGCCATTTCGGTAACGCCGAGGATGGCCGGGCCGTCGAGCAGCAGCAGGCGCACCCTGCCGGGCGCCGCCATGGCGTCGAAATAGGCGGCGGCCCCAGCGAGCAGCGCCTCGCGAGGCGCGACGCCTTCAGCGGCGGAGTTCTCGATGGTCGTCGCGACTTCGCGCGCCTCCCGTTCAATGACCGCGCGAAACAGCGCCTTCTTGTCCTCGAAGTGGTGATAGAGCGCGCCACGCGTAAGCCCGGCCGCGGCAACGATTTCCGGTGTTGCCGTGTCGGCATAGCCCTTCTCGACGAAGAGTGCGCGGGCGGCATCAAGGATCGCGGCTCGGGTCGCGTCGGAGCGCTCCTGGTTCGAGCGTCTCGGTCTTCTCTGTTGCATACATACAGCCTGTATGTTATCGATGAATACATGCAGATTGTATGTTGCTGATTGACGGAGGGGAAGGATGAAATCGACGAGCTATTATCCGGTCATCATGACGGACGACGTCAGGGCCACGGCGGATTTTTACGTGAAGCATCTGCGCTTCGAGCCGCTTTTCATGAGCGACTGGTATATGCATCTTCAATCGACCGAGGACGAGCATGTGACGCTCGCCGTCCTCGACTATCGGCATGAGACCGTGCCGGAACAGCACCGGGCGCCCGTGCGCGGCGTGCTGCTGAATTTCGAGGTGGAGGATCCCGACCGGCTTTATGATGAGATGCGAAGTGCGGGGCTGCCTATCCTCAAGCCGATCTGCGACGAGGACTTCGGTCAGCGCCATTTCATCACCGCCGATCCCAACGGAGTCATGATCGACATCATCAAGCCCATTCCGCCGAGCGCCGAGTTTGCCGCGGCCTATGACGCCAAGGCGCTGCCGGCATGATCACCGGCATTTTCGCCAACCTGCATGTCCTTTGATCGGGTCGATTGCTGCGGCGACCTTTTGCGCGTCTCAAACGCGCCGCGCTGTAGTGTCTTCCAAATGGCCGGAAAACCGCTATTAACGAACACCGGTCATTTTGAAAACCCGGACGGAGTTCATGGCAAAATTCGACGTGCTGGCGATCGGCAATGCGATCGTTGATATCATTGCGCGCTGCGACGACGGTTTCCTCGAGGAAAACGGCATCATCAAGGGCGCGATGAACCTCATCAATGCCGATCGCGCGGAACTCCTCTATTCGCGGATGGGGCCCGCGGTCGAGGCGTCCGGCGGCAGCGCCGGCAATACGGCGGCCGGCGTGGCCAGCCTCGGCGGACGGGCGGCCTATTTCGGCAAGGTCGCCAGCGACCAGCTGGGCGAGATCTTTACCCACGATATCCGCGCTCAGGGCGTGCACTTCCAGACGAAGCCGCTCGACGGCCATCCGCCGACGGCACGCTCGATGATCTTCGTCACCGAGGACGGCGAGCGCTCGATGAACACCTATCTCGGCGCCTGCGTCGAGCTCGGCCCGGAGGACGTCGAGGCCGACGTCGTCGCCGGCTCCAAGGTCACCTATTTCGAAGGCTATCTATGGGACCCGCCGCGCGCCAAGGATGCGATTCGCGAGGCGGCACGCATTGCCCATGCGCACGGCCGCGAAACGGCGATGACGCTTTCCGACAGTTTCTGCGTCCACCGCTACCGCGGCGAGTTCCTCGAACTCATGCGCTCGGGCACGGTCGACATCGTCTTCGCCAACCGCCAGGAAGCCCTCGCACTCTATGAGACGGAGGACTTCGATCACGCGCTCGACATGCTCGCGAAGGACTGCAAGCTCGCCGCCGTCACGCTGAGCGAAGAAGGCTCCGTCGTCGTGCGCGGCGCCGAGCGTATCCGCGTCCGCGCGAACCCGGTCGAGCAGGTGGTCGACACCACCGGCGCCGGCGACCTCTATGCCTCCGGCTTCCTCTTCGGCTATACCACAGGCCGCTCGCTCGAGGATTGCAGCCGGCTCGGCAATCTTTCCGCCGGCATCGTGATCGGTCAGATCGGTCCGCGCCCGCTGGTCTCGCTCGCGAGCGCCGCCCGCGAGGCCGCTCTCGTCTGATGCATGGCGCCCGAAAGTGCGGTTTTGACGGAATCGAAAGCGTCTGTTCATGCTCATTATCTTGGGCGGCTTGCCGGGAACCGGGAAAACGACAATTGCTCGCGCTTTAGCCAAGCGGCTACGCGCAGTGCATGTGCGCGTCGATACGATCGAGCAAAGCATTCGGGCTTCCGGTGTCTTGGAGTCGGACGTCGGCCCAGCAGGATATGTAGCAGCTTATGGGGTGGCTGAAGACAACCTCGCTCTCGGCAACACAGTCATTGCGGATTCGGTAAATTGCCTGCAAGTAACCAGGGACGCTTGGCTGGCGGTAGCAGAGCGATCGGCAATGCCAGCCGTCGAGGTGGAGGTCATCTGCTCGGACAAGGCGGAACATCGCCGGCGGGTAGAAACCCGGGTGACCGATGTACAGGCTGTTAAAACCGACGTGGGAAGAGGTCACCGATCGAGTCTACGAAGATTGGGGGTCGCGTCCCGTCGTCATCGATACCGCGACGGCGAACGTGGACGAGCTTGTTGCCGAGCTGGTTTCGAAGCTTGAGCTTGGCCGGAAAGCAATCAAGCCATGACTTCTGGCACGCTCTGCCTCTTTTTGCGGACGCTCTGGCTACTGCATGTTTCCTTAAATCGTACCCGATTTAAGGACAAAAACATGCAGCAATTCAAAGTGCTACAGCGTCCTTTGTGCGTCTGAAAAGACGCACGGCGCTGTAGCGAGCTAACGGCCCGTCCCGGGCCCGACGCCGCCTACTTGAAGGCCTCGCCGGGATAGGCGCCCCAGATCTCGGCCTGGGCGATCCAGCCTTCGACGCCTTGCGTCTCGGCATGGCACCACTCGCCATTGCACTCGCCGATATGCAGCATGACGCCGGGCTCCATGCGCGCGACGATCGGCGCCGTGCTCTGTGGGTCGCGCCTTAAATTGACGAAGACCTCCTCGCCCTTGCCGCGCATCCAGGGGGCTGCAAGCGCGGTGCGATCGCCGGAGAGAAGCGCTTGGTTGACCCAGCCTTCGGTCCCGTCCGCGTCGCGGATCCGACGCCAGTTGTCGTATTCCTGGATGATCTCGACCGGAACGCCCGGTTTGAGATAGCGGAACGCGACCGCATAATCGAGGCTTGGGCCGATTCTCAAATTGACGCTCTTCGCCTTCAGGCTGACGAAGCGGGGAAGGGGCAGGCCGCTCGGCCCCTTGGCCGCCTGGGCATGGGCGGTGGCGGTCAGCATGGCTGTCGCGAGGAGTGCGGCTGATAGGAGTGCAGAGGCTTTGGAAATGATGTGACGCATGACGAGGCCCATTTTCCGAACGTAAGCGAGACTTTGCGCAAGCCCAGAGCGGGATGAGAAAATGTGTCTGCGGTTTCCGCCCGCATCCCGCTCCAACCTCTTGACCAGCCGCGCGGCGCCGCAAATCCTTGAACCCGGACAGCGACTTTCAATTGTCTTCCCCACCGGGTCTGGTAGAAATTGCGGCTACAGGGAGAAACTATCGCCCAACTTGGTTAAGGACCCGTCAACGAGGGCCGCTCACGGGAATGACAAGCAAGAAAAAGCCAACCGTCTACATCACCCGGAAACTCCCGGACGTCGTCGAAACCAGGATGCGGGAGCTCTTCGACGCGGAGCTCAACATCGACGACACGCCGCGCAGCCAGCCCGAGCTCGTTGCGGCGGTCAAGCGGGCGGACGTGCTCGTGCCGACCGTGACGGATCGAATCGACGCCGCGCTGATCGAGCAGGCGGGGCCGCAACTGAAACTGATTGCCGCCTTCTCGAACGGCGTCGACAACATCGATGTCGATGCGGCAGCGAGGAAAGGCATCACCGTCACCAACACGCCGAACGTGCTGACCGAAGACACGGCCGACATGACCATGGCGCTGATCCTCGCGGTGCCACGCCGGCTCGCCGAAGGTGCGCAGGTGCTGACCGACCGCAAGGGCGAATGGGCGGGCTGGTCGCCCACCTGGATGCTCGGCCGGCGCATTGCCGGCAAGCGGATCGGCATCGTCGGCATGGGGCGGATCGGCACCGCGGTCGCCCGCCGCGCCAAGGCCTTCGGCCTCTCGATCCATTATCACAACCGCCATCGCGTCAAGCCGGAGACCGAGGAGATGCTGGAGGCGACCTATTGGGACAGCCTCGACCAGATGCTCGCCCGCGTCGACATCGTCTCGGTCAATTGCCCGTCCACGCCGGCCACTTACCATCTGATTTCGGCCCGGCGGCTGGCGCTGATGCGCCCCGACAGTTACATCGTCAACACCGCGCGCGGCGATGTGATCGACGAGACCGCACTGATCAAATGCCTGCGGGAAGGCAAGATCGCCGGTGCCGGCCTCGACGTCTTCGAGAACGAGCCGGCCGTCAATCCCCGACTCATCAAGCTCGCCAACGAGGGCAAGGTGGTGCTCCTGCCGCATATGAGCTCGGCGACGCTCGAAGGTCGCATCGACATGGGCGAGAAGGTGGTGATCAACATCCGCACCTTCTTCGACGGCCATCGCCCGCCGGACAGGGTTTTGCCGGGGCGGACTTGAAGCCAAGTCCCGCGAAAACTCTTCCGCGCCGCAGACGCGGTGCCGCCGGATTCCCGCGACAAGCAGGGCGCGAAAAGCATTCGCCAACCCAATTACCTTACTGTCGTGCGCTGTGGGTCTGAAAAGACGCGCGGGGCTGTAGTCGATCATGCTGAAAAAGTTTCCGATCGAGGAAACTGTTCTTGATCTGTAGCGACAATCCTGATAGTTTCTCATTGCGGAAACTATAGAGGACGATTCATGCAGCTCCAGCCACTCGATCGAATGTTCCTGGCCCTGGCGGACCCGAACCGTCGCGGCATGGTGGAGCAGTTGAGCGACGGCCCCGCCACTGTGAAGCAACTCGCCGCGCCAGCGGGGATGAGGCTGCCCTCGGCGGTCAAGCACCTCAAGGTGCTCGAGGAGAGTGGCATCGTCATCTCTAACAAGGTGGGCCGCACGCGCACCTACAGCATTCAGGCCAACGCGCTGAGAACCATCGGCGACTGGGTCCGGAAGCGGGAAGCGGCGTGGAATGCGGCCTTCGATCGGCTTGCCGCGGCGATGCAGATTCTCGAAGAGGAACCCGAGCAGTGAAAACGTCAGAGATTGAGCACACCACCTTCGTGATCGAGCGCGAATTGCCGGGAAGTCCTCGACACGCTTTCCGTTTCTGGGCCGAGCCCAAGCTCAAGGAGCGCTGGACCGGCTGCCACCCCGATTGGACGGTGCTCGACGAGAAGTTCGATTTCCGGGCCGGCGGATCGGAGGCCAAGCGCTGGCGAACATCCGAAGGCAACGAGCAGACATTCAACGCCTTTTACCTCGACATCGCGGCAGAGCAGCGGATCATCTACGCCTATGAAATGAGCTTCAGGGGCGAGAGGATATCCGTGTCGCTCGTTACGATCGAGCTCACGCCGAGCGGTGCACAAACGCACATGAAGCTCACCGAGCAGGCCGTGTTTCTCGGGGGCGGTGGGGCGCGCCAGCAACGCGTCATGGGGACCGAGGAGGGCTTTGACAGGCTGATCAGGGCGATTGCCGAGGAGACATCCGATGCGAAATGAGCTTGAGGGTTTCCCTGAAGAGGCCAGCCCATGAGCTCCCGGCATGCGCATCTCTGAGCTGATGGAAGGCTAAAGCCGTTTCCGCATCTCGATCGAGGTAGGGCGCGTGAAGCCCGGATGGGCGGAGCGGCTCGTCTCGACGAAGCCCCATGCGGCGAAGGTGGCGTGGTTCTCGGTTAGTTCGATGCGTGTCTGCAGCCTCAGCGCAGGTAAAGCGAGGGTCTTCGCCGTCTCTTCCGCCACGGAGAGCAACATGCGTCCGACGCCCCTTCCCTGCGCTTTGGGAGCGACGGCGAGCTTGCCGATGTAGAGGCAGTCCGGCTCCGGCTTGCAGAAGACGCAGCCGAGAAGCCCGCGACGGGCGGTGATTGCAAAGGCGATCTCGTCTAGGGCCTTCTGTCGTAGCGATGCCACCGTCAACGCGTGGGCGGAGGAGGGCGGATCGATTCGCCCGCCCATATAGGCGAAGGACGAAAGGATCAGCGACAACAGGTCTTCGTAGCGATCGAAGCTTCCGTCGAGGCGAATCGTTTCCATCCTGCCCTCAAGCCCTGCCGCGCCGGTAACGGATCGTGTTGAACTGGGCGGCAAGCGCGTCGTAGAGCAACAGGCGGCCAACGAGCGGCTCGCCGATGCCGGTGATGAGTTTGATCGCCTCCATCGCCTGCAGCGTGCCGATGACGCCGGTGAGCGCGCCGATGATGCCCGCTTCGGCGCAGGTCGGAACCGCGCCGGGCGGGGGCGGCGAGGGAAAGAGATCGCGATAGGAGGGATTGGGATGTCCGTCCGCATCGGTCTCGTAGGGCTTCAACACGGTGAGCGAGCCGTCGAAACGGCCGACGGCGCCGGTGACCAGCGGAACCGCCATCGTCTCCGCCGTGTCGGCGGCGAGATAGCGTGTATCGAAATTGTCGGAGCCGTCGACGACGAGATCGTATGCCTTGAAGATCGCCTCGGCGTTTTCCGGACCGAGCCGGAGTGCGTGCGCAACGACCTTCACATGTGGATTGAGGGCGTCGATGGCGCTGGCGGCGCTCTCCACCTTCGGCCGACCGATATCCCCGGTGGCGTGGATGACCTGGCGCTGCAGGTTCGACAGCGACACGACATCGTCATCGGCGATGCCGAGCGTGCCGACGCCGGCTGCGGCGAGATATTGTAGCGCCGGAGCGCCGAGGCCGCCCGCGCCGATGACGAGCACACGCGCCGCCTTCAGTTTCTGCTGCCCGGGTCCGCCGATTTCCGGCAGCACGATGTGGCGCGCATAGCGCGCGATCTCCGAAGGATCGAGTGTTGCAGCGGTCGTCATGAGCGTCTCCGTCTATTCTGAAGTCCGCGACGCGGCCGAGGCCGCGGGCAGGATGTCACCCCGAAACGCGGCCGTTTGCAACGGTTAGATAGCGCCCGCGCTCGCCGAGCGCGTCGAACATCGCCCGATCGGTGCCCGTCATCAAGGCCTGGCCGCCGAGCGCGTCGACGAGATCGAAGAGCGCGGCGCGCCGTCCCTGGTCGAGATGGGCGGCGATTTCGTCGAGCAGCAACACCGGCGCATGGCCGGTCATGTCGCCGACGAGCCGCGCATGGGCGAGCACGAGGCCGATAAGCAGCGCTTTCTGTTCGCCTGTCGAGCAGCGCTCGGCCTCCATGTCCTTTTCCCGGTGGCGGATCAGGAGGTCGCTGCGGTGCGGCCCGTCGAGCGTGCGGCCCGCGGCCGCGTCGCGGGTGCGGCCTTCGGCGAGCATGGCGATGTACCGTTCTTCGAGGTCATACGCAGGCAAACCTTGGCAGTCGTCGAGGAAGCCGGCGAGCGCCAGGTTGGCGGAGGGAAAGGTTGCGTCGCTTTGGCTGCGCTCGACGAGTGCCGTGAGCAGGCCGAGCATTTCCTGGCGGGCGAGCGCCATCGAAACACCGAGACCCGCCATCTCGCGTTCGAGCGCCGAGAGCCAAGCGGAATCGGGCCGAAACTCCGCAAGGAGCCGGTTGCGGCTGCGCATGGCGCGGTCGAACTCGCTGGCGCGCCTTCCATGCTCGGGATCGAGCGAGAGCACCAGGCGGTCGAGGAAGCGCCGGCGATCAACGGACGGACCGGTGAAGAGGCCGTCCATCGCCGGCGTCAGCCAGAGCACCCTCAAGTGGTCGGTCAACTCGTCGACGGTGCGGGCCGGCGTGCCGTTGAGCCTGAGCCGGCGCGATTGGCCTTCCTCCGTGCCTTGGGTTCCCGTGCCGATCTCCACCGGGCCTTCCATGCCGTCGACCACGGCAAAGACGGAAAAGCCATCCGGAGCGCCGACGCGGGCGACATCCGCATAGGCAGCACGCCGCAAACCCCGGCCGGGCGAGAGGAGGGAGACCGCCTCCATCAGATTGGTCTTGCCCGCCCCGTTTTCGCCGGTCAGCACCACATGGCGCTGATCGAGATCGAGCGAAAGCGCCGCGTAGTTGCGGAAGTCGGTGAGTTTCAGGCGGGTGAGAAAGACCTTGTGGGGCATCGCATGTCCGAATTCGACGTTGCTGTCAGGTAGGACGAAAGCAGGGGCAAGGCAAGGCGAAAGGGCGCCCTGATGGCCCCTCACCCGCCTGACACGACGGCGTGGCGCCGTTGGCATCACCGGCGACCCGGAGTATATTTTTCGTCCTCTGGTAGATCGCGTTCGAGCGAGAGAAACGGGATATCCATCGTGCTCGGGAGGAGACGATGACGGACGTCAAATGGACGATCAAGGGTCGCGAGTTCATTCATTGCAACTGTGCCTATGGCTGCCCCTGCCAATTCAACGCATTGCCGACGCAAGGGCATTGCCGCGCGATCGGGGTCTTTGAGATCGAGGAGGGGCATCATGGCGACACCCGCCTCGACGGTTTGCGGTGCGCCCTGATCGTAGCCTGGCCCGGCGCCATTCATGAGGGCAGGGGAGCGGTCGTGCCGATCATCGACGAGCGGGCCTCGAACGACCAGCGCGGGGCGCTCTTGCGCATCATGAGCGGTGAGGACACCGAGCCGGGCGCATCGTTCTTCCAGGTGTTTGCGACGACTTTCGAAACCTTCCACGAACCGGTCTTCGCGCCGATCGACTTCGAGATTGATATCGCAGGACGCAGCGCCCGCGTGAATATCCCGGGATGGATCGACGCCCGCGGAGAGCCGATCCTCAATCCGGTGACCGGAGCGGAGCACCGCGCCCGCATCAATCTGCCGCGAGGGTTCGAATACGACCAGTGCGAGGTGGGGCGCGGTTGGGCCGATACGACCGGACCGATCAGTCTGTCGCTGTCGGATTCGCACGCCCATTTCGCGAGGCTCCACATGACCGAAAGCGGCGTGGTCCACTGACGCCATGGCGGACACCGCGCTCGAAATCTTGCTGCGACGGGACCGGGCGATCGTCGCGGCATCGATCGCCATCCTCACGGCGATCGCCTGGGCCTATATTGTCTGGCTGGCTGCGACCATGAACATGGAGGGCATGGCCATGTCCGATCCCGAGATGGGTGCCGGCATGGACATGGACCCGGCCATGAACATGGAGAGCATGGAGATGGAGAGCGGCAGTGGTGCCGCTCCGCTCGGCGCCTTGCTCGGCCTCTCGCCGCATCCCTGGAGTGCCGTCGAGGCTGGCGTCACCGTGGCCATGTGGGTGGTGATGATGGTCGGCATGATGTTGCCTTCGGCAACGCCGATGATCCTGCTCTATGCCCGCGTCGGCCGGCAAAGCCGGAAAGAGGGCAAGCCCTTCGCCGCGACCGGCTTCTTTGCCGGCGGCTATCTCCTTGCCTGGGCCGCCTTTGCGCTCGCCGCGACGCTCGGCCAATGGCTCCTGGAGGGCACGCTGTTGACGCCGGCGCTGGCAAGCGCCAGCCGCGTCTTCAGCGGCATCGTTCTGGTGACCACCGGGTTCTATCAATGGACGCCGCTCAAGGACGCCTGCCTGAGGCAATGCCAGACGCCCTTCGTCTTCCTGCAGACCCATGGCGGCTTTCGCCGCGATCCTGCGGGCGCCGTCGGGCTTGGCTCGCGCCACGGGCTCTATTGCATCGGCTGCTGCTGGGCGCTGATGGCGCTTCTCTTCGTCGGCGGTATCATGAACGTGCTGTGGATCGCGGCGATCGCCATATTCGTGCTCGCGGAGAAAGTGCTTCCCACGGGCCGCATTCTCTCCCGCACTGCGGGTGTGATGCTCATTGTTTTAGGCATTTGGCAATTGGCTGCGGCGACGGCCTGAGCATCTGTCGGAGACTTCCTGAAATACAAAAGCGCCGCGCGTCTGAAACGATGCGCAGCGCCTTCGGAAGCGGGCCTATGAGGATTAGTCGCTCAGCGTATCGAAGAAATCCTTCATGCGGGCGAAGAAGCCCGTGGATTCCGGATTATTCTCCTTCGATGAGATCTGCTCGAATTCCTGCAGGAGTTCGCGCTGGCGTTTGGTGAGTTTCTGCGGCGTCTCGATCTGGATCTGGATGTAGAGGTCGCCCATCTGATTGGAGCGCAGCACCGGCATACCCTTGCCCTTGAGGCGGAACTGCTTGCCGGCCTGGGTGCCTTCCGGCACGGTGACGCGCGACTTCGTGCCGTCGAGCGTGGTGACGTCGAATTTTCCGCCGAGCGCCGCCGTCGTCATCGAGATCGGCACGGCGCAATAGAGATCGGCGCCGTCGCGCTGGTAGAACTCATGCGGCTTGACCGAGAGGAAGATGTAGAGATCACCGGCCGGGCCGCCGCGAAGGCCAGCCTCGCCCTCGCCGGAAAGCCGGATGCGCGTACCGTCCTCGATGCCAGCCGGGATGTTGACAGAGAGCGTCCGCTCCTCCACGACGCGGCCCTGACCGTGACATTTGGTGCACGGGTCGGTGATCGTCTGGCCACGGCCGCCGCAAGTCGGGCAGGTGCGCTCGATCGAGAAGAAGCCCTGGGCCGCGCGGACACGGCCGGTGCCCTGGCAGGTGCCGCAGGTCTTCGGGCTTGTTCCGGGCTTGGCGCCCGTGCCGGTGCAGACATCGCAGGTGACCGACGTCGGCACGCGAATCTGCGCCGTCTTGCCGGAATAGGCCTCCTCGAGCGAGATCTCCATGTTGTAGCGAAGGTCGGCGCCCCGTTCGCGGCCGCCGGACGAGCGGCGCTGGCGGCCGCCCATCATCTCGCCGAAGATGTCCTCGAAAATGTCTGAGAAGCCGTGCGCGCCGCCGCCCGCAAAGCCGTTTCCAAAGCCGGCACCCATGCCGCCCTGCTCGAAGGCCGCATGCCCGTAGCGGTCGTAGGCGGCGCGCTTCTGAGGATCCTTCAGCGTCTCGTAGGCTTCGTTGATTTCCTTGAAGGACTTTTCCGCTTCTTTGTCGCCGGGATTTCTGTCCGGATGATATTTCATCGCGAGTTTGCGGAAGGCGCTTTTCAGTTCCTTCTCATCCGCGTTTTTTTGAACGCCAAGCGTTTCGTAAAGATCACGTTTCATGCTTCAAAGATTGTCCTGTTGACAGTGACAGGGCTTGCCAGCGCGAAGGATCCGACGGCTGCCTGATTATCTTGCCACAGGATTTAGTAAACCTTTAAGCGCGATACCATAGCCAAGTCGGGGCGGAAGCTGTTTTTTGTCGGAAAACCGCGGTTTCGCGCCACTTTCCTCTGAGTCGCCGGCACAGCCGTGGACCGATAATGAAAAAGCCCGGGATCGCTCCCGGGCTCGTTCCTTGCGAGGCGAGGTCCTTATGCCGACCGCTTGCGGTCGTCTTCGTCCTTGACTTCCTCGTAGTCGGCATCGACGACGTCGTCGCCGGAGCGCTTGGCATCGGCCGCGGCATCCGCATGCGCAGCTTCGGCCTGCTGGGCCTCATAGATCGCCTGACCGAGCTTCATGGAGACTTCCATGAGCGTGTTGGTCTTGGCCTTGATGTCCTCGGCGTCCGGCTCGGAAGCCTCGACAGCGGTCTTGAGCGCGGCAATCGCGTCCTCGATCGCCTTGCGGTCCGTCTCGGAGACCTTGTCGCCATAGTCCTTGAGCGACTTCTCCGAAGAATGGATCAGACTTTCGGCCTGGTTCCTGGCCTCGACCGCCTCGCGGCGCTTCTTGTCGGCTTCCGCATTGGCTTCGGCGTCCTTGACCATCTTCTCGATCTCGGCGTCGGAGAGACCGCCGGATGCCTGGATGCGGATCTGGTGCTCCTTGCCCGTGCCCTTGTCCTTCGCGGAGACCTGCACGATGCCGTTCGCGTCGATGTCGAAGGTGACCTCGATCTGCGGCACGCCGCGCGGCGCCGGCGGAATGCCGACCAGGTCGAACTGGCCGAGCAGCTTGTTGTCGGCCGCCATTTCACGCTCGCCCTGGGACACGCGGATCGTCACGGCGGACTGATTGTCCTCGGCCGTCGAGAAGACCTGGCTCTTCTTGGTCGGGATCGTCGTGTTGCGCTCGATCAGGCGCGTGAAGACGCCGCCGAGCGTTTCGATGCCGAGCGAGAGCGGGGTCACGTCGAGCAGCAGCACGTCCTTGACGTCGCCCTGCAGAACGCCGGCCTGGATCGCAGCGCCCATGGCGACCACTTCATCCGGGTTGACGCCCTTGTGCGGCTCCTTGCCGAAGAGCTGCTTGACGGTCTCCTGAACCTTCGGCATGCGGGTCATGCCGCCGACGAGAACGACTTCGTCGATCTCGGCAGCCGAGACGCCGGCGTCCTTGAGCGCTGCCTTGCAGGGCGCGATGGTCTTCTGGATCAGGTCCTCGACCAGGCTCTCGAACTTGGCGCGCGACAGTTTCATCGTCAGGTGCTTCGGACCGGATGCATCGGCCGTGATGAACGGCAGGTTGATTTCGGTCTGCTGCGAGGACGACAGCTCGATCTTCGCCTTTTCGGCAGCTTCCTTGAGCCGCTGCAGCGCAAGCTTGTCGTTCCTGAGGTCGATGCCCTGCTCTTTCTTGAACTCGGATGCAAGATATTCGACGAGACGCATGTCGAAGTCTTCACCGCCGAGGAAGGTATCGCCGTTGGTCGACTTCACCTCGAAGACACCGTCGCCGATTTCGAGAACCGAGATATCGAAGGTGCCGCCGCCGAGGTCGTAAACGGCGATCGTCTTGCCTTCCTTCTTGTCGAGGCCGTAGGCAAGCGCAGCCGCGGTCGGCTCGTTGATGATGCGCAGCACGTCGAGACCGGCGATCTTGCCGGCATCCTTGGTGGCCTGGCGCTGGGCGTCGTTGAAGTAGGCCGGAACGGTGATGACGGCCTTCTCGATCTTTTCACCGAGATAGGATTCGGCCGTTTCCTTCATCTTCTGAAGGATCATCGCGGAAATCTGCGACGGAGAGTAGGTCTTGCCATGTGCTTCGACCCAGGCGTCGCCATTGTCGGCCTTGATGATCTTGTAGGGGACCATCCCCTTGTCCTTCTGCGTCGTCGGGTCTTCGAAGGTGCGGCCGATCAGGCGCTTGATCGCAAAAAGGGTGTTTTCCGGATTGGTGACGGCCTGGCGCTTGGCCGGCTGGCCGACGAGACGTTCGCCGTCGTCGGTGAATGCCACCATGGAGGGGGTCGTGCGCGCGCCTTCGGCGTTTTCGATAACCTTCGCGTCCTTGCCGTCCATCACGGCGACGCAGGAGTTGGTCGTTCCCAGGTCAATACCAATAACTTTAGCCATGTTTCTCTCCTTGCAGCGGACTGTCGGAACCCGGTCAGGCATTCGTAGGACAGCCCCTAACGGGATGGTCTTTTGGATTTCATCGCAGCGGCGGGCTGCGCCGATGCGGCGTATATAAGGACCGGCGTTTCGGACTGCAAGGCATTCTGCGGGGGGATCGGGGGCAAATGCAAGCTGCCTTTCACGATCGGGTGGAGGATGCGTTCGCCGGGGGCCGCGGCGGAAATCCGCAACGGGGCGTGACACCCCAGTCTGCCCCTGCCTTAGCCAACGCCGCATGCCACCCGGTGGTGCCGCTCTGCCTGGCCGCTCTAGCCACCCGTCAGCAGGTCGAAAAGCGTCGTGCGGCGGGTCGCCCCGGTCGTCTCCCCAACACCCGCCGGCGGGATCGGCCCGCCGGTCTGTTCTGCCGGTCGGATCTGCTCGACGGCAGCCGTGCCGTCCACGGGCGCCGGTGGTTCGGGGAAAGCTTCGGGACTGCCGGTCGCGAATTCGTCGGCGGGCACCTCGCCGGCGGCGGCGATGCCGCCTTCGTCGAAGACGGGCTGCACGCCTGTCGTGCCGAAGAGCGGCGAGGGCGAAAGGCCCTCATGCGCCGCCACCATGAAATCGTGCCAGGCCTTTGCGGGAAGGCCGCCGCCGGTCACCTTCTTCATCGACTTGCCGTCGTCATTGCCGAACCAGACGCCGGTCGTGAGGTTGGACGTGTAGCCGACGAAGAGCGCATCGCGGAAGGATTGCGTCGTCCCGGTCTTGCCGGCCGCCTCCCAGTCGGGCAGGCGCGCTTTCTTGCCGGTGCCGTTCGTCAGGACCTGCACCATCATCCGGTTCATCTCGCTGACGATCGCCGGGTCGAGCACGCGCGGCGGATTGTCGTAGGTGTTCTCGTAGAGCACCGTGCCGTCCGCGGTGGCGATGCGGCGGATCACATGCGGCGTCGCCTTGAAGCCGCCGTTCATGAAGGGTGCATAGGAGGAGGTGAGCTCGACCAGCGTGACCTCCGACGTGCCGAGGGCGATCGATGCGTTCGCCTGCATCTCGGAATCGATTCCGAGGCGATGCGCGAGCTTGACGACGTTCTGCGGTCCCACTTCCATGACGAGCTCAGCGGCGATCGTGTTTAAGGAATTGGCGAGCGCATCGGCGAGAGTCACCTCGCCGCGATATTTCTGGTCGTAGTTTTCCGGCGTCCAGTTGCCAATCCTGACGGGCGCGTCGTTGCGGATGGACATCGGCGTGCGGCCGATCTCCAGCGCTGCCGCATAGACGAAGGGCTTGAAGGCCGAGCCCGGCTGGCGCTTCGCCTTCGAGGCGCGGTCGAACTGGCTCTCGGCATAGTCCCGGCCGCCGACGAGCGCCCGGATCGCGCCGGTGCCGTCGATGGAGACGAGCGCGGCTTGCGAGGCGTTGAGCTTGCCGCCCTCTGCCTCGAGCGTTTCGGCAAGCACCTCCTCGGCCGTCTTCTCGAGCGCGAGGTCGATGGTCGTATCGATGATGAGGTCTTGCCTGACCTCGCCGATCATGCCGGGAAGCTGGTCCATCACCATGTCGGCAACGTAGTGCTCGGCGCCCGACCAGAAGCTCTTCGCCCGCGTCGGCGTCTGCGACATGGCCGTCTTGATCTCGGCATCGGTGATGAAACCCTCTTCGCGCATTGCGCCGAGCACCACCTGGGCGCGCTCTTCTGCCGCTTGCGGGTCGCGCGCCGGCGAGAGCCGCGAGGGCGCCTTGAGCAGGCCGGCGAGCACTGCAGCCTCGCCGAGATTGACGTCGCGTGCCGATTTGTTGAAGTAGCGCCTCGACGCCGCCTCGACGCCATAGGCGTTGGAGCCGAAGAAGACGCGGTTGAGATACATCGCGAGAATCTGGTCCTTGGTGTATTTCTGCTCTAGCCAGAAGGCGAGCAGCACCTCCTGCACCTTGCGCTCGAGCGTCCGCTCCGGCGAGAGGAACAGGTTCTTGGCGAGCTGCTGCGTGAGCGTCGAGCCGCCCTGGACCATGCGGCCGCTCATGAGATTGGTCAGCATCGCGCGCGCGAGCCCCAACGGGTCGACGCCGAAATGCGAATAGAAACGGCGATCCTCGATGGCGATCACTGCCTGGGGGATATAGGGCGACATGTCTTCGAGCGCGAGCGCCTCGCCGCCGGTCGCGCCGCGATTGGCGATGATCTCGCCATTGACCGCGAGGATCTTGACGTTCGGCGGCCGGTCGGGGATCGACCAGCTCGTCGCGCTCGGCATCCGCGCCCCGTAGTAGAGCACCAGGCCGCCGACGCCGATCGCGCCCCAGATGCCGAGAACGATGCACCAATAGGCAAGGCGCCGGGCGAGGCCGAAGAAGCCGCCACCGGAGCCGCGTCTGCCGCCGCCGCTCTTGCCGCGGCGCCGCGCGGCCATCTCCCGCTTGCTGCCGCCTTGCGCGGAGCCGGTGCGCTTCGGCCTGCGTCCGCCACTCGTGACGCGGTCGCTCGCATCGACGCGCAGTTCGTCGCCGTCGTCATCGCCACCGAATGAAGGTTCGATCCGCTGTCCTGATTTGCCGCTCGCCATGCCGGAAGGATATGTCCCCTTGAGGCCGGACCGGGTTGCGCCATCGCTTCCGGAGCGATTCCCGGCGGCACAGTTGTCGCCGCGTTCGGGCGTCGCCCCGTCCGCTTGTGCGATCCGTTGTACTTTAAATACGGCAATTTAAGGGGGAGTTAAGGAGCGGAATAAGAGATTGTTAACATCTTCAAGCTGTTTACCTTGGGCCAGTTGCTTGCCGCATGCAGTGGCCGGGCCGGCCTGCTGCCTTGCACCAAACGCAATGCTGCAATGCAACATTGTCCCTATTAATTCAGGGGGAATGATTTACTCTCCGTCTTGTCGAAGCGCTGTACCTCCTCCCACGGCGCCAGACGCCGATCGGTTCACTCCTCCTCCCAGGACCGATCTAGTTCAGAGACCCCGATGCACCTCCTCCCGCATCGGGGTCTTTCTGTATCTGGATGTGCCGCGGCAATCTCAGCCCGCCTTGCTAGCGGAATCGTTCGATCGCAATTTCCTGCTGCCGCTCGCCGCGGCGTCGATGTTCGCGATCTATGTCATCACGACTAGGCTCGGCAGCCGCGAGGATCCGGCGATGACGAGCTTCTTCTATACCGGCGTCGTCGGCGCGGCCGCCATCAGCCTCGTCGGCCCGTTCTTCTGGGCGACGCTGTCAGCGCCGGACTGGGGCTGGAATGCTGCTGCTCTGTATCACCGGCACGTCGAGCCATTATTTCCTGATTCGCGCCTATGACATGCTCGATGCGGCCGCGGTCCAGCCGCTCACCTATCTCCAGCTCGTCTTCGCCTCGATCATGGGCGTCACCATCTTCGGCGAGACGCTGTCGGCAAACATGATCATCGGCTCGATTCTGGTAGTTGCCGCCGGGATCTTCACCGTTTGGCGCGAACATGTCGTCGCAAGACGCAGGGCCAGCCTGCCACCGCGGTGACGGTGTTTTCAACTTAAAATCGCCGGGATCATTGCCGTTACTAATCCTTGGAGGCCGTGCCCTTCCTCCGGCGGTCATATTCAGCGTCATCCTCGGGCTTGACCCGAGGATCCACATACAAGGCTTTTCAGCCAGCCATGGGGGCATGCCACCAGTGAGGCTCAGTGCTTGTGAATGGATCCTCGGGTCAAGCCCGAGGATGACCTCCGGAGAGGGCGCGCAACACACAACTCTGCGGCGTTGCGTCCAGCGGGATCTCCGGTTCGAAAGGAGATAAGATGAGAATCTGTCGCGCAGCCCTGTTCACGCTTGCGGCTCTTGCAGCACCGAGCATTGAGGCAAGGGCGCAGGAGAGCGTCGCCTATGTCGACGACCGTTCCGACGGTGCGGCGCTCGTCCGCTCGCTTTACAACGCAATCAGCCGGAAGGAATACGCCAGGGCCTACGGCTATTTCGGCGCGTCCAAACCAGTCGGCGAGTACAAGGCCTTCGCGGACGGTTACGCGAACACGGAGTCGGTGGAACTGAAAATCGGCAAGGTGACGACGGAAGGCGCCGCCGGCAGCATCTATTCGGCCGTTCCCGTCGCGATCAAGTCGCTCGAGCGGCAGGGCAAGACCCGTTTCTTTTCGGGCTGTTATGTTGCCAGGATCATCAATCCGTCCCTGCAGGTCCCGCCCTTCACGCCCTATCAGATCGAGACGGCGCGGCTCGAGGAAGTCAGCGGGCCGATCGAGCAGGCGATCCCCGCCGTTTGCAACGCTCCTTAGGTGTGCCGCGTGCAATTACAGCGCCGGGCGTCTTTTCAGACGCACAAAGGACGCTGTAGCACTTGAATTGCTGCATGTTTTTGTCCTTAAATCGAGGACGATTTAAGGAAACATGCATTACGGCCCCCTCACGCCTCGTTGTTCGAGGAAGCGTGAGTGCTCGAAGACGAGGATGACCACGAGCGCCATGACGAAGGGGATGAGGAGGTAAAGCAGCCGGAAGATGGCGAGCGCCGCCAGCACGTCGGCCGGGTTCATCTCTGGCAGCGCTGCGATGAAGACGAGTTCGAGCACGCCGAGTCCGCCCGGCGCATGTGAAAGCAGTGCTGCCGAGAAGGATGCGAGGAAGATGCCGAGAATGACGATGTAACCCGGATTGCCGGCGTCCGGCAGAGCGAAATAGATGATGCCGGCAGCGCCCAGCAGTTCAACGGGCGCGATGATTAATTGCCGGAGGACGATTGCGGGGCGCGGATAATGGAGCTGGAACCACCGCAGGCGCAGCGGCCGGAGGCCGACCAAGCTGCCGAGGATGTAAAGCCCGATCAGCGCGAGAATGAGGGTCCCGGTCGTCAGCGACATCTCGATCGGCAGGAATTCGGCGAAGCGCTCGATGATATCCGGCTTCACGAGCAGTACGATGGCCGACAACATCAGTGTGCCGAGCGTGAAGGTGAAGGAGCAGAAGGCGACAAGTATGCCCACTTCGGCCGGCGTCAGCCCCTTCGACCGGTAGGCGCGGTAGCGCACGACGGCGCCGGAAAACACTGAGGCGCCGAGATTGTGCGAAAGCGCGTAGGTCGTGAACGAGCAGAGGGTAATGAACCAGAGGGAGATGCGGTGGCCGAGATGGTCGAGCGCCAGCTTGTCATAGGCGGCGAGAGCGGCATAGGCGAGGAGCGTGGAGCCGATGGCGAGCAGCCAGCTCGTGAAGGAGATGGCCTGAAAGCTTGCGACGAATTCGTCGAGAGAAAGGCCACGCAGCTCGTGGACAAGCGCGCGTACCGAAAACAGGATCGCAGCTAGCCCGACGACGGGCCAGAAATATGCCTTCAGCCGTTTCATGCTTGGGCTTCTGAATGATTCCTCGATTGGAATCGATTCAACCGCAAAATCATGCAGCACGTCGAGGTGCCGCAATGATCTTCGCGTGTGCGGCTGGGCGCGCGGCGCCACAAGGTGCCGGCCGGATCGACGACTGCCGGGGGCATCGGGGTTCTGCCGGAGCGGTCACGCCTCTTCCGCGCATTGAAAGGATCGCGTCGAAAACGCGATGCCTCGGTATTCGCCCTTGCCAACAGCCCACTTCCCATTCTGATTGTTTTGAGAAAGGGAAGCACCCCACAGCCGGCAGGTCAAGCCGCGATGGCCACCGCGGCATCGTCAAATTCAAGTGTTTACTCAGCACGCCTGTGGCGGAGGGTGGCTCCGCCACGATCTTGCGGCGATGTCAGGCGGCAAGGGCGTCGAGGATGCGGATCCACGAGCGGATGCCCTTGTGGAAGGACTGCAGCTCGTATTTCTCGTTGGGCGAATGGATGCGGTCGTCGGCAAGGCCGAAGCCGACGAGCAGCGATTCCATGCCGAGCATTCTCTGGAAATCGCCGACGACCGGGATCGAGCCGCCCATGCCGATAACGACGGCGGGCTTCGGCCATTCCTTGGAAAGTGCGGCCTTGGCCGTGGTCAAAAGCGCCGAATCATAGGGCAGGTGAATAGCCGGCGAAGCGCCGTGGGGATGGAACTCGACGGAGCAGTCCGCCGGGATCTTTGAGCGGGCATAGGCGCGGAAGCTCTCGCGGACCTTCAACGGATCCTGCTTGCCGACCACGCGGAACGACACTTTGGCCGAGGCCTGTGCGGCAATGACCGTCTTGAAGCCTTCGCCGGTATAGCCGCCGATGATGCCGTTGACCTCCGCGGTGGGCCGCGCCCAGGTCAGTTCGAGCAGCGAACGCCCCTTCTCACCTGAAGGAATCGAGAGCCCGACCTCGCCCAGGAATTTCTCTGCCGTGCGGCCGAGCGTCTCCCAGCTCTTCTTGATCTCGGCCGGGGTCTCCTCGACGCCTTCGTAGAAACCGTCGAGCGTCACACGGCCGGTCTTGTCGTGGAGCCCGGCAAGGATATCGGTTAGAATATGGATCGGGTTTGCCGCCGCGCCGCCGAAAAGACCGGAATGTAGGTCGCGGTCCGCCGCGGTGACGATGATCTCCTCGCCGACAAGCCCGCGCAAGCCGGCCGAGATCGCCGGCGTTTCCCGGTCCCACATGCCGGTATCGCAGACCAGTGCATAATCCGCCTTGAGTTCGCCGGCATTGGCCTCGAGGAAGGGTTTGAGCGACGGCGAGCCGGATTCCTCCTCGCCCTCGAAGAGGATGGTAATGCGGCAGGGAAGAGCGCCGCGGGTCTCCTTATAGGCGCGCACCGCCTCGACGAAGGTCATCAATTGGCCCTTGTCATCGGAGGTGCCGCGGCCGGTGATGACCTTGCGTCCGGGCTCCATTTCCTTGATCGAGGGCTCGAAGGGCGGAGCCTCCCAGAGGTTCAAAGGATCGATCGGCTGCACATCGTAATGGCCGTAAAAGAGCAGGTGCGGGGCGCTCGCCTTCTCGGCCTCGTGATGGGCGACCACCATCGGGTGGCCGGGCGTGTCGCGGACCGAGGCTTCGAAGCCGAGTGCGGCGAGCTCTGCCGCCAACCACTCGGCCGCCTTGCGGCACTCCGCCTTGAAGGCCGGGTCGGTGGAAATGGACTTGATGCGGACGAGGTCGAAGAGCCTCTCGAGACTGTTCGGGAGGTTTGCGTCGGCGCGCTCGATAACCGGGGTGATATCTGCCATCATGCGAATCCTTTGTGGGTTTCGCGGGCGAAACTAGAGCCTAAAACAGGTCGCTTTAAGCGAAATCTTTTGATGCAACGATAAATTGTCTGGCTGGCAAATCAGGAAGCCTCGCCGTCGCGTGCCGTATTGGCGAGCGCCATGCGCATATATTCGAGCATGAGTTCCTTTTCGAAGCGGCGGAAGCCGGCGAAAAGCGATTGCTCCGCCGCTGCCGCCGCTTCCTTCGCTGCGGCCTCCATTTCGCGGGCTCGTTCCGTCAGGAAGATCTGCTGCGAGCGCCGGTCGCTTGGATGCCTGCGGCGCAGAATGAGGCCGTCTCGCTCCATCCGGGAAAGCGTGTTGGCCATCGTCGCCTGTTCGATGTCGAGCCGGTCGAGAAGCTGCTTCTGCGTCAGCCCGTCCTCAGACCACAGTTCGAGCAAGATCGGGAATTGCCCCGGCGCAAAGCCGAGCTTCTGGCCCCGCTGCTGCAGGGCGCGCGCCAAGCTTCTTGCCAACAGGCTGGCCAGGTAGGTCGCAGATTCCGTACGATTGAAGGCCATGCACAATGGGTACGCGGGAAGCTGGACGAAGACAAGTTACAAAGCCTGCGATGAAGCCTGAGCTTGCCCGGTTCACAGGGATTTGAGGTCCCGCAACGCGGGCAACAAAAAACCGCCACGGCGCGGAGGCGGCGTCGTGACGGCTCTTTGAAAGCGGGACAAAGGCCCGGAGAGGGGGATGAGGCCTTTGTCCTCATCTGGTGCGGGCGGGGGACAGGCCAATCACCAGACACACGGCATCATTGAGTGCCGCTCGATATGATTTGAGGATTCAAATGTGGCTTTTCAAGGATTGCCCGACTGAATCGCACATTACAAATGTGTAACGTTTCCGTGAGGCTAAAGGCCTTGTTTGCCGTGTCTCCGCTTCCACCTGCTCCAGGTTAGAATACCGTCGAATCGCGCGTCCGACCCGCGGACTTTGTGGCGCCGACCGGAAAACCGCAATGGACCTTTGCGCTGCCCCGCGCTATCCATGGCCGCATGAAAAACGGTGATCATCTCTTCCTCGTCGACGGCTCCGGATTCATCTTCCGGGCGTTCCATGCCATCCCGCCGCTCAACCGCAAGTCGGACGGGCTGCCGGTCAATGCGGTGGCGGGTTTCTGCAACATGCTGTGGAAGCTCCTGACGGATGCGCGCGACACCTCCGTCGGCGTGACGCCGACGCATTTCGCGGTGATCTTCGACTATTCCTCGAAGACCTTCCGCAACGGGCTCTACGATCAGTACAAGGCGAACCGCACCGCGCCGCCCGAAGATCTGATCCCGCAATTCGGCCTCATCCGCCACGCGACCCGCGCCTTCAACCTGCCCTGCATCGAGAAGGAGGGCTATGAGGCTGACGACCTGATCGCCACCTATGCGCGGCTTGCCGAGGAGGCGGGTGCTGGCGTCACCATCGTCTCCTCCGACAAGGACCTCATGCAGTTGGTCACGTCCAATGTGTCGATGTACGACAGCATGAAGGACAAGCAGATCACCATTCCCGACGTGATCGAGAAATGGGGCGTGCCGCCCGAAAAGATGATCGACCTCCAGGCCATGACCGGCGATTCGACCGACAACGTCCCGGGCATACCCGGAATCGGGCCGAAAACCGCAGCGCAGCTTCTCGAGGAGTACGGCGACCTCGACACGCTGCTTGCGCGGGCGGGCGAGATCAAGCAGCAGAAGCGGCGGGAGGCGATCATCGCCAATGCCGATCTTGCGCGCCTCTCGCGCGAGCTGGTGAAGCTGGATAAGAATACGCCGCTGGATGTGCCGCTCGAGGATTTGCGGCTCGATTCTCAAGACGGCCCGAAGCTGATCGCCTTCTTGAAGACGATGGAGTTCAACGCGTTGACACGACGCGTCGCCGCGGCGACGGATACCGATGCGGAGGCCATCGAGCCGGCCCACGTGCCGATCGAATGGGGCGCCCAGGCGCACGGGCCTGACCTCGACGTGGGCGAGGCCGCCTCCGCCCCGTCCGCCGGAGCCCTGGCCGAGACGACGGCACGCGGCGGGGCAGCGAAATCCACGATCTCGTTCCTCACCGGCAAAGGCGATGCCGACGTCACCGGCGCGACGCCTCAGGGGCTCGCCGAGGCGCGCGCCGCCCTCTTCGCCGCCGCACCGTTCGATCATACGGCCTACGTCACCATTCGCGACATCGAGACGCTCGATCGCTGGATCGCTGCCGCGCGAGAGGCCGGTCTCGTCGGCTTCGACACGGCGACCACGTCGCTCGACGCCATGCGCGCGGATATCGTAGGCTTCTCGCTGGCGATCGCCGATTACGGCGACAACCCCACAGGCGGAAGGATCAGGGCAGCCTACGTCCCGCTCATTCACAAGAACGGTGTCGGCGATCTCCTGGGGGGCGGTCTCGTCGGAAACCAGGTGCCGGTGCGCGATACCTTGAGCCGGCTAAAGATGTTGCTGGAGGATCCTTCCGTACTGAAGGTCGCCCAGAACATGAAATACGGCTATCTCGTGATGAAGCGGCATGGGATCACCATGCAGAGCTTCGACGACACGATGCTGATGTCCTATGTGATCGATGCCGGCAACGGCGCCCATGGCATAGACTTGCTCTCCGAACGCTGGCTCGGCCACACGACGATCCCCTACAAGGACATCGCCGGCAGCGGCAAGGCGTCGCTCAGCTTCGACTTCGTCGACATCGACAAGGCGACCATCTATGCGGCGGAGGGGGCGGAGGTGACGCTGAGGCTCTGGCACGTCCTGAGGCCGCAGCTTACCGCCAAGGGGCTGACGCGGGTCTATGAAAGGCTCGAAAGGCCGCTTATCTCCGTGCTTGCCCATATGGAGGAGCGCGGCATCACCGTCGACCGGCAGATACTATCGCGGCTCTCCGGAGAGCTGGCGCAGGGGGCGGCCGCGCTCGAAGACGAGATCTACCGTCTCGCCGGCGAAAGCTTCACCATCGGCTCGCCGAAGCAGCTCGGCGATATCCTGTTCGGCAAGATGGGCTTGCCGGGCGGCTCGAAGACGAAGACCGGGCAATGGTCGACCTCCGCCCAGGTGCTCGAGGAGCTTGCCGCTGTCGGCCACGAGCTGCCGCGCAAGATTGTCGACTGGCGGCAGCTCACCAAGCTGAAATCCACTTATACCGACGCGCTTCCGGGCTTCGTGCACCCCGAGACGAAGCGCGTTCACACCTGCTTTGCCCTGGCTGCAACGACCACCGGGCGACTTTCGTCCGCAGATCCGAACCTGCAGAACATCCCGATAAGGACCGCCGAGGGCCGCAAGATCCGCACGGCCTTCGTCACGACGCCGGGACACAAGCTGGTTTCGGCGGACTACAGCCAGATCGAGCTTCGCGTGCTGGCCCATGTCGCCGATATTCCGCAACTTCGCCAGGCTTTCGCCGACGGCGTCGACATCCACGCGATGACGGCGTCCGAAATGTTCGGCGTGCCTGTGGAAGGCATGCCGGGCGAAATACGCCGCCGCGCCAAGGCGATCAATTTCGGCATCATCTACGGCATCTCCGCCTTCGGTCTTGCCAACCAGCTCTCGATCGAGCGCTCGGAGGCGGGCGAATACATCAAAAGATATTTCGAGCGCTTCCCCGGCATCCGTGACTATATGGAGAATACTAAGGCCTTTGCCCGCGAGCACGGCTATGTCGAGACGATCTTCGGCCGCCGCGCCCATTATCCGGATATCCGCTCTTCCAATCCATCGCACCGCGCCTTCAACGAACGCGCCGCGATCAACGCGCCGATCCAGGGCTCGGCCGCCGACATCATCCGCCGCGCCATGGTCAGGATGGAGCCGGCGCTGGAGGGGGCGAAGCTTTCGGCTCGAATGCTGCTTCAGGTCCACGACGAACTGATCTTCGAGGTCGAGGAGGGCGAGATCGAGCGCACGGTCCCGGTGATCGTCTCGGTGATGGAGAACGCGGCAATGCCGGCTCTAAGCATGAAGGTGCCGCTGAAGGTCGACGCGCGCGCGGCGCACAATTGGGACGAAGCGCATTAGGCTGCGCGCGCAAGACCTGACACTGAAGGATTCAATCAGAATTCCTTGCATCCCGGCTGCGGTGAATCTTGCAAGGCCGGCATCAAGCGGCGGCCTTGGGCGTCCCTCCCATCACAATGATAGAAAGCGCGCCGTGTCGCGAACAGAACGGTTGCAGTCGCACGGCGTCCACGTTTAGGGATCGCCCGTGGAGGAGGGCAAACGCCTTCCGGAGTTTTCTCTACGGGAGCGGATCATGCCGTCGAACACTTTCATCCTCGTGCTGTCCTGCGAAGACAAGCCCGGCATCGTGGCGGCCATCTCGACGGAGCTTGCCGGCTTCGGCGCCAATATCGCCGAAAGCAACCAGTTCTGGGACAGAGGCACGAACACCTTCTTCATGCGCATCGCCTTCGATGCGCCCGAGCTCGTGAAGCGCGAGGATGTCGAGCGGGTGCTGCGCCCTGCGGCCGAGCGGTTCCAGATGCGCACGGCGCTCATCGAGGCGGCTCGACGGCCGAAGGTCATCATCATGGTCTCGA
Organism: Ensifer sp. WSM1721; assembly: GCF_000513895.2. Classification (GTDB taxonomy): domain Bacteria; phylum Pseudomonadota; class Alphaproteobacteria; order Rhizobiales; family Rhizobiaceae; genus Sinorhizobium. The sequence goes on from NZ_CP165782.1 coordinate 3,472,274, forward strand.
AATTCGATCATGCGCTTCTTCATCTCCTCTACCAAATCCGGGTCGGCTGGCTGAATGCCGAAGTCGTCGCGATCGTCTCCAACCACGAGGACAGCCGCCGCACGGCGGAACTCGAGGGGATTCCCTATCACTGTTGGTCGGTCTCGAAGGAAAACAAGGCCGAACAGGAGGAAAGGCTTCTGCAACTGGTCCAGGAGACCGGCGCCGATCTCGTCATCCTCGCCCGCTACATGCAGGTCCTCTCCGACAGACTCTCGAAGCGGCTCTATGGCAAAGTGATCAACATCCACCATTCTTTCCTGCCGAGCTTCAAGGGCGCCAAACCCTATCACCAGGCGCATGAGCGCGGCGTGAAGCTGATCGGCGCGACGGCACACTACGTGACGCCCGACCTCGACGAGGGTCCGATCATTGAGCAGGAGACGGAGCGCGTCAGCCACGCCTTGACGGCGGAGGACTTTGTCGCGACAGGGCGGGATATCGAGAGCCGCGTGCTGGCGCGCGCCGTCAAGCTGCACCTCGAAAGCCGGGTCATGCTGAACGGCCACAAGACGGTCGTGTTCAGTTGAGGTGCGGGGGCGATCCGGGGGATAACTCGCTGCGCCTCTAGCTGGCCTCCAGACTCTTCACCGGTACCTGCCGGAAACTGGCGAAAAGCCGTCGGAGCGCCTCGTGCCCCTCGGCCACGAGATCGAAGCGGCGGCCGAAGAGCAGCCATTCGGTGCAGAGCCCCATCATCATCCAGCGCAGCGCCCGCGCGGCGGAAGGCGGCGTCCAGCTCTCCTGCAATTGTCCCCGCTCGAGGGCACGGGCAAAGGCAAGCTCGAGCGTCGCGTCGTGGCGCTCGTCGATTTCCCTTTGGCGTTCGAGAACGGCCGCCATGTCGTTGTCGTAGTCGCAGCGCAGCATGATCGCGAGAATGCGCTGCCGCTGCTCGTCCTCGGCCAGCGTCGCCAGCCACTCGCTGGTGGCACTCTCGACGATGGAGAGTGTGTCGAAGGCTTCGGTCTCGATCTCGCGGGCGATCATGTCTTCCTGCGGTAGCGGCACCGCCTCGTAGAGGGCAAGGAAGAGATCGGTCTTGTTGGCGAAATGCCAGTAGATGGCGCCGCGCGTGACACCCGCTTCCTTTGCCACCTCTTCGAGCGTCGTGTTGGAGACGCCTTTCCTGTAGAACATTCGCTCGGCGGCGTTCAGGATCTTCTTTCGTGTTGCCTCGGCGTCGGCCTTGGTTCGGCGCATGCAATTCTCCTTGAAAAACGGCCCGCCGGTAAAGGCGGGCCGTCATCGATCGTTATTCGGCGGGGCTGATGGATTCGACCGCGGCCGTTTTGTCCGTCTTTCTCCGTTCGAAGATTTTCATGATGAACACGAAGAAGACCGGCACGAAGAGGATAGCCAGCACCGTTGCCGAGATCATGCCGCCCATGACGCCGGTGCCTATGGCGCGCTGGCTCGCGGAGCTTGCTCCGGTTGCCACGGCCAGCGGCAAGACGCCGAGGGTGAAGGCGAGCGAAGTCATCAGGATCGGCCGGAAGCGCAAATGTGCGGCCTCCAGCGTCGCGTCGATCAACGACTTGCCCTGTTCGCGGAGTTCCTTGGCGAACTCGATGATCAGGATGGCGTTTTTCGCCGAGAGGCCGATGATCGCGATCAGGCCAACCTTGAAGTAGACGTCGTTCGGCATGTCGCGCATCATGACCGCGAGCACGGCGCCGATGACGCCGAGCGGCACAACCATGATCACCGAAACCGGAATGGACCAGCTCTCGTAGAGCGCCGCCAGGCACAGAAAGACGAGCAGGCAGGAGAGCGCGATGAGCAGCGGCGCCTGCGAGCCCGACTGGATTTCCTGCAGAGACTGACCGGTCCACTCGTAACCGAAGCCGGCGGGAAGCTCACCCGCCAGCCGTTCCATTTCGGCGATCGCATCGCCAGAGGAATAGCCGGGAGCCGCTTCGCCGCTGATGCGCACCGCCGGGTAACCGTTATAGCCTACCGCTTGCGTCGGCGCCTTGACCCACTCGATGCTCGCGAAGGCGGAGAGCGGAACCATGCCGCCGTTCGAGTTGCGAACGTTGAGGTTCAGGAGGTCCGCCGTCTGCATGCGCTTGGTCTCGTCCGCCTGCACCGTCACGCGCTGCATGCGGCCGGCATTCGGGAAGTCGTTGACATAGGACGAGCCGAGATTGGTCGAGATGGTCGAGTTGATGTCGGCAAAGGTCACGCCGAAGGTGTTGGCCTTCTCGCGGTCGATGATGACGCTGACCTGTGCCGCATCGGGCATGCCCTCGAAGCGGACACCGGTCAGAACCTTGCTCTGCGAGGCGAGACCGAGGAGCTGGTCGCGTGCCTGGGCAAGCGCTGCTTCGCCGAGGCCGCCGCGATCCTGCAGGCGGAAGGAGAAGCCGCCGGTGGTGCCGAGCCCCTGGATTGCCGGAGGCGAAAGAGCGAAGCTGATCGCGTCCTTGATTTGGCTCATCGCCATCGTCGCACGGCCGGCGATCGACTGGGCGGAGTTGTCGGCATCGCGCTCGCTCCAATCTTTCAGCGTCACGAAGGCGAGACCGGCATTCTGGCCGCTGCCGAAGAAGGAGAAGCCGTTGATCGCGACGATACGATCGACTGCGGGCTCCTCACCAAAGATCTTCTCCGCCTGTTCGATCACTTCCGTCGTGCGGTTTCCGGTCGCCTCCGAAGGTAGCTGCATCATGACGATGACATAGCCCTGGTCTTCGTCCGGTAGGAAGGACGAAGGAAGCTGGAGGAACGCCCAGCCGAGACCGACAAGCAGCGCCAGGTAGATGACCATGAACCGGCCGGTGCGATGGACCACGCCCCGGACGAGGCCCGTGTAGCCGCGCGACGTGCGGTCGAAGCTGCGGTTGAACCAACCGAAGAAGCCGCGCTTGGCGTGGTGATGCCCCTTCGGAACCTGCTTCAGGAAGGTCGCGCAGAGTGCGGGCGTCAGCGACAGCGCAAGCAGCGCCGAGAAGAGGATCGACACGACCATGGTCAGGCTGAACTGACGGTAGATCACGCCGACGGCGCCCGGAAAGAAGGCCATCGGGATGAACACTGACGCCAACACGAGCGTGATGCCGATCACCGCGCCGGTAATCTGCTTCATCGCCTTGCGGGTGGCCTCCTTCGGCGTCAGTCCCTCCTCCGACATGATGCGCTCGACGTTCTCGACGACGATGATTGCGTCGTCGACGAGGATGCCGATCGCCAGCACCATGCCGAACATCGTCAAGACGTTAATCGAGAAACCCATCGCCAGCATGACCGCGCAGGTGCCGAGAAGGGCGACCGGCACGACGATCGTCGGGATGATCGTGTAGCGGATGTTCTGCAGGAACAGGAACATCACGACGAAGACGAGACCGACAGCCTCGACAAGCGTATGCAGCACCTTCTCGATCGACACCTTGACGAAGGGTGAGGTGTCGTAGGGAATGGAATATTCGAGACCCTGCGGGAAGAACTCAGCGAGCTCGTCCATGCGCGCCTTGATCGCGGCGGAGGTCGACATGGCATTGCCGCTCGGCGAGAGCTGGACGGCGATGGCTGCCGAGGGCTTGCCGTTGAGGCGCGTCGTGAAGGAGTAGGTCTCGCCGCCGATCTCGACACGGGCGACGTCGCGCAGCCGCACGGCGGAACCGTCGGCATTGGCGCGAAGAACGATGGCGCCGAACTCTTCCGGGGTGGAGAGCTGACCCTTGATCACCACAGGAGCGGCGATCTGCTGGGTGATCGGGTTCGGCTGGGCGCCGATCGAGCCCGAGGCGATCTGCGCGTTCTGCGCCTGGATCGCGGCCGTGATGTCGGCCGCCGTCAGGTTGAGCCCGAGCATCTTGTCCGGATCGAGCCAGATGCGCATCGAGCGCTCGGTCGCAAAGAGCTGCGCGCGGCCGACGCCGGGTACACGCTGGATTTCACTGAGCACGTTACGGCTCAGATAGTCGCCGAGACCGATCGCGTCCATCGAACCGTCAGTCGAGGTGAGCGAGATGATCAGGAGGAAGCCGGAACCGGCCTCGTCCACCTGCACGCCCTGCTGCCTGACCGAATCCGGCAGGCGCGGCTCGACGCGCTGTACGCGGTTCTGGATGTCGACCGAAGCCTGGCTCGGGTCGGTGCCCGGCGCAAAGGTCGCGCTGATTTCGGTCGAGCCGGAGGAGCTGGACGTCGATTCGAAGTAAAGCAGATCCTCCACGCCGTTGAGTTCATCCTCGATCAGGCGCGTGACGCTCTGATAGGTATCCTGCGATGAGGCGCCGGGATAGGTGGCGTTGATCGAGATTTGCGGCGGCGCGACGTCCGGATATTGCGAAACCGGCAGGAGCGGAATCGCGATGATGCCGGCGATCATGATGAAGATCGCCACCACCCAGGCAAAGATCGGCCTGTCGATAAAGAAACTGGGCATGGAAGGGCTCTCACTTCACTTCGGTCGCGGGCTTTTCGCCGGTGGCTGCCGAAGCGCTGGCCTGTTCGGTCGCGGGCTTGGCGTTCGGATCCCATGCAGTCGGTACGACCGGCGCGCCGGGACCGACTTTCTGGAACCCCTCAATGATCACCTTCTCGCCGGCCTTGAGGCCGGAGGTCACCTGCCAGCGTTCGCCGACCGTCCGCCCGAGCGTGACGTTGCGGAATTCGACCTTGTTGTCGGCGGAGACGACATAGACCTGGGACTGGCCGGCATTGTTGCGCTGGACCGCCTGTTGCGGCACGGTGATCGCGTCCTTCTCCAGCCCCTGCTGGATCTGGACGCGCACATACATGCCCGGCAGCAGATCGTTGTTCGGGTTCGGGAACTCGCCGCGCAGCGTCACCTGGCCGGTGGTCTCGTCGACGGCAGCCTCGGAGAAGAGCAGCTTGCCCTTGAGCGCGTAAGGCGTACCGTCGTCGAGAATCAGTTGCACCTCCGCCTCGTCCTTGGCGCTCATCAGTTGACCGTCCTCGAGCGCTCTGCGCAGGCGGATAAGGTCGGTCGCCGACTGCGTGAAGTCGGCATAGATCGGGTCGAGCTGCTGGATCGTTGCAAGATTCTCCGTGCCGTTGGTGCTGACGAGCGCGCCTTCGGTGATCAGCGCTCGGCCGATTCGGCCGCTGATCGGCGCGGTGACGTTCGCATATTGAAGATTGAGCTTCGCCTCGGCGAGGCCGGCCTCGGCTATGCCGACCTCCGCCTCGGCCTGCGCCAGCGTCGCGATCGCGTCGTCGTATTGTTGCACGGCGGCGACCTGGGCCTCCTTCAGCCGCGACTGCCGATCGGCGGTCTGTCTGGCCTGATCGCGCACAGCGAGAGCGCGCTTCAGCGTCGCTTCGGCGCTGTCGACCTTGACCTGGAAGGGCGCCGGGTCGATCCGGTAGAGGACGTCGCCTTCCTTGACCATGGAGCCCTGCTCGAACACCCGCTCGACGACGATGCCGGAAACCCGCGGGCGGACCTCGGCGATGCGGGTCGGCGTGATGCGGCCCGGCAGTTCGTTGGTGATCGGCAACGGTGCCGCCGTCGTGGTGTAGACGGCAACCTGAGCCGGCGGGAAGGCGGGGGCGGCCTGCTGTTCTTCGTTTTTCTGGCAGCCGGCGAGAAAAATCACGGTTGCCAGCGAGGCGGCCAGTATCGGTCGGTTCATTCGCATTGCGATGTCCATATTGGAGGACCGTCCGCAGCCGCTGCGCCTGGCAAGCGCTGCGCGGTCCAAAAGAGAGATGAAGCAGACCCGGTATTGGCGATGCTAAAATACCGGAAAGCTAATATACGTACAACAATGTATGTTAATTTCCGCCGTGGTGCAACAGCGGATCGTCGACGGTGCGATAAGAGGCGCGACGCTGTAGGTGTTGACCGGAACCTAAGCTGGTTCTGAGGAGTTGAAGGCCATCTGCACTACACCTGCTCGGGAGGATACCTAATGAGAGCCATTCGTAACAATTCTCTCCTGGCCGGGATCGCCGTAGCCGTCTTCTTAGCTTCGAGTCCCGGTTTCGCTGAGACATTGAAATTCAGGGCCGACCTCAGGGGATCAAGCGAAGTGCCGCCTAATGACAGCGCCGGCCGCGGAACGGCGAACATTTCCTTCGACACTGACACGAAGAAATTGACATGGACGGTGAACTCCAGCGGTTTGTCCGGAGAAGCCACGGCAGCGCACTTTCATGGACCGGCGGCCGCGAGTGAAAATGCCGGCCCAGTTGTCGATGTCTCGAACGCGCTCGCTTCCGGATCCGCTGAAATCACCGAGAAACACTTGGCGGATTTGCAAGCCGGAAGGTGGTATCTCAACATCCACACGGAAAAGTTCCCGGACGGAGAGATCCGCGGGCAAGTGGAAAAAGCACAATAACAGCGCCAGCGCCACTTCGATCATTGTGCGCGCCAGCGGCGCGACGGCTCGAACAAGCGTTCATGGCGATCATTGACGGGAATTGATCACCCGGCCGTCGGCGTCGAAGCGGTGCATGCCGCCGATCACCGGCGTCGCGTGCACGATATCGTCGGCGGCGTAGCGGTGCTCGCCGAAGAGCCGCACGGTCAACGGCCCGACCTGGTCGGATTCGAGATAGACGATCGTATCCGCGCCCAAGTGCTCGACATGGATCACCTTGCCCCGCCACTGGCCGCTGTCGCGGGAGAGCCCGATGTGTTCCGGCCGGATGCCGATCGTCTTCGCGTCACCATCGCCGAGCCTCGCCGCCTCGATGAAGTTCATCTGCGGCGAGCCGATGAAGCCAGCGACGAAGAGGTTGGCGGGACGATTGTAAAGTTCCATCGGCGAGCCGACCTGCTCGATTCGCCCTGCATTGAGCACGACGATCTTGTCGGCAAGCGTCATCGCCTCGACCTGGTCATGGGTGACATAGATCATCGTCGCCTTCAGGCTGCGGTGCAGACGGGCGATCTCGAGTCGCGTGTTGACGCGCAGCGCTGCGTCGAGGTTCGAAAGCGGCTCGTCGAAGAGGAAGAGCTTCGGCTCGCGTACGATCGCGCGGCCGATCGCCACGCGCTGGCGCTGGCCGCCGGAAAGCTCGGCCGGGCGGCGTGCAAGATAGGGTTCGAGCGACAGCATGCCCGCTGCCTTGGCGACCTTTTCCTCGATCTCGGCCCTGGGCGCGCCCCCCTGCTTCAAGCCCAGGCCCATATTGTCCTTGACCGTCAGGTGCGGATAGAGCGCATAGGACTGAAACACCATGGCGATGCCGCGCTTGGCGGGGGCGACGTGGCCGACCTCGACGCCGTCGATCTGCACGCTGCCGGAGGTCGCGTCCTCGAGGCCGGCGATGGTGCGCAGAAGGGTCGATTTTCCGCAGCCGGACGGTCCGACGAAGATGACGAACTCGCCATCGTTTACATCGAGATCGATGCCCTTCAGCACCTCATGAGTGCCGAAAGCCTTGCGGATGGATTTGAGTTGCAGTGATCCCACGTGTTGCCCTCTTGATTAAAGCTTGACCGGCTTGCCGATGCGCACGCTTTCGTCCGCCGCCAGGCAGATCTTCAGCGACTGCACCGCATCATCCATATGCCGGTCGAGATCGATGTCTTCGCGGATGGCCTTCAGCACGAAGGCCTGCTCGCGGTTACAGAGTTCCTGGTGGCCGGGTTCCCCTTCCATCGTCAAGTCCTCGTCCGATGTGAGGAAGCGTCCGTCCGGGCCGGTCGCGGCGCTGTGCAGGCGGATGACGGCGGTCTTGGTGTGCACGTCGATGTCGTCGGACTTGGCCTTCTCATCCATGACGATGGACACCGAACCGTTCGGCGAGATCACGTCCTTCACGAAGAAGGCGGTCTCCGACATCATCGGCCCCCAGCCGGCCTCGTACCAGCCAACCGAGCCGTCCTCGAAAACGACCTGCAGATGCCCGTAATTGTACATGTCTGACGCGATCTCGTCCGAGAGCCTCAAGCCCATGCCGCGCACCTCGACCGGTTTCGCGTCGGTGATCTGGCACATGACGTCGACATAATGGACGCCGCAGTCGACGATCGGCGAGGTCGTCTGCATCAGCGACTTGTGCGTCGCCCAGGTCTCGCCGCTCGACTGTTGGTTTAGGTTCATGCGGAAGACATAAGGTCCGCCGAGTTTGCGGGCTTCCGCGATCAGCCGCATCCAGGATGGGTGATGGCGCAGGATATAGCCGATCACCAGCTTGCGGTCGTTGGCTCGGGCGCAGGCGACGACCCGCTCGGCATCGGCGACCGTGGTCGCCAGCGGCTTCTCGACGAAGACGTGGCAGCCTGCCTCCATGGCCGTCACCGCATAGGCGGCGTGGCTGTCCGAATAGGTATTGATCGAACAGAGCTCCGGCCTGAGTTCGAGAAGTGCCTCCTTGAAGGAGGGGAGGATCTCGTATCCGCGTAACGCCTCCGGCAGCGCGACTTTCGAGCGGTTGACGAGGCCGGCGATCTCGAAGCCGGGATTTTCGTGGTAGGCGAGCGCATGGCTGCGCCCCATGTTGCCGAGACCGGCTACGAGAACGCGGATGGGATTTTTGGAAAGACTCACTTGACCGCTCCTGCCGTGATGCCGCGGATCAGTTGCCGCGAGAAGATGACGTAGAGGACGAGTACGGGGAAGATCGCCAGCGACAGTGCGGACAGGACCGCATTCCAGTTGGTGACGAACTGCCCGATGAAGATCTGCGAGCCGAGCGTCACCGTCTTCGTCGTCTCCGCGGGCGCGAGGATCAGCGGGAACCAGAGATCGTTCCAGATCGGGATCATGGTGAAGACGGCGACCGTCGCCATGGCCGGGCGGATGAGCGGCAGCACCAGCCGGAAGAAGATCGCATATTCCGAAAGCCCGTCTATGCGCCCGGCGTTCTTCAGGTCGTCCGACACGGTGCGCATGAACTCCGAGAGGATGAAGACCGCGAGCGGCAGGCCCTGCGCCGTATAGACGAGGATCAGCGCCGTCAGCGTGTTGACGAGGTTCGCCGCCACCATGCCCTGCAGGATCGCGACCGTTCCGAGCCGGATCGGGATCATGATGCCGAGAGCGAGATAGAGCCCCATCAAGGCGTTGCCGCGGAAGCGATATTCGGAAAGGGCGAAGGCGGCCATGGCGCCGAAGAGCAGCACGAGCGCGATCGACACGACGGTGACGATGACGCTGTTCTGGAAATATCCGAGGAAATCGCCCTGCTTCAGTACGGTCTCATAGCCGATCAGGCTGAAGGTTTCGGGCGTTGGGATCGCCAGCGGTTCGCGAAAGATCGCGTTGCGGCTCTTGAAGGAGTTGACGATCGTCAGGAACACCGGAAACAGCGCCACGAGTGTATAGGCGATCAGCGCGGCATGGACCGCGCCGGTCCGGACGAGGGAGGTGCGTGCTTTCGACATCTTGGATCCTCCTCAGAACTGATAGCGGCGCATGCGGCGCTGGATGACGAAGAGATAGAGCGAGACGCCGGCGAGAATGATGAGGAACATGATCGCGGCGATCGTTGCGCCCATCGACCGGTCGCCGAGCTGGAGCTGGAAACCGAAGAAGGTGCGGTAGAGCAGCGTGCCGAGGATGTCCGTCGACCCGTCCGGCCCGGCGAGCGCGCCCTGCACCGTGTAGATTAGGTCGAAAGCATTGAAGTTGCCGACGAAGGTGAGGATCGAGACGATGCCGATGGCCGGCAGTATCAAAGGTAGCTTGATCTTCCAGAACTGGCTCCAGCCGGTGACGCCGTCGAGTTCGGCCGCCTCGATCACCTCGTCCGGAATGTTGAGGAGAGCCGCATAGATCAGCATCATCGGGATGCCGATATATTGCCAGACCGAGATCAAGGAGACGGCGATCAGCGCCGAGTCGGGCCGCCCGAGCCAGGGCGCGAACAGCCATTTCAGCCCGACGACATCCATGAGGTAAGGCGCGACACCCCAGATAGGCGACAGGATCAGCTTCCAGATGAAGCCGACGATGACGAAGGACAAGAGCGTCGGCAGGAAGATCGCCGTCCGGTAGAAGGTGCTGAAGCGCAGCTTCGGGATCGACAGCATGGCGGCGAGCGCAATGCCGATCGGGTTCTGCACTGCCATGTGGATGAGGAAGAAGACGAAATTGTTCTTCAGCGCGTTCCAGAAATCCGCCGCCCAGCGCGGGTCGCCGAAGAGAACCTTGAAATTGCCGAGGCCGACGAAGGCGTATTGGCCGTCGACCGTGTTGTAGAAGGACTGGCGGAGCGTCTCGATCAGCGGCAGGATCATCACCGCCGTGTAGACGGCGAGTGCCGGCAGCAGGAAGACGAGGATGTGCCAGCGCCGGGGGCGCTTCAGCTCACTGACGTCCGTTATGGTTTCGCGTGGATTCATCGGCCTCTGGCCCGTTCTAACCGGCTGGCGCTTGCGCAGCCTCGATGTCGCTCGAAATGGGGCGCGTTTCCTGTCGCGCGCCTCGGCTGATACGCCGCTGCGGGCGCGGAGAAGTCGGCCTCGCCAACTTTCCGGTCGCTCGCGCATCCAAGCACAAGCTGCGGCGTTGTGCCCGCGCGAAGATTAATTCCTGCGCAGGGAGCAACAGGGGCGCGCGGCTGTGGCCACACGCCCCTACAAGTTTACTTAGCCGGCTTGTACCAGCTATCGAGGCCTTCCTGCAGCTTCTTGGCAGCGTCTTCCGGCGTCTGGGTGCCGTTGATGACATTGGCCGCTGCTACCCAGGCTTCGTTTTCGAGGTTCGGCGTGCCGCGCGACAGGATCTGATAGGTCGAACGGATCGTCGACTTGCACTTCTCACGCCAGGAGACGAATTCCTGGGCGAGCGGATCGGTCATCTTCACGGCGGTCGAGTTCAGGCTGAAGAAGCCGGGGAGCGCATTCGCGTAGATCTCCGCGAATTCCGGCGAAGCCACCCAGCTGAGGAAGGTCTTGGCCGCCTCCGCGTTCGGGCTCTTGGCATTGAGGCCGATGCCGATGTCGTTGTGGTCGGAGATGTAGCAGGTGTCGCCGGCTTTCTTCACCGGTGGCGGGAAGGCGCCCATCTTGAACTGGGCCTGGGTGTTGAAGCCGGAGATTTCCCAGGAGCCCGCCGGGTAGATCGCGGCGCGGCCGAGCGTGAAGAGGTTCTGGCTGTCCGGATAGGTCTGCGCCTCGAAACCGTCGCCGAGATAATCCTTCCACTTGGCGAGCACGCGGTACGGCTCGACCCAGGGTTCGTCGGTCAGCTTCTGCTCGCCCTTGATGAGCGCGAGGCGGCCTTCCTCGCCCTTCCAGTAGTTCGGGCCGATGTTCTGGTAGCCCATGGTCGCGGCTTCCCAGAGGTCCTTCGTGCCCATCGCCATCGGAATGTAGTTGCCGTCCGCCTTGATCTTGTCGAGTGCGGCGAAGAATTCCTCCTCGGTCGTCGGCACGGAAATGCCGAGCTGGTCGAAGGCATCCTTGTTGTAGATGAAGCCGTGGATGACCGATGCCATCGGCACGCAGAAGGTTGTCTTGCCGTCATCCGTCGTCCAGGCGGCCTTGGCGACGTCGGAGAAGTTCTCCATGCCCGGCAGGCCGGTCAGGTCGGCGAGATGCTTCCTGTTGTAGACTTCGAGCGAAGGGTCGAACGGGCGGCAGGTGATGAGGTCGCCTGCGGAGCCCGCGTCGAGCTTGGCGTTCAAGGCGGCGTTGTATTCGGTCGGGGCGGACGGCGAGAAGACCACCTTGATGCCGGGGTTCTTCGCCTCGAAGGCCGGGATCAGCTTTTCCTGCCAGATCGCCAGGTCGTCATTGCGCCAGCTCTCGATCGTCAGCGTCACGTCCTGCGCCACAGCAAGCCCGGCCGAGCCGAGAATGCTCGATGCGAGCAGCAAGCCTTTCATTGTTGTGCGGGTCATTCAGGTTCTCCCTCTTATAAGCGCCGTCACGGCGCGGTTTGGATCCCGGTTTCATTCGTGCGAGACGATCGCCATCGCCCGGCGCAAATTCTGTTTGGCATTTTGAAGTGCCGCTTCGGCCTCCGCTACGTCCCTCGCCCCGGAGGCGAGCAGGATCGCGACCTTGACCGAGCCGGAGGCGAGGCTGATCAGCCGGCCGGCCTCGGCCGCGCCGACGCCGGTCACATCCGAGACGATCCGGATTGCACGGCCGCGCAGCTTGATGTTGTCGGCGCGCAGGTTGACCATGTGGCCGTCGAGCACATGGCCGAGATGAATGCCGACCAGCGTCGAAAACATGTTGAAGGCGATCTTCTGCGCGGTTCCCGCGCCCATGCGCGTCGAGCCGGACACCACCTCCGGCGGCGTTTGCAGGAGGATCGCGACGTCGGCGCCGTTGAAGAGAGCCGCGCCGGCATTGTTCGCCATGGCAATGATCTTCGCGCCGCGCTTCTTGGCTTCGTCGGCGGCGGCGAGCGCGTAGGGAGTGGAGCCGCTGGCGGAGACGGAGATCAGGCAGTCGCCGGCTCCAATGCCGGCGTCACGCACGTCGGCGCGCGCAAGCTCCATGTCGTCCTCGTAGCCGCCGGCAAGATCGGCGAGGCTCCGAGCGCCCCCGGCAAGCAGTATGGCGATCTGTTCTTTCGGGATGCCATAGGTGCCGGGCAGTTCGAGCGCGTCGGCCATGGCCATCAGGCCCGAGCTTCCGGCCCCGGCATAGGCAAGCCGCCCGCCGGCGGCAAGAACTTCCGCGGAAAGTGCGGCCGCCGCGGCAATAGGCTCGATCGCCTGATCGACGGATTTCGCCGCGGCCTGCTGGCCGGAGGCAAGCAGGCGGAGGGCCAGCGCCGGATGCATCACATCCAGGCCCTTGGAATTGTCGTGGCGCTCTTCGGTCTTGGCTGCGGGCATGACAACGTTCTCCTCTTCGGGAATTAATGCCAAAAAAATACCACTTGTCTAGGAGAAATTTAACTTTTGAGGTCAGAAAACACCGATGGGTGAAATTTACGGGAGAAAATCAAAGATTTAACGCGAATCTGGTATCTTTGTTCGAAATGGCGCTTGGTTAATGGTATTTTTTTGGTATCTTGGGGGACGGAGGTGTCCATGACGTTTTACCTGATCGGAATCGATGGTGGCGGAACGAGCTGCCGCGCAGCCGTTGCGCTCCCGGACGGTCGCATCCTTGGCCGCGGAAAAGCGGGCGCCGCTAATATTCTCACCGATCCCGAAACGGCGCTGCAGAATATCACCGATGCGGCGCGCGCGGCCTTCGAGGATGCGGGGCTCGATCCGGCCGGCATCACGGCATCGCGCGCCATTCTCGGCGTGGCCGGCCACAACGTCGGTGACGCCGTTCATTACGTGAAAAGGCGGCTTCCCTTCGCCGTCGCGGACATCGAATCCGATGGGCTGATCGCCCTTCAAGGCGCCCTAGGCGATAAGGACGGGGCGGTCGCGATCCTCGGAACCGGCACCATTTATATCGCCCGCGAAGGAGATGCGGTCAGCTATATCGGTGGTTGGGGTTTCACGATCGGCGATCATGGCAGCGGCGCGCGCATCGGCCATGCCCTCCTGCAGGAAAGCCTGCTCTCCTATGACGGCATCCATGAGGGTTCGGCCGTGACGGATTCCGTGCTTTCCGAGTTCAACAACGATCCGCGCGACGTCGTCGATTTCGCGCGCCTAGCCAAGCCCGGCGAGTTCGGGCGCTATGCGCCGCGCGTCTTCGACCACGCCGAGCGTGGCGATCCGGTGGCGCTGCGCCTCATCAAGGCAGCTGCGACCACGGTGGACGAGGCGCTCGACGTGGTGGTCTCCAGGGGGAGCCGGACGATCTGCCTGCTCGGCGGGCTCGCGCCGCTCTATCGCCGCTGGCTTGCCGAGCGGCACCAACCGCTTTTCGTCGAGGCGGAGGCCGATGCTCTGACCGGTGCCGTCGCGCTCGCTGCCGCCCGCTTCGGGTCCCGGCCGGAGGTCTCTGCATGAACCAGCAGCTTGCCGCCATCCTGCCGCTCGAGGGTCTGCAGTCGGGCGGCGCGGGCCCGCTCTATCTCAAACTCAGGCAGTCGCTCGAAGAGGCGATCCTCTCGGGCAAGCTCAATCATGGCGATGCGTTGCCGCCGGAGAGGGACCTCGCCGACTACGCCAATGTCAGCCGCGTGACCGTGCGCAAAGCCGTGGATGACCTCGTGCGCGACGGGCTGCTGGTGCGCCGGCACGGCTCCGGCACCTTCGTCGTCCGGCCGGTCTCGCGCGTCGAACAGTCGCTCTCGCGGCTCACCTCGTTTACCGAGGACATGGCCCGGCGCGGCCTCAACACCCGGGCGGAGTGGCTGGAACGGGGGCTCTTCCATCCCTCGCCCGACGAGATGATGACGCTCGGCCTTGCGGCCGACGCGCTGGTCGCCCGCCTCGGCCGCTTGCGCATCGCAGACGATATGCCGCTTGCGATCGAGCGCGCCTGCGTCTCGGCGGAATTCGTCCCCGATCCGCTCGCCGTGACCTCATCTCTCTATGCCGCGCTCGAAAAGAAGCATGCCCGGCCGGTCCGTGCCGTGCAGCGCATCTCCGCCTGCAACATCAAGGACCCGGATGCTTCGATGCTCGGCGTTCCCGTCGGCGCCGCCGGCCTTTCGATCGAGCGCGTCTCCTATCTCGCATCGGGACGCGTGGTCGAATTCACCCGTTCGCTCTACCGGGGCGACACCTATGATTTCGTCGCGGAGCTGACGATCCCGGAAAGCTGAGGCTTACTGCATGTTTCCTTAAATCGTACCCGATTTAAGGACAAAAACATGCAGCCATTCAAAGTGCTACAGCGTCCTTTGTGCGTCTGAAAAGACGCACGGCGCTGTAGGCTCTCAAGGAAAGGACATGACGATGCAGACCAATATGCGGCGAGAAATCGACGAGATCCCCGAGGCCGCCGCCAGGTTGCTGGACCGCTCGGGCGCCGCGCTCGCTGCTGCCGGCGGCGCGCTCAAGGCCAAGGATCCTGCCTTTCTGGTGACGATCGCCCGCGGCTCCTCCGATCACGCCGCCCTGTTCCTGAAATATGCGATCGAGCTCACGGCCGGCCGTCCCGTCGCCTCGCTCGGCCCGTCCCTTGCCTCGATCTATGGTGCCGATCTGCGGCTCGGCGGCGCCGCGGCGATCGCGATCTCGCAATCCGGCAAGAGCCCGGACATTGTCGCCATGGCGGAAGCCGCGACGCGCGCAGGTGCCGTGTCGATCGCACTGACGAACACGGTTCCCTCGCCGATCGCGGAAGCCTGCACCCATCCGCTCGATATTCTCGCCGGCCCAGAAATTGCCGTGGCGGCGACCAAGTCCTATGTTAACTCCATCGTCGCGGGTCTTGCCGTCCTCGGCGAATGGACCGGCGACGCAAGCCTGAAGCGCGCTGTCGCGGAGCTGCCGAACCATTTCGCCAGGGCTGTGAAGCTCGACTGGCAGGATTTCGCCGCCGATCTCGGCGAAGCGGAATCGCTCTACGTGCTGGGCCGTGGCCCGGCGCTCGCGATCGCCAGTGAGGCGGCGCTGAAGTTCAAGGAGACGTCGGGCATGCATGCCGAGGCCTATTCCGCGGCGGAAGTGCTGCACGGACCGGTGGCGCTCGTTGGCCCCCGCTTTCCGGTGCTGGTTCTTGCCGCTCGCGATGCGGCCGAGGCTTCGGTCGCCGACATCGCCGACGGCATGAGCGCCAAGGGCGCCGTCGTGCACGTGACCTCCGCACGGGCGAAAACGGCAAAGCGCCTGCCCTTCGTCGAGACCGGTCATCCGCTCACCGACGCGCTGACGTTGATCCTGCCGTTCTATGGCTTCGTCGAAGCCTGGTCGCGTTCGCGCGGGCTCGACCCCGATGCGCCGGCGAGCCTCAAAAAGGTTACGGAGACACGATGACTGCGAGAAAGACGATCACCGGAGCGCGAATTTTCGACGGTATCGACTGGCATGACGGTGCCGCCCTCGTCATCGAGGCCGGGCATGTCAAAGCGATCGTTCCAGCCAGTAGTGCCGCGGCCGGGGGAGAGATCATCGATGCCCGTGGCCTGCTGCTCGTGCCGGGTTTCATCGATCTGCAGGTGAACGGCGGCGGCGGCGCACTTTTGAATGAGCAGCCGACGCTCGACTGCATCCGGCAGGTCTGCGCGGCGCATGCGAAGTTCGGCACCACCGCGCTGCTGCCGACGCTGATCACCGACACGCGCGAGGTCAGGACCGCGGCCATTGAGGCGGGTCTCGAGGCGAGGGCCGCGGCGGTGCCCGGTTTCCTGGGGCTGCATCTAGAAGGTCCGCATCTCTCCGTCGCGCGCAAGGGAGCTCACGATCCGTCTCTGATCCGGCCGATGGAGGATGACGATCTCGCCGAGATGCTCGCCTGCGCCAAGGCGCTCGGCTGCCTGATGGTTACGGTCGCCCCGGAAAATGCGACGAGGGAGCAGGTGAAAGCGCTCGCCGATGCCGGCGTCGTCGTCAGCCTCGGCCATACGGATGCCGGGTTCGATACGGCCTGCGCCTACGCCAAGGCAGGCGCCCGAACCGTCACGCATCTCTTCAACGCGATGAGCGGACTCGGCCATCGCGAACCGGGTTTGGTCGGCGCGGCGCTCGCGACCGGAGCCTTGCATGCCGGCCTGATCGCCGATGGCTTCCATGTCGCTCCGGCTGCGATGGGCATCGCGCTGCGCGGCAAAAAGGGCCCGGGGCAGATATTCCTCGTCACCGATGCGATGTCGCCGATCGGCACCGATCAGACCAGATTCTTCCTGAACGGCCGCGAAATCCTTCGCCAGGGCGGGCGGCTGACGCTCGCCGACGGCACGCTCGCCGGAGCCGACATCGACATGCTCTCCTCGGTCCGCTTCGTACATGAGAAGCTCGGCCTGACGATCGAGGAGGCGATCCGCATGGCATCCGCCTATCCGGCCGACGCTATGGGCATAGCCTCGCACAAGGGCCGGCTCCTGCCCGGGGCCGACGCCGATTTCGTGCTGCTCACACCCGAGCTCGGCATGAAGTCGACCTGGATCGGCGGAGACGTCGTTTTCTCCGCCTAAGGCTTCGTCGTCAACGCGTCGAGGCGCGTCCGCATCGCCCGGATCGTCGCCGCATTCGTGACGCGCCGCTCCGCTGTGGCGAAGCCCATCTCCATCAGGCGCCGGTTTCGAGTCGGCTCACCAACAGAGCAGGACGAATGCACCTCCGTGATCGCAAGCCTCGGCAGCAGCGCGTCGATGCTGCTGAGGCTGACGCCTGAGCCTGGCATGATGGAAACACGTCCCGCCGCCAATTCGACGAGCCGCGCCAGCGTGTCGACCGCTTCCGGCGCGGTTTTCGCGCCGCCCGAGGTCAGGACGCGCTCGAAGCCGAGCTCCGCCGCGATCTCGATCGCCTCGGCGAAATCGGGCACCAGATCGAAGGCGCGATGCAGCGTAAGGCCAAGTCCAGCGGCGTGGCCGGTGAGCTTCGTGAGCATCCGCGCATCGAGCCGGCCATCCGAGCGTGAGGCCCCTAGTACCACGCCGGCGAGGCCCGCGGCGCGCGCCGCATCAATGTCGCGGCGCATCATATCGAGATCGGCCGCGCCATAGACGAAATCGCCGGGGCGGGGACGGATCATCGCATAGACCGGCACCGGCGGCGGGCCGGCGAGCGCCATCAGCCCGGCGCTCGGAGTGAGGCCTCCGACGGCAAGCGCCGAACAGAGTTCGATCCGGTCGGCGCCGCCTTCGATCGCCGCCGCCAATCCTTGCGCATCGTCGACGCAGACCTCGAGCAGGATGCCGCTCACGATGCCTTCCCTCCGAAGCCGAGCAGGGCGGCCCCGATCAGGCCCGGCTCCACCCGGCACTCGCCGCTGACCACCAGCGGCCCGTCGAAACCGCGGAGGATTCGGGTCCGCACGGTCCGATCGATTTCGGCGATGAGTGCCTCGGAATTCGAGAGGCCGCCTCCGACCGGCACGATTGTCGCGCCGGTTATGTTGATCACCAAAGCCAGCGGCGAACTTAAGAGGTCGACAAAGACGTCGATCGACCGCGCCGCGGCCGCGTCCCCGTCCTGCCAGGCGGCAATGATTTCCTGGCTCGAGAGCGTCTTGCCATGGATCGTCTCATGCAGCCTTTCAAGCCCACGCGCGCCGCCGACGGTGTCGACGCAGCGGCTTTGCCCGCAGCCGCAGGGATAGGCCGGTATGGCGATCGGCGGATGTCCCCCCTCCGATGCGACGGCGGGCCCATGTCCCCATTCGCCGGCAAAGCCGCCGTCGGCGTTTATCAGCTTGCCGTCGACCACCAGGCCGCCACCGACGCCGGTGCCAAGGATCGCGCCGAAGACGATGCGGTGGCCGCGTCCGGCGCCGATGCCGGCTTCGGCAAGCGCGAAACAATCGGCATCATTGGCGATCTTGACCGGGAGGTGCAGCGCCGCCTCGAGCTCCGCCGCCAGTTCACGTCCGTCGATGCAGGGGATATTGGCGCATTTGATCCGCCGCGTTTCGGGGTCGATGACGCCGGTAATCGAGATCGCGATTCCGTCGGGCAGTCCGCCCGCTTCGTCGAGCACCGCCTCCATCGTCTCGACGAAGCGGCGAAAATCGGTGAGCGGCGTCGTGCGGCGGGGAAGCGGGAAGATCCGCTCCGGCGAATGGGTGATCGCGCCCTTTATCGCCGAGCCGCCGATGTCGAAGCAGACGATCATGCCTCACCCCGGATGATCGCTTCAGCGGCCAGTGCTGCGGAAAGCAGCCGGTCGTCCTGGTGGTGCGGCGCTGATAGGAGAAAGCCGACCGGCATTCCAGCCGCCCCCGAGCCGCAGGGGATGGAAACGCCGCAGAAATCCAGGAAATTGCCGATCGAGGTGTTGCGCAGCGTCCTGGCGTTCACCTTGAAGAAGAGATCGTCGTCAGCAAGCAGCGGATCGATCGGCGGCGCCACATGCGGCACGGTCGGATGCGCGACCAACTCGCCGGCCTTGAGGCCTTCGACGGTTTCATGGATCAGCCGGTCGCGGGCGTCGAGAAGCGCGATGTAGTCGCTCACCGTGATCTTTTCGCCGAGGCGCGTGCGGGCGACGACACGGTGGTCCATGCGCGCCGCTTCGGGGCCGGCGAGGCGGTCCCGATGAAGCGCATAGGCTTCCGCGTTCACCAGTGCGCCGTGGCGCGCCATCAGCTCGAAGATTTCGGAAAAGCTCGGGAAAGCCTGGCGCCTGATCTTCGCCCCCGCCGCCTCGAGCCGCTTGATCGCTTGCTCGAAGGCCGTAACGACTTCCGGCTCGGCCTCGTCGAAGACGATGGTCTCCGGAACGACGATGGAGAGATCGGCGATTTCCGCGCGGCGGATCACCGGCGCGGTCAGTCCATGCATGGCCGCATCCGCCCAGACGGCGTCCTGCACCGTATGGCAAAGGGGGCCAAGTGAATCGAGACTTTCGGCGAGCGGGAAAACGCCCCTCATCGCATAGCGCCCACGCGTTGCCTTATAGCCGACGATGCCGGTCATCGCAGCCGGGATGCGGACCGATCCGCCCGTGTCAGTGCCGATCGCGAGCGGTACAAGACCTGCGGCGACCGCTGCAGCGGAGCCCGAGGAGGAGCCGCCGGGAATGCGATGAATGTCGGTAGAGGCCGGATTGCGGGGCGTGCCGTAATGCGGGTTGATGCCGAGGCCGGAGAAGGCGAATTCGCTCATATTGGTGCGCCCGACGCTAACCATGCCGGCACCGCTGAGCGCCGCGACGACCGCCGCATCGGCCGCGGCCGGCGGACTGTCCTTGAGGACGATGGAGCCGGCGGTCGTGACGCCGCCGGCAAGATCGAAGAGATCCTTCCAAGCTACGGGCAGGCCGTCGAGAAGGCCCAGCGAACGGCCGGCCTTGATGCGCGCGGAAGCGGCCTCTGCTTCCCGTGTCGCCCGTTCGCGCGTGAGCCCGACGAAGATCGCCTGATCCGAATGGCTTTCGATGCGTGTCAGCGTATCCTCGGCGAGTGCGACCGGATCCAATTGCCCCGATTGTACGAGGACGGCAAGGCTCGCAAGCGTCTTGTGGTGGGTCATGGCTTCCCCCTTGGCTGTCTACGGTCCGCCGCGACGGACCTGACTTGTTCCGTTTAGCATATCGCCGTGCATGGTGTTTGCCAGCGCCGGCCCGTTGATTCTACAGCGTCGTGCGTCCTTCCTTGATCGGCTACGCTTGGCGGAGAGATCCGTTAATGCATATCGCCCAAACAGTGCAGCGGTTTTGGGACAACGACATGCACGAAAACGACCTGAGCGCGTCCCATGAAGTCGATTAACGCGACGCGCCTTAGGTGCACAGCGAGAGCGCTCGACGCAAGTGTCTTGCCGACGCCGGTGCGGCTGCCTACATCGATCCCACTTGTCCTATGGAGATCGATCATGATTCTCGACGCGGCGCGGCTTGCCTTCGCCAATCTCTTCGCGGCGGAGACCCGCACGGTCTTCTGGAAGGTCATCGGGCTCACATTGCTTGCGCTCGTCGCACTGTGGTTTGTGATCCGTGAGCTCTTCGCCTGGCTGGCGCTGCCGTGGATAGACGCGCTGATGCCCGGCACGCCGGATTGGGCCGGATGGCTGACCTTCGTTGTCGGTATCTTCGCAAGCCTCGGCCTTGCACTCGCTCTGGCGCTGCTGCTCGCGCCGGTAACGGCGCTGATCGCCGGCTTCTTCCTCGACGACGTTGCCGAGGTGGTGGAGAAGCGCGACTATCCCGGTGAGACACCCGGAACGCCGCTGCCGCTCGCCGAGGCGATGGTAAGCTCGGTAAAATTCCTGGGCGTCGTCATTATCGGCAACATCGTCGCTCTCATGCTGCTGCTTGTGCCGGGGGTCAATCTCGTCGCCTTTTTCCTCGTCAACGGCTATCTGCTCGGGCGCGAATTCTTCGAGTTCGCCGCCATGCGCCATCGCCCGCCGGCTGAGGCCCGGCTCTTCCGCGTCAAACATCGTGCGACGGTATTTCTCGCCGGCCTCGTCCTGACGGCCTTCCTCGCCATACCTCTGCTCAACCTGCTGACGCCGCTTTTCGCTGCCGGCATGATGGTGCACCTGCACAAGATGCTTTCCGCGCGCGATCCGGGTTTCGCCAATGTCGCCCCGCTCACGCTTCGGAGTTAATGAACGCTTGACACCCGATCGAGCGTGGACATCCTGCGCGCAAGTTTGAACCTGGCGGATGGAGAAGCATGATGAGCGAGGCAGAGGACCGGATTACCCGTCTGGAGGAGACGGTGGCCCATCAGGCCAAGACCATCGAAGAGCTTTCGGATCAGCTCGCCGAACAGTGGAAGGTGGTCGAGCAGACGCGTGCAAAGCTCGATCGGCTGACGGAGCGCTTCTTGAGCCTCGAAGAGCAGGCGCGCGACGCGATCCCGGTGACGCGGCCGCCACACTACTGAAATTCCCAACAAAAAACCGCCGGTTCGGGTGAACCGGCGGTGTGGCACCCCTCGAAAGAGGATCAGTACGGGCAGGTCTCGTCGGTCATGTAGTCATGCACCTGGACCTTGCCGGCGATGATTTCCGCTTTCACCTTCTCGACCGCATCCAGCATTTCCGGCGTGATCAGAGCCTTGTTGTGCTCGTCGAGCGCGTAGCCGACGCCGTCTTCCTTGAGGCCGAGATTGGAGACGCCGAATTCGAACTTGTCGTCCTTGGCCGCCTTGAAAGAGTCGTAGACCGCGACGTCGACGCGCTTCAGCATCGAGGTCAGCACCTTGCCCGGCTGCAGCATGTTCTGGTTGGAGTCGACGCCGATGCCGAGCTTTCCGGCATCCGCTGCCGCCTGCAGCACACCGACGCCGGTACCGCCGGCGGCGTGGTAGACGACGTCGGCACCCTGGTCGATCTGCGACTTCGCGATTTCGCCGCCCTTGACCGGGTCATTCCAGGCGTCCGGCGTCGTACCCGTATAGGCCTCGAGCACCTTGACGTTCTCGCCGGTCGACTTGGCGCCACCGACATAGCCGCAGGCGAACTTGTGGATCAGCGGAATGTCCATGCCGCCGACGAAGCCGACGGTCTTGGACTTGGAGGCGAGACCGGCAAGAACGCCGACGAGATAGGAGCCTTCCTGCTCTTTGAAGACGATCGATTTGACGTTCGGCTTTTCGACCACCATGTCGATGATCGCGAATTTCGTATCCGGATATTCCGCGGCGATCTTCTCGAGCGATGCCGCCCAGTTGAAGCCGGCCATGACGATCGGGCTGTTGCCGTCGCTGGCGAAACGGCGCAGCGCCTGCTCACGCTGGGCGTCGTTGGCGATCTCGAATTCGCGGTATTCGATGCCGGTTTCGGTCTTAAACTTTTCGGCGCCGTTATAGGCCGCTTCGTTGAAGGATTTGTCGAATTTGCCGCCGAGGTCGTAGATGATCGCCGGCTTGATGTCCGCGGCAAGTGCCGTCGCAGACATCATCGAGAAAGCAAAGAGACCGAGAATGGTTTTCTTCATTGTGCAGCCCTGTTGTCGCTATTGATGTTTTCGGGTCTTCCGCCGGCCCCATATGGGGCCCGATCGGCGGAACCCGCCCCTCTTTAAGGCTTGGGTGGGCGCATCCTTGCACGCCTTCGGCAAAAAAACACTCAAAATTTTTCAGATGGTAAAAACGCCGCCCGGCCGCGGCGATTGCTTGAATCGCAATCGGTTCGAGGAGCGAATCATGCAGCGATTCAAAGAGCTACGGCGATCTGTGCGCGTCTGATCGGACGCGCAGCGCTGGAGCGCAAGAGCCGGCAAAGCGGCCGGAAGTTGAGAAGGGGGGGGCCGCGCCCCGGTTTCGGCCCGCGGCGCGAAGGTCACGCGCCGATCGGGCAACTGACGCCGCTACCGCTGAGACCGCAATAGCCGTCCGGGTTCTTGGCGAGATATTGCTGATGGTAGTCCTCGGCGAAATAGAACGGCCCGGCCATCGCGATTTCGGTCGTGATCGCCCGGTCATGATCGAAGGCTTTCAGCGCCTTCTGATAGACGTTGCGTGCGGCGCTCGCCTCGGCGAGCTGTCCCTCGTCATAGACATAGATCGCCGAGCGATAGGTCGTGCCGATGTCGTTGCCCTGGCGCATGCCCTGGGTCGGATCGTGCTCCTCGAAGAAGGTCTTGAGCAGGCGCTGGAGGGAGACTTTGGCGGGATCATAGACCACCAGCACCACCTCGGCGTGGCCCGTTAGCCCCGTCGTCGTCTCCTGGTAGGTCGGGTTCGGCGTGAGCCCGCCGGAATAGCCGACGGCGGTCACATAGACGCCGGGGATCTGCCAGAGCAGGCGTTCGGCGCCCCAGAAGCAGCCCATGCCGAACAGCACCTTCTTCATGCCCTCGGGATAGGGGTCTTGGAGCGGACGGCCGGAGACGAAATGCGTCGTCGCCGTCGGGATCGCCTCCTCGCGCCCGCGCAGGGCGGTCGCGGCGTCGGGCAGGATGGTCTTCTTGTTGAACATGTCGATCAGAAACATCCGCGGCTCCTTTCCTACGCCGGAAGCGATGAAGCTCGGGTTCGCTCGTCAGGCGGCAAAGCGCCCGGCGGCCGGTTTCTTCCTGTAGCCCGCCATCCACAGGAGGAGGGCGATGGTGAGGAATACGGCAAAGGCCGGCTGCAGGAAGAGCCAATGCAGCGCAGTCAGCCAAACGGCGGGCCCGGCATCTGTGCGCTGCAGCGATTGAATCCAGTTGAGCGCATCCGGGCCGAGCGCCGCGATCCCGTCGGAAAGCGAAGTCATGACGGGCTCGGAGGCAGCAACCGACTGGATCGAGTCGACGGTGCCCGCAAGCACGGCGGCCGCGAGCGCGAGAAGGCTTGCAAATCTGATGAGTACCCGCATCCGTCCTCCTCGCCTACGCGTCGCGCGAAGCCGCCTTCACATCTTCCTCGTCTTGCTCAAGGGAGATAGGCGCATCCGCGGTCGGGCGCAATGCCGGCGGGCCCGGCGCGTTTTCAAAGACATGTCAACAATCTGTCAGAAACCAGTTGATCCCGCGCGCATCATCAGTATATATCGCGCCCGTCTGCCGGTTTTGCCGGCGACGCGGAGGAGCTTCGCTTCTCCCATCCGGCCGGATCGACCACCGGCTGCAAGGATGGACAGGTGGCCGAGTGGTTGAAGGCGCACGCCTGGAACGCGTGTATACGTGAAAGCGTATCGAGGGTTCGAATCCCTCTCTGTCCGCCACTAGCTTCTCCAAAATTTCCGACTACAGGCTCGTTGACGGCGGCGGCCTCAATCTGTTTGTCCGGCCCACCTCTGTGGCGACGTAGGGGTCGGTACCTCCGCCTTAAGCGCAGGAAAATGTGCGAGGCTTTGGTGAGCGGCGCACAGGGTCTATTCCAATTGGCGTTTCTACGATTTCGGCCGGGAGTCCCGGCCTGTCATGCCGCTGCCTGCCATCCGTTCCGGATGTGACGGTATCCTTCGCGATAGACCGCGTCGGGCGCTTCGAAGAAATCGCGCCAGACCTTCGTTGCGGCGGCAAGGTCTTTCAATGCGCGACCGAAGGCCTCGATTGTCAGCCAGCCGTCATAGCCGCTCGCGCGGATCGCCTTGAAGGTCTCCGGCCATGGAATGTTGCCACGGCCCGGTACCCCGCGGTCGTTCTCCGAGATGTGCACGTGAACGATGCGGTCCGCGTTGCGGGTGAAGGCTCCCACGGGATCGGCTTCCTCGATATTGCTGTGGAAGGTGTCGTACATGGCCCGAATATTCGGATGCCCAATTGCGTCGACATGGGCGGCGAGGTCGTCCATCGTATTAACGAGATAACATTCGAAGCGATTCAGCGCCTCGAGCGCAACGGTGACGCCGCGCTCAGCGGCATGATCGCCGATCGTGCGCTGCGAGGAAATGGACCGCCTCAGTTCCGCGGCGGTGGGTCCGGTGCCGGAGAACTGGCCCAGCGTAGAATGCAGGGGTCCGCTCAGCGTCAGCGCGCCGAGGGCGGCGGCGCAGTCGATAGCCCATTGCATGTAGGCGATGCCGCGCTTGCGTGTCGCCGTGTCAGGCGAAATCAGGTTCATGGAAGGGTCGCTCATGGCAGACACGGCAGTGCGCTCGAGACCTATGCCATCGAGCAATGCGCCGAGGCGGCGGTAGTCGTCCGGAGTGCCCTCGAAGATCGGAATCTCTACCCCGTCGAAGCCGGTCGCCTTAATGTCCCGGAGGAGCTTTTCATGTTTCCGGCCGACGCTCGTCGTCCAAAGAAACATGCACATACCGATCTTCATCGTTCCCCCTTCCGGCGTTGGCTGCCACGGTAAACCTCTCCCTGTACCCGCCGCGATCTGGTAATACCAAATGTGGCGATTTGGTCAAGGTGACGACGTCATTGATCTCAAAGCGAAGCGGGCGAGATACGCCTATAACCGCATGAAATACTGGGGCGACGCAGGCCGTCTTGCCGCCAGTTATAATTTGGGATAGAGCTTTGACAAGGGTAATTTGGCCGAACCAGAATTGGTTTCGGTCGAAGTGGAGGAGGTGCCGCGCACCGCCTTGAATGACTCGGTAGTAACACTAGTCTGGGAGGACGTTCATGCACCTTTCGACGCACAACTGGATGCGGGCGGAGCCTCTCGCCGTCACGCTGAAGCGCATCAAGAAGTACGGCTACGAGAGCATCGAGATTTCCGGCGAGCCGGCCCAGTACGACATCAAGGACACTCGCGCGCTGCTCAAGGAACACGGCATTCGCTGCTGGGGCGCGGTGACGCTGACGCTCGGCGAGCGCAACCTCGCAGCCAAGGACGAGGGTCAGCGCGCAAAGTCGGTGGATTACGTGAAGAGCGTCATAACGATGGTGAGTGAACTCGAAGGCGAGATCGTCACCCTTGTCCCGGCGACCGTCGGCAAGGTCGTTCCGGATGGTACCGAGGAGGAGGAATGGAAGTGGGTCGTGGATGCGACCAAGGAGTGCTTCGCCCACGCCCAAAAAAACGGCGTCCGGCTGGCAATTGAGCCGCTCAACCGGTTCGAGACTTATCTCTTCAACCGTGCCGCCCAAGCGCTTGCGCTAGCCGATGCAGTTGATCCCGGCTGCGGCGTTTGCCTTGACGCCTTTCACCTCAACATCGAGGAGGAGAACATATACGACGCGATCAGGCTCGCCGGAAACCGACTTTTCGATTTCCATGTGGCTGATAACAACCGCTTTGCGGCAGGTCTTGGCCATCTCGACTGGCCGAAGATCGTCGCCACTCTGAAAGAGATCGGATACGACGGCGCGCTCACCAATGAGTTCGTGGCTCCGGTCGATCGCACGCCGGCGGCGAAATATCCCGACATGGTCGAACGCAACCCGGTCGATATCCCGCCCGAGCAGCTCAAGTTCATCCAGGACCACGGATCGAGCCTGCTGACCGAGAAGTTCTACGATGACCAGATGCGGATCACCGCCGAGACCATCCTGCCGCTGATCAAGTGAGGACCGGTCCCGAGCATGCCCTGCGGCCGGCGCGCGCCGCGAGGTTGGGGAGGCGAAATGCGTATTAAGACCGTCCAAGCCTGGTGGGTTCGCATACCCATCGAAGCAAGTCGGCAGCATCGCAGCGATTTCGGGCGCCTGACAACCTTCGACGCGGCGATCCTGCGGATAGAGACAGATGACGGGATCGTGGGGTGGGGTGAGGGCAAGAATGCTGCGGGCAGCGCGGGTACTTACGGCGCGCTCGTGCACATGCTCAACCATGAGGTGGGGCCGAAGCTCGTTGGTCGCGACCCCGCCGATATCTCCGCAATCTGGGAGATGCTCTACAACGGCGTGCGCCACGAAACGGCGGCGATGTCGGGTCATGCGATGCCGGAACTCTCGCGCCGGGGCCTCTCCATTGCCGCGATCAGTGCGGTCGACATCGCATTGTGGGACATTCTTGGCAAATCGCTGGGCGTGCCGGTATGGAAGCTTCTCGGCGGGCGCAAGGCGGACCGGTTGCCTGCTTATGCTTCCGGCGGCTGGGAAAGCGCCGAAAAGATCGGCGGTCAGCTGCAGTCCTACATTGCCAATGGCGGTTTCAAGGCGGTCAAGATGAGGGTCGGCGCAATGGACGGCGCGCCGAATGTCTCGGCCGCCCGTGTGCGTGCTGCCCGCAAGGCGCTGGGCCCCTCGGTGGATATCATGGTCGATGCGCATGGCACCTATACGGTTGCAGACGCGAAACGTTTCATTCATCTCGTCCAGGATTGCGATCTCGCCTGGTTCGAGGAGCCGGTGATCGCAGACGATAAGGCCGGCATGGCGGAAGTGCGCGCCGCCGGAAAGGTGCCGATCGCGGCCGGCGAGAGCGAGGCCACTCGTTTCGCCTTCCGCGACCTTGCGGTGCTGCGCTCGGTCGATATTTTCCAGCCCGACCCGGCGTTCTGCGGCGGCATCACGGAAGCCATGCGCATTGGTGTGATCGCCAGTGCCTTCAATCTCCGTTTTGCCCCGCATTTGTGGGCCGGTGCCCCATGTTTCTTCTCGGGCCTGCACATCTGCGCGGCCTCTCCGGCAAGTTTTGTCGTGGAATATTCGGTTGGCGCGAACCCGATGATCCACGACCTCGTCGAGGAGACCGTGGCTGTGAGAGACGGGATGATGGAGATTCCTGATAAACCCGGCCTGGGATTTACGATAAACGAACGCGTCCTGGAGACTCACGCGCAAAGACTGTAACCATGAAAGAAAACAATCTGCTTTCCGATCTAGCGGCCCATCTATTTACGACTTCGAGCAGCAACGGGCGAACGCCATCGGAGCGAGAGCTCGCCGAGCACTTCGCCGTTAGCCGAGGGCAGCTTCGGGAGGCTCTGGCAATCCTCGAAGCCATGCGCATCGTGGAGCGCCGGGCGAAGTCGGGTATCTATCTGACGACGACGGAGGCGAGCGTCGAGGCGATCGCACTCTTCGCACGTGCCGGCGTGCCACTCGACCCGATCGTGATCTACGAGACGGTGGAGCTCCGCAAGATCCATGAGATCAAGGCGGCTGAACTCGCCTGCGCGCGGGCGACGGAGGAGAACTACGAACGCCTGCGCGAGATTCTCGCCGCTTCCGAGGCGAAGATCGCTGCGGGCGAGGGCCTCGCGCGCGAGGACAGGGATTTTCACCTGGAGATCGTTCGGGCGACGAAGAACAGCGTATTCCACCGCGTCTGCAGCGTTTACTACACGATGGGCGAACAGCGACTTCCCATCTACTTCGCTGATATCGCCCGCAGCCGCCGCTCGCATGAAGAACATATCCGTATCTACGAAGCGCTGCTCGCACGCGACGGCAATCTCGCCCAAGCTTTGATGAATGCGCATCTGCAGGGCGCGGAAAGCTACTGGAAGGGCCTCATCGGCGGGCCTGCGACAGCCGCGGAGTAGTCCCCGGTCAATGAGAAGGCCGATGAGTTTCATTTTCTCGACCCATCCCCTGCACCGCGACGCCGAGGCCATGCTGAAAGCGGCGGGTGATCTCCGCGTCGCGTCCGCCCCCGATCCCGAGACGTTGCTTCGTGAAGGCGAGGGTGCGGAGATTATCATCGTGCGCGCGCCGATCCCGCCCGCCTTCTTCGGAAACGCACCGGCCCTGCGCGCGGCAGTCCGGCATGGCGCGGGGCTCGACATGATTCCCTATGACGCGGCTACGGCGGCCGGTGTGCTTATCGCCAACGTGCCGGCCGTCAATGCGCCGACCGTTGCGGAGCACGTCTTCATGGTGACGCTTGCGTTGCTGCGCCAGTTCCGTCCCATGGACCGCGATCTCAGAAGTAAGGGGTGGAGTGCCGGGCGAGTCCACTCGGACCGAGCACTCGACCTCGCCGGACGCACCATGGGCATCATCGGCATGGGCAATGTGGGAAAGGCGGTCTTCCGGATCGCGAAGTACGGGTTTGGGCTGGAGATCGTTGCCAACAGCCGCTCGCCGGAAAGCTTGCCCGACGGTGTGCGCTTTCTCTCGGTCGACGACCTAGTTTCGATGGCGGATATCGTCGTTCTCTGTTGCCCGCTCACGCCCGAGACGACCGGGCTATTGAGCCGTGAGCGGATTGCACGCATGAAGCCGGGCGCGATCCTCGTCAACGTGTCGCGCGGCCCCGTCGTGGATGACGCAGCGTTGATCGAGGCGCTGGAGTTGGGCCGTATCGGCGGCGCGGCCCTCGACGTGTTCTCTACACAGCCCCTGCCGCTCGAGCATCCTTACTTCCGGCTCGACAATGTCATCGTGACGCCTCATCTCGCCGGCATCACCGAGGAAAGCATGATGCGCATGGGAACAGGCGCTGCGGCCGAAGCGATCCGCGTTTTGAAAGGCGGGTTGCCCGTTAATCTCCGCAACCCTGAGGTCGTCGAACACTATCGGCGACGGTTCCCGGCGTAAGGTGTAGCCAGCTTACAGCGCCGTGCGTCTTTTCAGAAGCACAAAGGACGCTGTAGCACTTTGCATGGCTGTATGTTTATGTCCTTAAATCGGGTACGATTTAAGGAAACATGCAGTAGCCGTTGTCGATCGGGATTCAGCCAGCGTGGCGCAGGCTCATTCCGCTTCCACCGTCGAAGAGCACGACCTTTTCCGGATTCCAGGAGAAGCGAACAGACTCCTCGATCTCAAGGTCGGTCTGAGCCGGTACTGTCGCCTGCAAGAAATGGTTGCCTGTGCGAAGCGTGACGATCTTCTCGACGCCATGGTTCTCGACGTCGTGTACGCGGGCTTCGCCGGGTGCGCCGCTTTCGAGGAACAGATCCTCGGGGCGGATGCCGAAGGTGAGGGGCCGTCCGTCAACCGCAGTGCCGAGCGTCGCGTCAAAAGGCAATCGGTAGCCTTCGTCCGCGATGGCCTCGCTGCCCGCAAGCTTCCCTGAGATCAGGTTCATCGGCGGCGAGCCAACGGCGCGTGCGACGAAAGTGTTGACCGGATTGCGGTAGATCTCCTGCGGCGTGCCGGTTTGAACGAGCTGACCGTTGTTGAGTACGCCGATCTTGTCGCCCATCGACATGGCTTCGATCTGATCGTGGGTCACGAAAAGGAAGGTTGCCCCGAGATTCATCTGGAGGTTCTTGAGCTCCGTGCGCAGCGCCTCCCGCAGTTTGGCGTCGAGGGCGGAAAGGGGCTCGTCCATCAGAAAGACGCGCGGCTTGCGCACGATAGCCCGACCGATGGAAACGCGCTGCATCTCGCCGCCGGATAGGCGGTCCGTCTTCCGGTCGAGCAGATGCTCGATGCGGAGCGTCCTCGCGGCGCGGGCGACACGCTCCTTGATCTCGGCCGGTTCGACCCGCCGGATGCGAGGTTTGAGTGGGAATTCGAGGTTCTCGCGCACCGTATAGCGGGGGTAGAGCGAATATTGCTGCAGCACAAGCGCCACGTCGCGCTCGGCGGCGCCCCAGTCGGCGACGTCCTCACCATCGATGAAGATCTGTCCGCCGGTCGGCTTTTCGAGCCCCGCAATCAGCCGAAGCGTCGTCGTCTTGCCGGCGCCCGTCTCGCCGAGCAGCACGAAAAACTCTCCGTCAGCAATTTCGAAACTGAGATCCTTCAGGGCAGTATGGGCCCCGAAGGTCTTGGTGATGCCTTTGAGTTCGATATGCGCCATCAGAGCCTGATCCCGAAAGATGTGCCGGTCGAGCTGTCGAAGAAATGCGCCTGAGCCGGATTTATCCGAGCCCAGACGGCCTCGCCGGGCCTGGGTACGAAGCCACTTTTCGTCCTTGCCCGCAGCATCTTGTCGCCAACCTGCAGGTCTATGATGTCATGCGAGCCGAGCGGTTCGATGATATGGGCCTCGACGGGCACGAAGCCCTCACGTGCTTCCCTTGACACGAGAACCCCTTCAGGTCGCACGCCGAGCGTGAGGTTGCCGTTTTCGGCCCCAGCGGGGGTCAGCTGGGCCGCGAGACTGGACGGAAAATCGAAGGCGGTTGGAGCGCCTCGGACCAGGACGCGCGCATGCCCCATCTCCTCGGAAACCGTTACCTCAGCCATGTTCATGACCGGACTCCCAACGAATTGCGCGACAAACATGTTGGCAGGACGAGCGTAGACCTCATGGGGGGTGCCGACTTGCTGCAGCACTCCTTCGTGCATGACGACGATACGATCGGCGAGGGACATGGCTTCGACCTGGTCATGGGTTACGTAGATCGTGGTCGAGCCCTGTTTGATGTGGAGCCGCTTGATTTCGGCGCGCATCTCTTCCCGGAGCTTCGCGTCAAGCGCGCCGATCGGCTCATCCATGAGCATCGCCTTGGGACGCCGGACGAGTGCCCGGCCGATCGCTACGCGCTGCATGTCGCCGCCTGAAAGAGCCGACGGCCTTTTTGCGAGCAGGTGGGTGATCTGCAGCGTTTTTGCAACCGCCTGAACCTCGCGCTCGATATCCGCACGGTTGCCGCGCGTGGCGCGAAGCGGGAAGGCGATGTTCTCGAAGACTGTCATGTGCGGGTAGAGTGAGAAGGACTGGAACACAAAGGCGATGTCTCGGTGCGATGCCTTGATGTGCTGCACCGGTTGACCGTCGATGAGAATGTCGCCTTCGTCGATCGTTTCGAGCCCGGCGATCGCGCGCAGCGTCGTCGTCTTGCCGCAGCCGGACTGGCCAAGCAGAACAATGAACTCGTTGTCGGCGATGGCGAGATTGAGGTTCTTGATGACCTGAACGGCACCAAAGTGCTTCTCAATGCCGCGTAGTTCAATCTGCGTCATGGATTCCTGCTCTCGTCAGTTTTCTGTTCCGGCGGGACCTTCGACGTGATCATGAAGGCAATCAGCCCGACCAACGTCATCGTCAGTCCGTAGCGGTGAAGGAACAGGTTCCATGGCTGGCACAGCGCAATGATGCCCAATATCATCAGAAGCTGTGAGCCTGGCTCGAGATACTTCTGGTTTATGGCACGAAACGTCATTTGCGGATCGCTCCGAAACTCATGCCGCGCAGGAGATGGTTCCTGAGCAGGAAGGTGAAGATGGCGACCGGTAGCAGGAACAGGAACGTACCTGCGGCAATAACGGTCCAATCCGGAAGGCCAGAGCCGACCTGGCTCGGGATGAAGGGCGGTGCCGTTTGCGCGCGCCGGTTCGTCATGATCAGCGCGAAAGCATACTCGTTCCACGCTGTGATGAAGCAAAAGACGGCGGTCGCGGCGATCCCCGTGGCGGCCTCTGGCAGCACGATCTTGAAGAAGGCTTCCAGGCGCGTGTAGCCGTCGACGAGTGCCGCTTCCTCATATTCTTTCGGAATCTCGTCGATGAAGCCCTTCATCAGCCAGACCGAGAAGGAGAGATTGAAGGCGGTGTAGAGGATGATAAGACCCCAGTGGGTGTCGTTCAGCCCGACCGCCCGGTACATTAGGAACATGGGGATTGCTACGACCACGGGCGGGAGCATGCGTGTCGATAAAATGAAGAACAACAGGTCCGCTTCGCCCTTCATTTTGAAGCGCGAGAAACCGTAGGCCGTGAAGGTACCCATGCTGACGGCAAGCACCGTAGAGGTGATCGCGACGATCAGCGAATTCATGAAGCGGTTGGGATAGCCGGATAACTGCACGTCGCCGCGTCCCGAGCGCACGACCTTTTCACCCCCGTCGAAGACCAGCCGTTCCCACCAGGGAGCGGCAGCATAGTCTTCCGGCTCCGGTGCTGCGCGCAACTGAGAGCGCTTGGTAAAGAGCTTCACGAAGGGCGAGATCTCCGGCTCGAAGATGACCGTCGGTGGGATGGTCGTCGCGAGGTTGCGCGGTTTGAAGGCCGTAGACGTGATCCAGTAGATCGGTGCGAGGAAGAGCAGCGTGATGACGAGCACGGCGGCGATCGCCACCCGGTTCAGTGCGCGCTCGGAGCGAGTCTGGACGGCCGCCATCTCAGCGCTCCTTCACCCTGTTGAGATATTTGACGTAGATGTTGGTGATCGCGAGCACCATGATCAGCACTATGTAGGCGAGCGCGCAGGACCGGCCGGTCTGCCATTCCTGAAACGCCATCTTGTAGAGGCGGATCGAGATCACTTCCGTGGTCGGCTGGCTCGTCAGGATGTAGGCGAGGTCGAAAGTCTTGAACGCCTCCATGGTGCGGAAGATGATCGCGATCATGAGTATCGGTGCCACGAGTGGCAGGGTGATGCGGAAGAAGGTGTAGAACGGCCCCGCCCGGTCGATTGCCGCCGCCTCGTAAAGGTGCCTCGGTACGGCCGAGAGGCCTGCGAGCGAGAGCAGCATCACGAAGGGCGACCACATCCAGATGTCGGTGATGGCGACAGCGTAGAGTGCCATGTCGGGATTCGCGAGCCACTCGAAAGAGCCGAGGCCGAGAGCGTAGTTGATGATGCCGAAGGATGGATCGTAGAGCAGCTTCCAGAAGAGCCCGACCACCGCCATCGACAGCATCATCGGCAGCAGAAGCAGCGTCGTGATCAGACCCTTGAACGGAATCTCACGGTTGAGCAGCATCGCCGTGCCGAAACCGACGACGACCTGACCGGTAACCGAGACGATCACGTATTTCGCCGTAATGGCGAAGTTCGCCCAGATGAAGGGGTCGTTCAGCAGTTCCCGGTAGTTCTGCAGGCCGACGAAGGTGGCCGGCGCGTTCGTCGAAGCACGAAAGTCGGTGAACGAATAGCCGAGCGAGTAGATCAACGGGAAGATGTTGAAGACGATCAGGAACAGGATCGTCGGAACAATGAAAAGATTGCGAATTTTGATGTCGCTCAAGCCCCGCGAAGCAGCGCGTGACTTCGAATCCAGCGATGTCATAACCACGGTGGCCAATGTGCTCCTCCTCCGAGAGCCCAACGCCGGGCGCACTTGCGCCATCCTGTTGCGCATTTCCTGAGCGCGACGCCGGATCCGGCGCGAGCCCCGTTCGTGGCAAGTTGAAGAAGCGGGAGGGAGCCGGCCCCCTCCCGCGATGTCTTACCCGTTAGTGGCGGCCGTACTTCTTGAAGGTCGCGTTCCAGTCCTTGGCGAGAGCGTCGAGCGCCTCCTTTGCCGTACCCTGGCCCGCCGTCACATAAGGATAAATGCGTTGATTCATCTGAATCAGCAGCTCGGCATATTCGGGCGTTGCCCAGAAGTCCTTCACCTTGAACATGGTCTCATAGAAGGCCTTGTTGTAGGGCGTCGCGTTTTGGAACTCTTCCGACTCCAGCACCTTGGCGCTTGCCGTGTAACCGCCGAGTTCGGCCCAGCGCTTCTGCGTCTCGTCCTTGATGAACCACTCGAGGAATTTCATCGCCTCTTCCTTGTTTTCCGAATAGGAGACGATGGAAATACCCTGGCCGCCGAGCGCGGCATACTGGTGGCCCTCCGGGCCGGCCGGGTTGGCGAAGAAGCCGGTGACCTTCGCGTTCGGGTTCGATGCTTCATTGACCAGCGCCGGGAAGAAGGCGAAGTAGTTCATGCTCATCGCTGCCAGGTTTTCGGTGATCGCCTGGTTATTCTCGACGAAGAAGGATTTGGCCCAGCCAGGAGGGGTGAAACCGTAAAGCTCGCGGTAGGTTTCCAGAGCCTTGACGTTCTTCTCCGAGTTAATGATCCCGTCGACCTTGTAGGTGCTGTAGTCGCCGAGTTCTCCGCCGAAAGAGAAGATGGCGTTCTCTACACCCATTACGAGACCATCATAGGAGTTGTCGGTGTAGATCGCGATGCCGTAGCGCTTCTGGTCCGGACGATGGAAGAACTCGGCGATGTCGCGCAACTGCTTCCAATCCTTCGGCGGGGCGAGGTCATAGCCATACTTCGCCTTGAAGGCTTCCATCTCCTTCGGGTCCTCGAACCAATCCTTGCGGTAGGACCAGCCGACCGCGTCGCCCTCGGCCGGGATCGACCAGTACTTGCCGGAGTTCGCAGGATACTCCGAGTAGTACTTCACCGTGGCAGGAGCCATCACCTCGTTTAGCTTGTGCTTGTTGAAGAACTCGGTGAGGTCGACGTAGTGGCCGGCCTCCGATGCGGCGCCGATCCACTGTGAGTCGCCGACGACCATGTCATAGGCCGAGCCCTTGGCGTTGAATTCGGTGAAGGCCTTCGTCTGGAAATCCGCCCAAGGGGTCGTTTCGACCGTGATCTTCACGCCGGTCTCGGCCTCGTATTCGTTTACAAGCTCCTGGAGATAATTGGCCGGGTCCCATTCGGCCCAGAAAATCGTCAGTTCTTGCGATTGTGCGGATGTTCCGCAGGCAAACATAAAACTGATACCGGCCATCAGGCCGGCCACTGTCTTGCGCATAATATTTCCTCCCCTTTTGTACACGCCACCCGCCTTACCGCGGCGGTCCGTCTGTCAAATCCTCCTGATTGGCGCTTCCGCGGGCGGGTCCTCCTCGACCCCTCGTGCCTCGTGTCAGATCTCAAGTCTAACGGGCCGCAGTACCAATCTGGTATTACCAAAGCTCGCGAGCGTCAAGGTCCCTGCCTCGTTGTCTTTTGCTATAGATCACCGCTTGCAAGGCCGCGATCATACGGTACTTAGCTTGGCATGCTTACCGGCAGTTCAATTACGGAAGAGCTGTCCACGAGCCGCCATACATGCGTATCAACAAAATTGGTCAAACCAGTTTTCCGGGTTGGGCCGAGAGTGCCCGATGTCATCCCGTGGTTTGCGCCTCCCGAATCGCCGCCTCGACCAAGGCCGCCGCCGCCCATTCTGCAACGGATTGCGCGCGTTCGGCCGAGAGGCCCCAAATATCCTTGAGTACGACCAGCACCTCCACACCGAAAACCAGCGAGAGCGCCTGAGCGAGCTGCTCGCGGGCCTCAGCGGACACCCTGCCCTCAAGTGGCACGGTGACCTGTCGCAGGAGTTCGACGCGGTGGCCGCGCGTGAGCTGTGGTTCGTTACCAAGCGTGCCGGCCTGGCGCTGCGCCCACTGGTCGAGCGAGAGCTTCAGCGCCGCCTTGAAGGTCGCCTCGAATTCGTTGATGCGCGGCATGGCGGTCGCCAGCAGATCGGCAACGCGGGTGAGCGCATCGGGCGCTTCGGAGCGCCAGTCGAGGATCGGGCCGAGCGCCTCGTCCACCACCGCATGAACCAGCGCCGCCTGGCTCGGAAAGTAACGATAGGCCGTGGCGCGCGAAACTTCGGCGGCTTCCGCGACCTCACTCACCGAGGGCGTGATACCCGACTGCATCAGCCGTGTGGCGGTCTCCAGCATGAGTTTGCGTGTGCGGGCTCGCGGACCGCGCTCGGCGGATTCGTTCTGTTGACGTGAGACATCCATATCTTTATGATACGTACATCTCATAAATTTGCAAGAGCCGGCAAATCGGCCGGCATGAGGCGGCTTTTCAAGGCAGAGGAGGGCCAGAGCCGCCACGGAGGAGAGATGAAGCACATCTACGTCGTCGGCACGGCCGACACGAAGGGGGAGGAACTCGCTTATCTTGCTTCCCGCATCGAGGCGGCGGGCGGCCGGCCCGTCCTGGTCGATGTCGGCACGCATCGTCCCACGATTACGGTCGACATCTCCGCCGAGACAGTGGCTGCCGCGCATCCGGACGGTGCCGCGGCGGTGCTTTCCGGCGACGACCGGGGAACAGCGGTCGCCGCGATGGGCGAAGCCTTCTCGCGGTTCCTTCCCGAACGCGAAGACGTCGCCGGCGTGGTGGGCATCGGTGGTGGCGGCGGGACGGCGATCATCACCGCCGGCATGCGCAGGTTGCCGCTCGGGCTACCGAAGGTCATGGTCTCGACGCTCGCGTCCGGCGACGTGGCACCTTATGTCGACGTCTCCGACATCATCATGATGCCGTCGGTTACCGATATGGCTGGGCTCAACCGTGTGAGCCGCGTGATCCTGCAAAACGCGGCCGAAGCGATTACCGCCATGGCTCACCGGCCGGCGAAGGAAATGGCCTCGAAGCCCGCTCTCGGCCTTACCATGTTCGGCGTGACGACGCCCTGTGTGACTGCCATCGTCGAACGACTGAGGGCCGACCATGACTGTATGGTCTTTCACGCAACAGGCACCGGCGGACGCACGATGGAGAAGCTTGCGGACAGCGGGCTTCTTTCGGGCGTGCTCGACATCACGACGACCGAGGTCTGCGATCTTCTCTTCGGCGGAGTGCTGCAGGCGACGGAGGATCGTTTCGGCGCAATTGCGCGCACCGAATTGCCCTATGTCGGCTCCGTCGGGGCCTTGGATATGGTGAATTTCTGGGCGCCCGAGACGGTGCCGGAGCGTTATGCCGGCCGGCTCTTCTACCGCCACAACCCGAACGTCACGCTCATGCGCACGTCGGCGGAGGAGTGCGCCGCGATCGGAAGGTGGATTGGCGCAAAGCTGAACCTCTGCAAAGGTCCGCTCCGGTTTCTGATCCCGGAGAGAGGCGTGTCCGCGCTCGATATCGAGGGCGGCGCCTTCTTCGATCCTGCGGCGGATG
Organism: Ensifer sp. WSM1721; assembly: GCF_000513895.2. Taxonomy (GTDB): domain Bacteria; phylum Pseudomonadota; class Alphaproteobacteria; order Rhizobiales; family Rhizobiaceae; genus Sinorhizobium. The sequence continues at coordinate 3,509,488 of NZ_CP165782.1, forward strand.
CGGCGCTCTTCGAGGCACTGGAAGCCACCGTCGAAACAACCGACGCGCGCCGCATCGAACGGCTTCCGCTCCACATCAACGATCCGCAGTTCGCCGAGGCCGCAGTCGCCGCCTACCGAGACATCGCCAACCCCTGAAAGAGACGCCGATGCCAGTAATCCCCCGCAAGACCATTCTTGAGAAGTTCCACGGCATGATCGCCGCCGGCAAGCCGATCATCGGCGGCGGGGCCGGCACGGGGATTTCGGCCAAGGCCGAGGAGGCGGGCGGCATCGACCTCATCATCATCTATAATTCCGGCCGTTACCGGATGGCGGGCCGCGGCTCGGCGGCCGGTCTGCTCGCCTATGGAAACGCCAATGAGATCGTGAAGGAAATGGCACTGGAGGTGCTGCCGGTCGTGAAGGCGACACCGGTACTCGCCGGCGTCAACGGCACCGACCCGTTCGTTTTCATGCCGCAGTTTCTCGCGGAATTGAAGACTATGGGCTTTTCCGGTGTACAGAATTTCCCGACCATTGGCCTCTTCGACGGACGGATCCGGCAGAGCTTCGAGGAGACCGGCATGGGCTACGGTCTCGAGGTGGAGATGATCGCCGAAGCCCACCGGCTCGACCTGCTGACGACGCCCTATGTCTTCAACGAGGAAGAAGCGATTGCGATGGCCAAGGCCGGTGCAGACATCGTCGTCGCTCATATGGGCGTTACCACAGGCGGCGCGATCGGCGCCACTTCCGCGATGTCGCTCGACGACTGCGTGAGCGAAATCGACGCGATAGCGGCGGCCGCACGCTCGGTACGGAAGGACGTCATCGTGCTTTGCCACGGTGGACCGATCTCGATGCCGGAGGATGCACGCTACATCCTGGATCGTTGTCCAAGCTGCAATGGCTTTTATGGCGCAAGTTCCATGGAGCGCCTGCCGGCCGAGGTGGCGATCCGCAAGCAGACGGAAGACTTCAAGGCGCTTGCCATCGGTACGGTGGTCTGAAGCGAGCAAGATGCGGGAGGAGGCCGCGGCATGGCGAAGGACAAATATTTTCTCTACCCGAAGGATGTCGCGAGCTTCGGCTTCGACTGGGGCCGCCTCGCACTGACGGTCGCGCCGGAGGTGAACGGGGCCGAGCGCTTCTCGGGTGGTGTGGTGGACTTGCCGAGCGGCGAGGGGCATGCGCGTCACAATCATCCCGGCGCTGAGGAGATCATCTTCGTCATCTCGGGCGAGGGCGAACAAATGGTGGAGGACGAGAACGGCAATCCGGTGACGCAGAAGGTTGGGCCCGGTTGCACGGTCTATGTACCGGAAAGCCGGTTCCACTCGACGAAGAACACGGGATCCGGCCCGATGCAGCTCTTCGTCGTCTATTCGCCAGCCGGCCCCGAGGGTGCGCTTCGGGATCTGCCAGATTTCCGACTGTTGCCGCCTGGCGCCTGAAGGAGCGCGGCAACCGCTTTTTTGGGAGAAGATCCGTGAACATCAGCGCAAGCGACACGCGGGCGGCGGAGCCGCCCTTCGATGCGGCGAAGCTCGACAGACTAATGGAGGAGGCGGGTATCGACGTGCTGCTCGCCACCTCCAAGCACAACACGCAGTACCTACTGGGTGGCTACAAGTTCATCTTCTTCGCCGCAATGGATGCGATAGGCCACAGCCGTTATCTGCCGATCGTCGTTTATGAGAAGGGCTCACCCGATCACTCAGCCTATGTTGGCAACCGCATGGAAGGGGGAGAACACCAGAACAACCCGTTCTGGACACCCGCCGTTCATACGGCGACCTGGGGTACGCTCGACGCGGCAGCGCTTGCCGTCGAGCACCTGAAGAAGATCGGTAAGGCCGGTGCTCGCATCGGCATCGAGCCGCCCTTCCTGCCCTCCGATGCGCGGGACCTGCTTACTTCTCGTCTTGAGGGTTCGCGTTTTGTGGACGCGACGCACGCGCTCGAGCGACTGCGCGCTATCAAGACGCCGCAGGAGCTGGAAAAACTCAAGCTTGCCTCCGAACTGATCACCGATGCCATGCTCGCCACCGTCGCGGCGGCACGGGAGGGATCCACGAAGGCGGAGATCATCGAACGCCTGAGGCGGGAGGAGACCAATCGCGGCCTGCATTTCGAGTATTGCCTGCTGACCCTCGGCGCCAGTCACAACCGTGCGGCCTCGCCGCAGGCGTGGGCGAAGGGCGAGGTACTTTCGATCGATTCCGGCGGCAACTATCAGGGCTATATCGGTGACCTTTGCCGCATGGGCGTGCTTGGCGAGCCCGATGCAGAGCTCGAGGATCTGTTAGCTGAAGTCGATTCGATCCAGCAGGCGGCCTTCGCCAGGATCAGGGCCGGGGCTACAGGCAGTGAGATGATTGCTGCGGCGGAGGGTGTTCTGAAAAGCTCGCCTTCGGCCGCCTTTACCGACTTCTTCTGCCACGGCATGGGTCTCATCAGCCACGAAGCACCGTTCCTGATGACCAACCACCCGGTCGCCTATGAAGGCGTCGACGCGGATCGACCTCTGGAGGCAGGCATGGTCGTTTCCGTCGAGACGACGATGCTTCACCCGAAGCGCGGTTTCATCAAGCTCGAGGACACGCTCGCCGTCACGAAGGACGGATACGAGATGTTCGGCAACAGAGGGCGCGGCTGGAACCGCGGGGCGCTATAGCGGCGGCGAAACCCCTGCGGAAGCGGAGCCCGGCGCACGATCGTGAGCCGGGCTCGTAGTCTACTTACTGTGGTAGATCTCGGTGCCGAGAACCTTAAGGCACTCCCGCATGAAGGCGGCAAGGGCCGTCCAGCCCTTTGCCGATACCATCGTGCCGTCGACATAGGCCTCGGTGGGGGAGAGGTCGATATAGGTACCGCCGGCCAGCGTGACTTCCGGCTCGCAGGCGCCGAGAGCGCCGACCTTCTTGCCGCGCACGACACCGTCGACGGCGATCAGGATTTGTACGCCGTGGCAGATCGTGAAGATCGGCTTCTGCTTTTCGTGGAAATGCCGCACGATGGCCTGCACGCGCTTGTCGGTGCGGATGTATTCCGGTCCGCGGCCGCCGGCACAGTAGACGGCGTGATACTCGTCGAGTTGAGCCTCTGCTTCCGCGAACGTCTTGTTGATGACGACATTATGGCCGAGTTTCTCGGTGTAGGTCTGATCGCCTTCGAAGTCGTGCAGGGACGTCCGCAGGATGTCGCCGGCTTTCTTGTCCGGGCAGACGACGTGGACCGTATGACCGACGGCCTCCATGGCCTGCTGGAAGACGAAGATTTCGTATTCTTCGGTGAAATCACCGGTAAGCATGAGAATCCGCTTGCCTGGCATAGTCTTCTCCTCCTCGTTGTTGAAATCTCATTCGAAGGCCGGCAGAAGCCGGTCGCGCGAATGCTCGATGTGCAGTTGCATCGCCCTTGCAGCAGCGATCGCGTCGCCGGCGGCGAATGCGTCGAGCAGGGCCTGGTGTTCGTCCAGCGCCTCCTCGGTGACGCGCCAGTGAAACATGAGGCGGAAGATGTGGAAGTGTGCGTGCTGGAAACTCAGTATTTCCCGAATGAGTTCGTTGCCGGCGAATTCCATGATGCGGTCGTGGAAAATCGCATCCTGACGGGCAAAGGTGGCATAGTGCACGCGTTCGTCCTGGCCATCACGCTTCGCCATGACGCCTGCGGCCTCCTGCAAGATCGCGAGCTTTTCGTCGTCCATGGCGGTGGCCGCCTTTGCCGCGCCATCAGGCTCGAGCAGGAGGCGGAGCTGATAAAGCTCGTCAAACCGCTGGCGCGTTATTTGTGCCGCCGCGCGATAGCCGACAAGATGCTGCTTTACCACCAGGCCCTCGCCTTCCAACCGACCGAGGGCCTCCCGGATTGGCGTGTGGGAAACGTTGAATTCCTTCACGAGGTTGTCGACCGTAATGCGCGCACCCGGCGGGATCTTGAGCGACATCAACCGGTTGAAGATTGCCTCGTAGACATCCTCCACAAGGCTGTTGGCGCGCTGGATTTGGGTACTGCCCACCGTTGCTGCGGCGAGCTTGGTCGAAGTCATGTCCATCCCTTCTTTTGTGCCATGATGGTCCCGACTCGCTCCCCACAATGCTTCGGGCCATGAACGATCCTATACGATATAGGATAGCCGCGAAAGTCCGGACAATGTCCCGGCCAGTTCTTGAAGCTTAGGAGCTCGCGCGGCCGTGGGCGGTCGCCGGTTCGATCCCTTGGTCCGATCGCGCCTCTCGCGGCGTTGCCATGCGTAAAGCGAAATGCTTCCATAAGCTGCATGAGTGTTGCTCATGGAGCTTTTGATGTCTTCAGACGACGTCGACCTTAATCTTCTTCGCGTCTTCGACGTGTTAATGCAGGAACGAAGTGTCACGGGCGCCGCCGCCCATTTGGGGCGGACCCAGTCTGCCGTCAGTCACTCTCTCGCCAAGCTGCGCGGCGCACGAACACGTTTAATCGCGACGCGCTTTAGCCTTTGTCTGTCAAGCCGTTTCAGCGGCAGCAGAATATTTCTGTGAGATGACTGCGCACACCATCAACTGGATCTGGTGGAAAAGCATCAACGGCAGAACGATCGCTCCGATCGACTGCCCAGCGAAGATGACGCCTGCCATCGGTACGCCACTGGCAAGGCTCTTCTTCGATCCACAAAAGGTGATGGTGATCTGGTCTGGCCTGTTGAAGCCCATGAGGCGGCTGCCGCGCATGGTGAAGGTCAGCACAAGGCCGAGCAGTAGGATGTCAACCCCGACAACGACGGCGATGTCTCTCAGAGAGAAGGTTTGCCACAATCCCTCGACGACTGCCTTGCTGAAGGCGAGGTAGACGACCATCAGGATGGAACCTCTGTCGACAGGAGTGAGAATCTTCTTCTTCGAGCGTACCCAGTTTCCGATCCACGGCTGTAGGATCTGCCCGACGACAAATGGCGCGAGCAACTGCAGCAGGATCTTCTCCATGACATCCCAGGAGAACCCGCCATGGCCGCCGACCGAAAAGAGCAAGCCGACGAGAAGAGGCGTCAGGAACATGCCGAGTAGATTGGAGGCGGAAGCCGAGCAGATCGCAGCCGGAACATTCCCGCCGGCCATTGACGTAAAAGCGATGGATGACTGCACGGTGGACGGCAGGACGCACAGGAAGAGAATACCGAGGTAAAGCGGCTGTGGCAGGATCGAATCCGGAACGAGGCCCAATGCCATGCCGAGCAGTGGGAAAACAGCGAATGTCGTGAGCAGAATGACGAGCTGCAGGCGCCAATGCAGGACGCCGGCAAGGACAACATCGGTGGACATCCGCGCGCCATGCAGAAAGAAGAGAAGCGCAATGGCGAGACTTGTGGCAACGCTGAAATAATCCGCAAAACTGCCGCTTGCCGGAAGCAGCGAGGCAAGGACGACGCTACAGACGAGCAGGGTCGTGAAAGTGTCGGGCAAAAACCGGCGCATGGTGCTCCCTAAAGTCAGATCGCCTCTGTGACCAGCTTGATGTTGAAGAAGTTGTCCATCGCCTCGGTTCCGCCTTCGGACCCGTAGCCCGAGTCCTTTATGCCGCCAAAGGGAAGCTCCGGCAGCGCCAGCCCATGGTGATTGATTGATATCATTCCGCTTTGTATATCGCGGCTCAGTGCGGCACTCGTTTTCCCGGATGTCGTATAAGCATACGCTGCCAAGCCATAGGGGAGGCGGTTCGCTTCCGTAATGGCGGCTTCATAGGTCGAAAAAGGGCTCACCACAGCGATGGGGCCGAAGGGCTCCTCGTTCAATATCCGGGCGCTCAGCGGCACATCTGTGAGAACGGTGGGTTTGTAGAAATTTCCGCGGTTGCCGATGCGCTCGCCGCCGGTCGCAATCTTTCCGCCCCACGAGACGGCATCAGCCACCAACGATTCCATAGCTTCGAGCCGTCTGCCGTTCGCAAGCGGGCCCATGGTAGTGCCCGAATCCAGTCCATTGCCCACCTTGACGGCCTCGGCAGCCTTGACGAAGCAGTCGAGAAACCTCGCGTAGATCCTCTCCTGTATAAGGAAGCGGGTTGGGGCAACGCAGACTTGGCCCGCATTGCGGAATTTGGCTCCGGCCAGGATGCGGACTGCGAGAGCGACGTCGGCATCGTCGAACACGATCGCCGGCGCGTGACCGCCAAGTTCCATCGTCACCCGCTTCATATGAGCACCGGCGAGAGCCGCAAGCTGTTTGCCGACGGCCGTCGAGCCCGTGAAGGAGACCTTGCGGATCATGGGATGGGGAATGAGGTGGTTGGAGATGTCGGCGGGGATGCCGAATACCAGATTGAGCGCGCCGGCCGGCAAATCCGCATCCGCGAATGCGCGAACAAGTTCGGCACAACTCGCCGGGGTCTCCTCCGGTCCCTTCAGAATGACGGAACAACCGGCCGCAAGACCGGCCGCTACTTTGCGCACGGCCTGGTTCAATGGAAAGTTCCAGGGGCTGAAGGCGGCGACCGGACCGACGGGCTCCTTGACGACGAGCTGCCGAACGTTGACGAAACGGGAAGGGACAACGCGACCGTATGCCCGCCGCGCCTCCTCGGCGAACCAGTCGATCATGTCGGCCGCCCCAAGAGTCTCCGCCGTGGACTCCGCGATCGGCTTTCCCTGTTCGAGAGTCATGATCGTCGCGATCTTCTCAACCCGTTCCCGCAGTAAACGGGCAGCCTTGTGCAACAGCTTAGCGCGTTCGAACGCGCAGACCTGAGACCATGCCGCGAACCCGGTTGCGGCTGTTACAAGCGCTTCGTCAAGATCATCCCGCCCGGCATTTGCCACGGTTCCAATGATCTCATCGGAGGCTGGATTGACGATTGAAATGCGCTCTTTCGCTCCGTCGCGCCAGGTGCCGCCGATATAGAGTTGCGTTTGCGGATAGTCGGACATCACCTTCTCCGATGTTCTGAAATCAGTACCCCAGCGCGCAACCATCCTTGCGATGATCGGACGCGCCGAGCAGAGTTCCGTGTTGATGATCAATCCAGACCGCCTGTGCGCCGCCGATAGCCCATTTCGGTGGGATCACCTTAAAGCCCCGGCCCTCGAGGTTTGCGCCGATCGCGTTTCGAATTGCTTCCTCGGCTTCGATCGTCGTGGTGCCGGGGAGGGGGAACAGACGAGGAAGGTCGATTGCCGCTTGCATATCCATGCCATAGTCGAACAGCTTCGACAGAAAGTGCGCATGTCCCATGGCCTGATAGTGGCCGCCCATCACGCCGAATGAGAGGGCCGCTTTGCCGTTTCGCGTGACCATTCCTGGAATGATCGTGTGCATCGGCCTCTTGCGCGGACCGATCGCGTTCGGATGCCCCTCCGTCAGCACGAAACTCTGGCCGCGGTTGTGGAACAACACTCCCGATTTCGGGGCCATCAGGCCGCTGCCGTAGGGGTGGAAAATGGAATTGATGAAGCTGACGGCATTGCGATCTTTGTCGACCACGGAGATGTAGACCGTGTCCGAATGCTCGACACCATCGATGAAACCGCTGGCGTCGCAAGCCTGGTCCAGGTTGATCTTCGAGGCAAGCTCGTCGGCGAGCTCGTCCGACAAAAGAAAATCGACCGGCACGTCTGATATTGCCGCGTCCGCCAGCCACCGTTCGCGCGCAGCATAGGCGAGGCGGGTCGCCTCGACTTCGATGTGCAGGTTGTCGGCATTTAGAGGGTGACCCGACGGAGTGAAACGTTCGAGAATCTTGAGGATCATAAGAGCAATGATGCCTTGCCCATTGGGAGGGCATTCATGCACCGTCCATCCACGATAGGTCGCGCTGACAGGAGCAACGTATTCTCCGGCGGCGGAGGCGAAATCCTCAATGGTGTGCAGACCGCCGAGCGCCTGGAGATAAGAGACCATGTCTTCTGCGACGTCGCCGCGATAAAATGCGTCCCGCCCGTGCTTGCCGATGGCCGATAAAGTCTCAGCAAGCTCCGGCTGACGCTGAATCGATCCGACTGCGGGAGCTTCATCGTTGTCGAGGAAAATGCGGCGTGTCGATGAATCGAGTGTGAGCATCGCGCGCTGATGCGAAATGTCGGCGGCAACGCGCGGCGTGATGGCGTAGCCGTTCCGCGCAAGCGCGATCGCCGGCGCCAAGATGTCCGCCATGGACATGCGCCCATGATCTGCGACCAGTCGCGTCCAGGCATCGACGGCGCCTGGGATGGTCACCGCGTGAGGCGACGACCGCGCGATCTCCGAAATTCCCTGGTCCTTGAACCACTTGAAGGCAGCGGCGGCGGGCGTGCGACCCGACCCGTTATAGGCGATCACTTGGTCGCTTCCGTTGGGTGCCAGCAACGCGAAGCAATCGCCGCCGATACCTGTGGAGCCGGCCTCGACCACGCACTGGACCGCACAGGCCGCCACCGCCGCATCGATGGCCTTGCCGCCGCTTTTCAGGATGTCGATAGCGGTCAAGGTTGCCATGGGATGTGAGGTTGCAGCGATGCCGCTGCGGCCAACGGCAAGCGAGCGCCCGGGATGTTCGAAGTTCCGCATGCTATCGTCCTTATCAATAGAGGTTGTTGGCGCGCGCCCATGTATAAGTATCATCGAGCGCCTTCTCCGAGCGGTCGAACATGTCGTTGATCTGCGCTTCCGCGATGATCAGGGGCGGGCAGAGAGAATAGTTGTCACCCATGGCGCGGGTGACGACACCGTGCGCCTGTGCTCGCTTGCCGGCATGTATCGCGACGCCGTTCGCCGGACTGAAGGGTTCCTTAGTCTCCTTGTTTCGGACAAGCTCAAGCGTACCGATCAAGCCACGTCCACGCGCGTTTCCGACGAGCGGATGTTCTGCGAGCGCGCGGAGTCTTCGTTGAAACAGCGGCGCGACATTCTTGACGTGCCCTACGATGTCTCTTTCCTCGTAGATTTTCAGGGTCTCGAGGGCCACTGCAGTGGCGACCGGGTGCCCGCTATAGGTAAAGCCATGCCCGAAGGTGCCGATCTTTTCACTTTCGGCGACGATTGCCGCGTGGACCTTCTCGTTGATCATCAGCGCGGAAATCGGCTGGTATGCCGCCGACAATTGCTTGGCCATGGAAATCATGTCGGGCTGCATGCCGAAGCTCTCGGAGCCGAACATCGTGCCGAGCCGGCCGAAACCACAGATCACCTCATCGGCGATCAGCAAGATATCGTACTTCTTAAGTACAGCCTGGATCTTGTCGTAATAGGTCGGTGGCGGAACGATGCAGCCACCAGACGCCATCAATGGCTCGGCGAAGAAGGCGCCGATCGTGTCCGGTCCCTCGGCAAGAATCAGATTCTCAAGCGAAGCGGCGCAACGCGTCGCGAATTCTTCCTCGGTCTCGCCAGAAAGGCCATAGCGATAGAATTCAGGACAATCGGTATGAAGCACCCCATCGATCGGCAGATCGAAATCGCGATGGTTGTTGGGCAATCCGGTGAGACTTGCGGAGGCAATCGTCACCCCATGATAGGCGCGCCAACGGGAGATGACTTTCTTCTTTTCCGGCTTGCCGATCGCATTGTGGTAGTACCAGACGAGTTTCAGAGCCGTGTCGTTGGCCTCTGAACCCGAATTGGCAAAGAACACCTTCGACATCGGGACCGGAGCAAGGCGGATCAGCCGTTCGGCAAGTTCGATAGCCGTCTCATGCGACTTGCCGCCAAAGCTGTGATAAAAGGGCAATTCCTGCATTTGCCGCATGGCAGCGTCGACGAGCCGTTGCTCGCTAAAGCCAAGCGAAGCGCAAAACAGTCCACCGAGTCCCTCGATATACTTGTTGCCGTCGCTGTCGATGATGTAGATCCCATCTCCCTTGGAAATCACAAGCGGACCGTCCTGCAAATGCTGGGACGCATTCGTATAGGGATGAAGAACGAACGCCGCGTCGCGCGCTTCCAGGGAATTGAGAAGAATGGTCACGATAGCTCTCCGGTGGTGATCCAGGCGTGTTTCATGCAGCCGCCGAACCTTCGAGCGTCCGACGGCTGTCTTTCTTGTGGGTGAAAGATGGTTACCGGTCGATCAGTCGAGGCCGATCTTCATCCACTTTTTTGCAAGCGTGTTGATGGTCCCATCAGACTTCGCCGCGCGGATCGCCTCATCAAGCATCGCCTTGAGTTCGGTGTCGTCCTTGCGAAGGCCGGCTGCGATACCTTGGCCGAATACCCCGCCGGTGAAGGTCGGTCCGGCGATGGTGTAGTCTTTGAAGTCCTCCTTCGACAGCGTCGCGGTGAGCGATGTCGTCTGCGCTATGACGGCGTCGATGCGACCCGCCTGCAGATCGAGGTCGTGTTGCTCGACGGTCTTGTATTCGCGCGGATCGACGACATCCTTGAAAAAAGTGTCGAGGAAAGCGACGTTTGCTGTGGAGACCTGCGCGCCGACAGCCTTGCCGTTCAGGGCGTCCCGAAGAGGCTGCAATTCCTGTTCGACCTTCGCTTTGTCGCCCGCAAGATCGATGGTCGTTCCGGTGCCGGGGAGATTGGCGAGCGGGCCCGACTTTTCAACCATGAAGGCTGCCGCGGTTGGAGCGTAGGGTTCGCTGAAGGAGATGACGGCAAGGCGCTTCTCCGTGACGATCATCGATGCCATGATGACATCGAACTTCTTGGCGGTCAGCGACGGGATGAGTCCGTCCCAGTCCTGCGCGACAATGTTGCATTTGATCTTCATGCGGCCGCAAAGATCATTGGCGAGATCGATTTCAAAACCGGCAAGCTTCCCGTCGGGCCCTGTGAAATTCCAGGGCTCGTAGGCGCCTTCAGTGGCGATGGTGATTTCGGTTGGCTTGCCCTGCGCGTGGACGCTGTTCGCAGCGAAGGCGCCAAGAATCATGCTGGCGAGTGCAAGTTCGATTTTCCTCATTTTCATTCCCCTTTTTGGTTTGGCGCTCATTGTTGAGCGGCTTGCTTTTGATCAGCGTGATGCCTCGATCTGCCGGGACGCGCGGATCCTTATCGCCTCTGCGGCCAGGCAGAGGATCTCGAATAAAACCTGAGCGGCGATCTGCGCCGTATTCGTTGTCGGATCGTATTGAGGCGCGACCTCAACGACGTCGCCGCCGATAATGTCGAGACCTGAAAGGCCGCGAAGGATGCCGAGCGCCTGGGTGGAGGTGAGCCCTCCCACTTCCGGTGTGCCGGTCCCTGACGCAAATGCCGGGTCCAGGGCATCCACGTCGAAGCTGACGTAGGTCGGACCGTCGCCCGCCACCGCGCGAGCCTTTTCGATCACCTGTTTGATGCCAAGTTCTTCAACCTCCTCGGCGTGAATGACGGTCATTCCAGAGGCGTAGGAGAACTCCCAGAGATACTCGGAATTGCCACGGATACCGATCTGGATTGTCCGGCGGGGATCCAGCACGCCGTCAAGCACGGCTTGCCGGAACGGACCGCCATGATGAAACTTGCAGCCCTCAAACGAGCCGCTCGTATCGCAATGAGCATCGATGTGGATCATGCCGACTGGCCGATCGCGGCCGACGGCGCGAAGCAACGGCAGTCCTATGGAGTGATCACCGCCAACCGAGAGCGGCACAACGCCAGCGTCGACCAGACCGCGAACATACCGCTCTATGTCCTCGTGCGAACTAACGAGGTCGAATCGGCTGCGAAAGGGGACATCGCCCACATCTGCGACACGGACGTGGGCAGCGGGGACCGCACGCAACACGTGGTCATACGGCCCTACTCTCTCGACGTTGCGAACGGCGCGGGGACCGAAGCGTGCACCGGGGCGGTTCGTCACGCCCAGATCCAACGGGATGCCGAGAAGTGCCACATCGATATCTGTGAAGCGGGGCGCAGCATCCTGCCGGAGAGGAGCTTTCAGCAATGTTGGAACACCGCAATAGGGGGCCTGGCGGCTATCGCCTTCGCCGAAGACCTGGTCTGCGACCTTGCGAAACTCGGGGTCGAAAATGTCAGCCCCGGACGCATTTCCGTATCGGGCACGGAGTTCCTCAAGGTTCAAGATCTCAGGCATGCAAGGTCCTCCATCCTTCCTTTATCCCCTGGGTCTTGCGGATTCCGCTTTTCGACAGAATCCCATTGATGCTGTGGGCAACATTGTATACATATCTGTATGCCACTTGATCTGGCAAGAGGAAAAACGATATCTTTCTTCGCAGTAGTCCGGCTCTTGCGGCCGCGGACTATGAAAGGGGACTGGTTTGACACTCACCAAAAACGAGCCGCGCGCTACGCTGCGTGAAACGACATATGCTCGATTGAAGGATCTGATCCTCACCGGACAGCTGCGGCCCTCCGAGCGACTCTCCGAAAACGCTCTCGCAAAGAGGCTCGGTGTAAGCCGCACTCCTCTCCGCGAAGCGTTGATGAAGCTCGAAGAGGAAGGCCTGGTCGTCGGCCAAAGAAACCTCGGCTACACGGTTTCGGACTTGGACATCACCGCGTTCTGCAACCTCTTGGTTGTCAGGGAGGCGCTCGATGTGTGCGCGGCCCGGCTCGCGTGCGTCACGGCGACGGAAGAAGACCTCGATAGGCTCCGCGGGGTCATCGCGCAGATGGTCGAACTCAAGGAAAGTGCCGCCGACACTCCTTCAGATGCGGCGCGAAACCTTGATCTTGGTCTCTACATCCACCGCGTTATTCTGGACGCGGCGCGCAATGACGCACTCACTCGGTTGAGCGAGCAGGTCTATCAACAGCTTCGGCTGGCGCTCTGGCTCGAAGTTCTATGGGTAGACCTCGAACATACCGATTTGGATGAGCACCGGGCCATTGCTGATGCCATCTGCGCGCGCGACCCCGAGGCGGCCGAGGCGGCTGCGCGGGCGCATGTTCAGAGCTCACTAAAGAACATGTCGAAACTGCAGCGCATTTGGGCGCATCGGCGGGCTGTGGATTAACTCGCCGGGCGCGGAGAGGCCGGATACGCATGGAACTCATTGACAGGTATTTGGTGCTCGTCGGCTTTGGCGAGACCGGCTGGGGCACATTGCTCCTTAGTGCATCGGCCATGACCCTCGGGGTCTCAATCTGCGGCTTCCTGGCGGGAACGATCCTTGGATCGGTTGTCACGTTCATGAAGCTGTCGCGCTACATGGTGCTCCGCTGGCTGGCGGATGCTTACACGACCATCCTGCGCGGTGTACCCGATCTCCTGGTCATCTATCTTTTCTATTTTGGCGGGAGCGCATTTCTGGGGTATCTCGGCGGTCTCTTTGGCTATCAAGGCTTCATTGGCATGCCGGCTTTCCTCACCGGCACATTGGCGCTCGGCGTTGTTTCCGCCGCATATCAATCCGAAGTGTTTCGTGGCGCTTTCAAGTCCATTGCCAGCGGCGAGCTCGAGGCGGCGAGTGCTGTCGGAATGCGGCCCTGGCCGAAGTTTCGCCGCATCGTCGCCCCCCTGGTTCTGCGCTACGCCATCCCCGGATTGGGCAATACCTGGCAACTCGTGCTGAAGGAGTCGGCGCTGATTTCCGTCACAGGTCTCGTCGAACTTCTGCGTCAATCTCAGATCGCGGCCGGTTCGACACGGCGTCCATTCGAGTTCTACCTGACTGCCGTCGTTCTCTATCTCGTCATCACCTGGGCATCGTCGATCGCCTTCCGCCATTTGGAGACGAGAACCATGCGCGGCACCCGGAGTTCTCTGTGATGGACTTTGCATTCATGTGGGAGACGTTTCTCATCCTCCTGACGGGCTTGCCGCTCACTCTGGAGCTTGCAGTGACGTCCATTTTTGCCGGCGGCATCCTTGCGCTTCTTCTTTCGCTCTTTGCGGTGGTCGGAGGGCCGATCGGCCGCGGTTTCACCCGAGGCTACGTCTTCGTCTTTCGAGGGTCGCCGCTGCTTGTACAGATGTTCCTCATTTATTACGGGCTTGGGCAATTCCGACCGTTGCTGCAGGAACTCGGCCTTTGGGCAATCTTCCGCGAGCCCTATTGGTGTGCAGTGATCGCACTGACGTTGAACACAGCGGCCTATACCAGCGAGATCTTCCGCGGAGGCTTGAACGCAGTTTCCGTTCAGCAGGTCGAGGCAGCGCGTGCCTGCGGCATGTCGGGCCCGCTGCTGTTCAGGCGCATCGTTTTGCCGATCGCCATCCGGCATGCGCTTCCAGCCTACGGTAACGAAGTCATCTTGATGCTCAAGGCAACCGCGCTGGCGTCCGTCATCACCATCATGGAAGTCACCGGCCTTGCGGGGAAGCTGATTGCCGACAGCTTCCGAGCCTTCGAGGTCTTCATTGTCGCCGGTGCGATTTATCTCGGGATTACCTTCCTCGTCACGCGGTTGATGATGATCGTCGAATTCTGGCTCTCGCCCCATCTTCGCATGAGGCCACCAACTTTGGCATAACGGGAGTACGCATGTCTGACAGGGGAACGTTTCTCACGGCTGACAATAAGAACAGCACTGCCGCCGTCTCGGTGAAGGACCTCCGCAAACGCTTCGGTCCGCTTGAAGTTTTGAAGGGAGTTTCGCTCGAAGCCCAGGAAGGTGATGTGATCTCGATCCTCGGCTCATCCGGATCCGGAAAGTCGACGATGTTGAGGTGCATCAATATGCTCGAAGTGCCCGACAGCGGTGAAGTCTGTATCGGCGGTGAAATGTTTCGGCTGAAAAAGCTGCGATACAAGACCGAGCCGGCCGATCGGCGGCAAGTTGATCGTCTTCGCGAACACATTGGAATGGTATTCCAGAGCTTCAATCTGTGGTCGCATATGACGATCCTTGAGAACGTGATCGAAGCACCCGTACATGTGCAAAAGCGCAATCGCGCCGAATGCATTGAAGAGGCGGAGGCATTGCTCGAGCGGGTCGGTATTGGCGACAAGCGCAATTTTTACCCTGGCCACTTGTCTGGCGGGCAACAGCAACGCGCCGCAATCGCGCGGGCGTTGGCGCAACGACCGAAGGTCATGCTCTTCGATGAGCCGACATCCGCGCTCGATCCGGAGCTTGTCGGCGAAGTGCTGAAGGTCATGCGTTCGCTCGCCGAAGAAGGCCGAACCATGCTCGTCGTCACCCACGAGATGGCGTTCGCACGCGACGTGTCCAGCAGGGTTGTGTTTCTGCACAAGGGCGTCGTCGAGGAAGAGGGACATCCTGCCGAAGTTTTTCGAAACCCAAAGTCCGAGCGCTTCCGGCAGTTTCTTTCGACTGAGCGGTAACTTGGAAGTTCGCCAAGTCGAAAAGACTCTCTGTCTGCCATCCCCCGCCGATTGTTTTTTGTCGGGCCATGTTTTCGCGTCTCACTTCAGGCGGGGTATAGCGGGCCGCGGGCTTTTCGAAGCTCACTGTGATCCGTTTAGTGCATGTCGGCCAAAGCGCGTCGCATGAATTCGATTGAACGCGATGTGCTTTAGGTGCTCTTGATCACTCCATTCATGCCGTTCGGGTAGAAGCCGCCCTTGCTCGTGCCTGCCTGATCGGTGAGATACACGATTCGCAACACCTCCTCCGGAGTTCTGGTGAAAGCTATCCCATCCGGCGTCGAAGGAACGATGTTGGCTTTGCCGTCCATTCGGATTCCTTGATCCTTGTCCTCCGGTCCATCGATCTTGTCGCGTGCGTCGGAGACCGCGTCTGCCGCCTCCCAGGCCTGTTCGCCCATTCTGTAGAGGGTCGAGCGGGCCATTCCCATATGGTAGGCCTCGACCGCCAGAATTCCCGCGGCGGCGGCGAGAAAATCCTTGTTCTTGAGGACCGTCGCCGCACCCGCATAGGCGGTGACGCCCACGTCTTCGAACAGCATGCCGCCTAGCACGAAATTCATTTCGTTGCCGAAGGGATCGAAGTCCTCGCCCAAGCCGGCCGCTTTTGCGACCGCAGCAAAGCCGGCATCGAAATCGATCGCCGGTCGAGACACGGCCTGATCTCCGAGCGTTTTGCGATAGAATCGGACGTGCGCAAGTTCGTTTTCCGCGACCTCGCGCATGAACTCGCCGATCGCAGGGGTATCAAAGGAAACTTGCTTGCCGCCGGTCACCGGGCCGGGTTCCGCACCGGCATCGGCATCATCGATTCCCTTGCCGGTAGTACCCCGCAGATAATACTCGGCTTCCATATACTCCAGGTTGAGAGCAAACTGAAAAATATCCTCGTCCAGAATTTCGGTCGGTTCATCGGCGCGCGAAACCGCAGCGAAACCTGTTGTCGAGGCAAGCACCGCTCCGAAACCGAACTGCAATACTCTGCGCCGGGGGAGATAAAGCGAAGGCATGACGCGCATTGGTTCCTCCTTGAGGCCCGCCGGCGTCAGTCTTGGCTCCTTCGATGCGGGCCAACCCACCCGAACATCCCCACAGGGGAAATGTTCCGGTCGCGCCGCTACTGCATGATTCCGTTGCGCGTCCGATTGGACGCACGGCGCTGTTGGACCGTCCGCCGAAGACACTGGCAGGCTGCGAGACCGCTGGCGTTTGGTCGTCGGCTGTCGCGGAAGCTTGCATCACGATGCGTTGCGAGGAAGCACGGCGCCTTTTGCGAGGAACCGGCTCCCAACCGCAATGGCGAGAGCGACGACGATCAGGACCGCTGCGACCGCGAAGGTGATTCGCATGCCCGTGGCAACGGCATCGGCAGGTGCCGCCGTGATGTCGGTGGCAGTCGAGGCGACGGCGAAGACGGCCCCCATGAGGGATGCCCCGGTGACGAGCCCGACATTGCGCGAAAGGTTGAGCATGCCGGAAATGACGCCCCGCTGATCCGGATGGACACCCATCATCACGGCCGTGTTGTTGGCTACCTGAAACAACTGGTAGCCGGGAGTGAGCACGGCGATCGCGGCAATGTAGCCCGTGACGCCGAAGATCGACGGCAGCACGGACAGAGCAATTGCGCCGGCTGCCATCACGATCAGTCCAGCTATGACGACGGAAGCCGCGGCCCAATGATCGACGACACGGCCGGCCGGGATGCCGCTCAGCGCGGAAATAATCGGGCCGGCGGCCATGACGATGCCCACAAAGGTCGCGTCGAGCCCGAGCGCCTGCGACAGGTAGAACGGCCCGACCACCAGCGTCGCCATCATCACCGTCGAGACGAGCGCGTTCATCGCAAGACTTGTGCTCAGCACGGGGTTGCGGAACGCCGCCAATCGGATCAGGGGCGACGCCACCCTTGCTTCCGCGAGCACGAAAAGGGCGCCTGCGACGACTGCGGCCGCCAGGAGCGCCATGTTGAGCCGGTCGAAATGACCGCGCCCCGCCGTCATGGCGAGCGCATAGGCCGCAAGCGTCACGCCGAGCAACAGCGTGCCCAGACCGTCAAAGCCGTCGCGATCGATCTTCGCGCTGCGCCCTTGGTCGGGCAGGAAGCGACGAGCGAGAAGGATATTCAGGATGCCGAGCGGCACCATGATGAGAAAGATCGTCCGCCACCCGGCTCCGGCAATCAGGATGCCGCCGAGCGATGGGCCGAGCGCGGTGCCGATCGCCGACATGGTACCGAGCAAGCCCATGGCGCTGCCGGTCTTCTCCTTCGGAACGGTCTCGCCGACAAGCGCCATGGCAAGCGCCATCATGATCGCCGCTCCGATACCTTGCGCCGCCCGGGCGGCGATGAGCAGCCATAGCGTCGGCGCGACGCCGCTCAAGGCCGATGCAGCCGCGAACAGGGCGATTCCGGTGATGAGCAGCCGCCGGCGGCCGAGGATATCGCCGAGCCGTCCGACGCTGACGATCAGCGTGGTGACGGCGAGCAGATAGGCAAGCACGATCCATTGAACTTGCCGGAACGACGCAGCGAACGCCTCGGCCAGCGTCGGCAGGGCAACATTGGCGATGCTCGTGCCGAGCGAAGACAGCAATATCGTCAGCGAAAGGCCCGCGAGCGCCCATCGGATCGAGACGGTCCCTTCACGATTTTCCACTGGCTCGTCTTGCTTTGCGGTGATTGGCTTCGACATAAGACTCCCTTTCCGGCCCTCGAACCGGCGCCGCCAGAAGCCTAGGCTGTCGCGCTATATGGCGGAAGGCGCACGATTTGCATTTTATTCGTGCGTTTGACGCCACATGTCGGCCAGACTGCGCTATGCTCGAATCATGTCGAAACCCGATCTCAATCTGCTCGTGACCCTTGATGTGCTGCTCGCCGAAGGCAGCGTCGCGCGCGCGGCTAGAAGGCTGCGGTTGAGCCCATCGGCAATGAGCCGGGCGCTCCAGCGATTACGCGAGTTGACGGGCGATCCGCTGTTGGTCCGGGCCGGACGCGGTCTCGTCCCGACGCCCCGGGCGCTCGAACTCAAGGAGAAAGTCGGTCAACTCGTGGAGGACGCGCAAACCGTTCTCCGCCCCGCCGAGAAGCTCGACCTCAAGCGGCTTGTCCGCACCTTCACGGTCAGGACCAGCGACGGTTTCGTCGAGAATTTCGGACCGGACCTCATTGCCCGCATAGGCGAGGAAGCGCCCGGCGTGCGGCTGTGTTTCATGCAGAAGTCCAACAAGGACAACGCGCCATTGCGCGAGGGAACGGTGGATCTCGAAACGGGCGTCGTAGGCGACATGACGGGGCCGGAGCTGCGTGTACAGGCTCTATTCCAGGACAGTTTCGTCGGTGTCGTCGGCAAGGGGCACCCGCTGAGCCAGGGTGAGATCAGCCCCGAGCGCTACGCGGCCGGCAGACACATCCTGGTCTCACGACGGGGTCTCGACAAGGCAGCGCTCGATATCGATGACGCGCTGAAGCCGTTCGGGTTGGAACGCGAGATCGTCACGACCGTCGGCGGGTTCTCGACCGCGCTGGCTCTCGCTCGCGCCACCGACCTGGTCGCCAGCGTTCCCGAAAGGCACACCCGGAGTTTGCGCGACGGAATGTTCAGTTTTCCGCTTCCCGTCGTGGTGCCGCAGATCACGGTCTCGTTGCTTTGGCACCCGCGGCTCGATGCCGATCCGGCGCATCGCTGGCTGCGGAGCTGCATCCGCAACGTTTGCGCGGGCCGATGCTCCGATCGCTCCGTGGGCTGATCGAAGATCAGCCTTCGACAAAGGCCTTGATGTTTTCGGCCTGGATTTCCCAGCCCTTGTCGTTGCTGCACCACGCCTCCTCGCGGCTCTCCTCCGGCAGGGAGTCGAAGCCCGATTCGGTGATCGTCAGATGCGTTCCCTTCGTCGTCGGCTTCAGGCGGAATTCGACGCAGGTCGAAGGCTCTCTTGAGATATCGGCATTCGGGTTCTTGGAGTGCGGCCAGCGGAATGCGAAGAGCCGGGGCTCCTCCATGCGCTCCGCCAGCGACCTCCACGGCAGCCCCTCGTGACCTGGATAGGTGATCTCGCCGGTCGTGACCTTGCCGACTACGAAAGGGCCATCGAGCTTCACGCGGAACCACTCTCCGAAGGCTTCATGGTCGGTCAGCGCCCGCCAGACCCTTTCCACGGGGGCCGCCAGTTCGATCTTCTTTTCGATGCGGTCGATCATTATCCCGTCTCCGCTTAGCAAATTGGGCGTCTCGTGCCCCGAACCTCTCGATCCTTCACTTCGTCGTCTCGCTCGGACGCACCGCTAACCGGTTCTCGACGCGTGCCACTCCGATGACCGAGGCGGCGGTCTCGCCGGCGCAGGCGATGTCGGCCTCACGGGGGACATTACCCGAGAGGACCACCGTGTTGCCGAGGGCGATCACGGAA
The DNA here is from genome assembly GCF_000513895.2 of Ensifer sp. WSM1721. Classification (GTDB taxonomy): domain Bacteria; phylum Pseudomonadota; class Alphaproteobacteria; order Rhizobiales; family Rhizobiaceae; genus Sinorhizobium. Next base: position 3,529,063 of record NZ_CP165782.1, read on the forward strand.
ATTTCGCTCGTGTCGATCATGCTGGCGTAGCGGAGGAAATGCATGACCTTTTCCGCCAGCGCATCGTCGGTCAGGTGCGGATCGTCGTCCCTGTGGGAATAGATCGGATGTTCCGTCGACATACTCGTCTTCCCGCTCGTTGATCGCAACGCCTATTCGGGGTGGATTGTTCCGGATGAAGCTGGCGCCGGCCGACGTGCCTTCCGCCGCCTCTGACCTTGGACCCTTGCTCTTGCGTCCGGGGCTCGAACGGGTCTATGCCTCGACAACCACCGGCAGCGCCACGCATCCGGACGAGACGGGCAAAGGCCGCTGTAGCACTTTGAATCACTGCATGATTTTGTCCTTGAATCGATTCCGGTTCAGGGAATCACGCAGCAGGGCTCGCCGCATGTCCGAAATCTTCCTGAACGTTCTCCCGATCTTCATCCTGATCCTGACCGGCTGGCTGGTCGTCCGGTTGGGCTACCTGAAAGCGGCTGTCGGCGACGCACTCGGCGATTTCGTCTTCAGGGTCGCCGTGCCGGTCCTCCTCTTTCGCACGATCGCCGAGGCGGACTTCAAGGAAGGATCGCCCTGGCCGCTCTGGGTCGCCTATTTCTCCGGTGTTGCCGTGACCTGGACGATCGGTCATCTCGCGGCCACGCTCGGCTTTGGTCGCGACGCGCGCATGGGCGTGCTTGCCGGCGTCTCCTCGGCTTTCGCCAACACCGTCTTCATCGGATTGCCGCTGGTGTCGCGCGTGGTCGGCGGGGAGGGAGTGGTCGCGCTGTCGATCCTGCTTTCCGTCCACCTGCCGGTGATGATGATCGCCGGAACGGTGCTGATGGAGCGCGCGGAACGCAAGACGACGGGTGCGCCGGGGCAGGGAATCCTGAAGCTCATGGCCGGCGTTACCCGCAATCTCGTCCACAATCCGCTGGTCATAGGCCTTGCCTGCGGCGCGCTCTTCCACCTTCTCGGTCAGCCGCTCGGTGGGCCGGCGAAGGTCATCGTCGATCAGCTCGCTGGCGTCGCCGCACCCGCCGCGCTCGTTTCGATCGGCATGGCGCTCGACAAATACGGTCTCGCCGGCAATACCGGGCTTGCCACGGTCGCCAGCACGCTTAAGCTCCTGGTGCTGCCGGGCGCCGTCTTCGCCGCTTGCCACCTGTTGGGCCTCAGCGACAGCTGGACCGCCGCACTGGTCCTGACGTCATCCGTCCCGACCGGTGTCAATGCCTGGCTCATCGCCAACCATTTCAATGTCGGTCACGCGCTCGCCTCCTCGACGATCACGCTGACGACGGCCTTCGGTGTCGTCAGCGTGTCAGCCTGGGCCTATCTGTTGATGTGACGCGGGCTTGTTGTGCGAGTCGTTCAGAACAGCCGGTCGAGCCAGCCGTGTGGGTCCGGCGCCCGCCCGTTCTGGATGTCGAGCAGGGCCGCCTTGAGCCGTGACGCAACCGGGCCGGCTCCGCCGTCGCCGATGGTAAAGCCGTACCTCTTGCCCTTCACCTTGCCGATCGGCGTCACCACCGCCGCCGTACCGCAGGCGAAGGCCTCGGTAAGCCGTCCGCTCCTGGCATCCGTCTGCCACTGGTCGATGGCGTAAGGCTCCTCGCGCACGGTGAGCCCCAGATCGCGGGCAAGCGTGATCAGCGAATCGCGGGTGATGCCCGGCAGGATCGTACCGGTGAGCGGCGGCGTCTGCAGCGAACCGTCATCGAAGACAAAGAAGACGTTCATGCCTCCGAGTTCCTCGACAAAGCGGCGCTCCACCGCATCGAGGAACACTACCTGTTCGCAACCTTCCTGGATCGCTTCGGCCTGTGCTGCGAGGCTCGCGGCATAATTGCCGCCGCATTTCGCCTCGCCGGTGCCGCCGGGCGCTGCCCGCGTGTAATTCTCCGAAACCCAGAGCGTGACCGCCGGCGCGCCGCCCTTGAAGTAGGAGCCGACAGAAGAGGCGATGACGCAATAGAGATAGTCGGCGGAGGGTTTCACGCCGAGAAGGACCTCCGTGGCGATCATGAACGGCCGCAGATAGAGGGCCGCCCCGTCGGCTGCCGGGATCCAGTCGCGGTCGGTCCTCACCAAGGCCCGCACGGATTCGACGAACAACTCCTCCGGCAAGGGCGCCATCGCCAGCCGCGTTGCGGAATTGCGGAAGCGGCGCGCATTCGCATCCGGGCGAAACAGCGCGGCCCCGCCGTTGGGCAGGCGATAGGCCTTCATGCCCTCGAAGATCTCCTGGGCATAATGGAGCACCAAGGTTGCCGGATCGAGGTCGAAAGCGGCGCGCGGTCCGACCTTCGCATCATACCAGCCGCGCCCCTCGGAATAGCGGATCGTCACCATATGGTCGGTGAACACGCGGCCGAAGCCCGGATTCTCGAGCAGAGCCTCGCGCTCGCTCGCGGCCATCGCCTTGGGATTCTTCTCGAACAGGAAAGTCTGTGCACCGCTCTCGGTCATGTCTCATCCCCTCCTTCGTTCCGAGTGAATCCATCCTGCCCGCGCAAAAGGAGGACCCGGCTCGGATCGGGTGGTGTTTGGTTGCGCTTATGCTTCTGTCTTACACATTTGGCGGCATCCGCAACAGATGACGGCGACGGATTTGGCATCGACGGAAAGGCGCAAGCTGCCGCTCCGGTCGCCCATGCACTTACTGCACCTCTCTGCTGGTAAAGCAGTGAGGCAACAAAAAGCCCGGCCGTTTGGCCGGGCTTTTCTTCCAAATATTCTGCGCTCAGTTTGCCGGGGCCGGAGCCGGGGCTGGAGCCGCCGCTTGACCGCCTTCGGCGGGAGCCGGTGCCCCCTCGGCAGCCTGCCCCCCCGCGGCCGGCGCGGCTTCCGTGGAGCCGGTCGCGCCCGGTTCCGGCAGCGGTGCCGGGCTGTCTGCCTGCTGACGCAGCCAGGCGATCAGGTTGGCGCGCTCGTCCGCCTTCTTGAGGCCGGCAAAGCCCATCGCCGTGCCCGGAACATGCTTCTTCGGCGCTTCGAGGAAGTAGCTGAGGTGATCGTAGTCCCAAACCACCTTGCCGCCTTCGGCGAAGGTCTGCATGCCGGCGGAATAGCTGAAGCCCTCATGCGAGGCGACGGGCCGGTTGACGACGCTCCAGAGATTCGGGCCGACCTTGTTCGGTCCGCCCTTATCGACGGTGTGACAGCTTGCGCACTTCTTGAAGACGGCCTCGCCGGCCGCAGCGTCCGCCTTGGCAAGCAGCGGTCCGATCGGCTCGGACTTCGCCTCCTCGCCGCCGGCGGCATCAGCCTCGCCGCCTGCCGTTTCCTCGGCCACGATGGCAAAACCTTCCTTCTCGGGAGCTTCGGAATGGAAAATGCCTTCCGACGCGATGGATACGGTCATCAGAACGAAGACCGTACCCAACAAGGCACCCACACCCATGTTCACATATGGATTCATCTGCAAACGCTCCCTTAGCCACCGGCGCAAACAAAAAACCGGCCCATCTTGAAATCGCGCGGAACCTATGTCTTTTGGCTCTGCGTTGCAACAGAGATTATCAACCCCGAAGTGAGACCTTTTGACACTTTCCGTGGGGTTTTTGAAGGCCGAACGATGAATCGTGAACAACCGGGCAAAGTCCTCGTGCTCATTCCGGCGCGCATGGCCTCCACACGTCTGCCGGGCAAGCCGCTCGCCGATATCTGCGGCCTGCCGATGATCGTGCAGGTGGCAAAGCGCGCGGCGGAAGCGGATGTCGGTCGGGTCGTCGTCGCAGTCGACCATCCTGAGGTGTTCCAGGCGGTGAGCGACGCCGGTTTCGAGGCGATCATGACCCGGGTCGATCACCAGTCCGGATCCGATCGCATCTATGAAGCGCTCGCAAAGGCAGATCCGGAAGGCAAGGCGGAAATCGTCATCAACGTCCAGGGCGATCTGCCGACCATAGAGCCCGGACCGATCCGCGCGGCGCTGAGGCCGCTCGAGAACGCCGCGACGGACATTGCCACCCTCACCGTGGCGATCACCGACGAGCACGAAAAGACCAATCCCAATGTCGTCAAGGTCGTGGGCTCGCCGCTCTCCGAAAGCCGGCTCCGCGCGCTTTACTTCACCCGCGCCACCGCGCCATACGGAGAAGGCCCGCTCTACCACCACATCGGTCTTTATGCCTATCGCCGCAAGGCGCTCGAGACCTTCGTGTCGCTGCAGCCCTCGACGCTCGAGAGGCGCGAATCGCTCGAGCAATTGCGGGCACTCGAGGCCGGCATGCGCATCGATGTCGAGATCGTCGACTCCGTGCCGCTCGGCGTCGACACGCCAGCAGACCTGGAAAAGGCCCGCCGCATCCTTTCCGCCCAAGCTTGAGAGGAAACCAAAGTGACCGCCAAGACCAATCGGATTTCCTTCCAAGGCGACTACGGCGCCAATTCCGACATGGCCTGCCGCGACATGTTCCCGGCGATGGAACCGCTGCCCTGCCAGACCTTCGAGGATGCCTTCCTCGCGGTGGAAAACGGCGAGGCCGATCTCGCCATGATCCCGATCGAGAACACCATTGCCGGCCGCGTCGCCGACATTCATCACCTGCTGCCGGAATCGCGCCTGCACATCGTCGGCGAATATTTCATGCCGATCCGCTTCCAGCTCATGGTGCTTCCTGGCGTCAAGCACGACGAGATCCGCACCGTACATAGCCATATCCATGCGCTCGGCCAGTGCCGCAAGATCGTCCGCGCCAACCGCTGGAAGCCGGTCGTCGCAGGCGACACGGCCGGAGCTGCGAAGCTCGTCGCGGAGACGGGCGACCGCTCCATGGCAGCGCTGGCCCCGCGGCTCGCCGCCGACCTCTACGGCCTGGAGATCATCGCCGAGAATGTCGAGGACACCGACAGCAACGTCACCCGTTTCGTGGTGCTCTCGCGCGAAGAGAGCCGCATTTCCCGCAAGTCGGATGACGAACTGATCATCACGACCTTCGTCTTCAACGTGCGCAACATCCCGGCCGCCCTCTATAAGGCGATGGGCGGTTTTGCCACCAATGGCATCAACATGACGAAGCTCGAGAGCTACCAGCTCGGCGGCAAGTTCGTGGCGACGCAGTTCTATGCCGATATCGAGGGTCACCCGGACGACGAGGGGGTGCGCCACGCGATGGACGAGCTGCGCTTCTTCTCGGAAAACGTACGCATCCTCGGGACTTACAAGGCGCATCCGATGCGCGGTGTGCTCTGAGGAACTGCCGGCTTATTACGCGGCGGCCGGCGTAATTACTCACTCCGCCGTCATCCTCGGGCTTGACCCGAGGATCCAGGCCACGCTGCCCAGATAGGAGTTTGCGCAGTGCTTGCGATTGGATCCTCGGGGTCAAGCCCGAGGATGACGCAGTGGTGGGCGCCACCGAGTCATTGCCGCATGGTCAGTCCGTTCAAATGTACGGGTCGCTGCAGATTTGAATGGTGGCGATCCTCCGGCACCAGAACGTGGCGAAATTCATTAACCGGCTACGCGTCCAGTGCATGCCTAATTTGCATTCATGGTGCTACTAAATCTTAGGCAAATGCCTATTTGACCTCCGTCAAGAAAATGGAGTGTCAAAGATGAAGATCCGTCAGAAGATCATGGAATACGCACAGATGCGCCGCGCGGTCCGCGAGTTGCGCGCTCTCGACGATCACGCCCTGCGCGACATCGGTATTTCCCGTTCTCAGATTCAGGCCGCCGTCTACGGCCGCTAATCTAAAAATGTCCACGCGCCGGATTGAGGCGTGGCATCGTAAGTCTTCCACACCCCGCCGTTCTCTCGTGCGGGGTGTGAGCGTTTCTGGGGATATAGTTATCCCAAGCCGCTGCAGACCATGCGCGACATGCCGTTGAGGGCCTCGTCGCTTTTGCGGCTACCTCAACTTCGCTCCGGCCAGGCGAGCCAGTCGCGCATCAACTGGTGCGCAATCGCGCCCTTCGGCGGCGGAATGTGCTCGTCTCCGGTGTCTGCAACCCCGGTCGTGCGTTCAAGCAGGGCTTCGATCTCCGCCCGCGTGAACCAGCGCACGTCCTCCAGTTCCTGCTCGTCGCGCTTGATGACGGTCGACTTCGCCTCGGCATAGCAGCCGATCATCAGCGAGTGCGGCAGCGGCCAGGGCTGCGAGGCATGATAGCGTACGCGGCCGACGCGAATGCCGGATTCCTCCTGCGTTTCCCGCCTCACGGCGTTCTCGATCGTCTCGCCCGGCTCGACGAAACCGGCGAGACAGGAATACATGCCCGGCACGAAATGCGGGCTGCGGCCGAGTAGGCAGAGATCGCGCTCGAGATCGATCGTGAGCATTATGACGACCGGGTCCGTGCGCGGAAAGACCATGTGTCCGCAGGCGGTGCAGACGCGCCGATAGCCGCCGGCCGCTCCATCCATCGGGCCGCCGCAGCGGCCGCAGAAACGGTTGTTGGCGTTCCAGACGATCAGGCTCGAACCCTGCGCGAATTGCCCCAACAGGTCTTCCGGCAGCATCTGCTGCCGGTAGAGCGTTCGCGCATCGGCGATCTTGAACGGCTCCGGCACCGTCTCCTCGGTCAGCCCGGACGGGACCGCAAGGCGCGGCTCGCCGTTCGGCAGGTAGCCGAGCAGGATCGCCTCGTCGAGGGTCGGTTCGAGCCCCGCGAGCTCATAGGGCGCAAAAAGCGGATCGATGATCTTCTCGTCGTGCTTGACGATCAGCTTCGCCCCGGAAAAGGCGAGGAAATGCGCGCCCGGATGTTTGAGCGCGGTTTCGACGCAATCGTCGGGGCGGTGCTCGGAGCGGCGGTCCAGGTGGTTCTCGGCGAAAGCGACGAGCGTGCTCGGCTCCGGATGGGGGCTGTGAAGATCGAAGATCGTTTTCGTCATGCTCAGAGATTTTCCAGAATGCGTGCTGCGAATGCCTTATGGTCGTCGTCGGGCCAGGGTTCTGCCTTGCCGAAGCCCCAAACCGGTCCCGGCCAGTTCGGATCTCCCTCCCGGCGGGCGATGATATGCACATGAAGCTGCCGGACGATATTGCCGAGCGCGCCGATATTGATCTTCTCGGCGCCGGTCACCTTTTTCAAGGCGGCGGCCACCAGGTTGGTCTCGAAGGTGAGCATCGCCTGGTCGAGCGGCGTCAACTCGAAAACCTCGCAGACGTCGGCGCGCTGCGGAACGAGGATCAGCCACGGCCAGCGGCGGTCGTTCATCAGCCGCAACTCGCAAAGCCCGAGCTTGCAGATCGGGATGCCGTCGCGCTGAAGTCGCTCGTCGAGGGTGAAGGTCGTCAACAAAAATTCCTCGGAAATGAAACGGATTCGCTTTGTTTCCCATATCGATATCAGTTTTTTGACGGCTTGGCTTGCATTTGGTTCAGATATTGCCGATATGAGGGCCGGGAGGTTGGTGGTGGACGAGCCACTCGCCAACCGGGTCAGGTCCGGAAGGAAGCAGCCCTAACGAGCCCCGGCACGGGTCATCGTGCCAGCCTCCCACTTCTCCGTCCTGTCGGGACAAGAGTTCGAACAGCGGCAGGGTCGATGAGCGACGAAGCGCCCATTTCATCCCCGATTTCATCCGTCGAGAAACCGGCCGCCTACCGTGTTCTGGCGCGCAAGTACCGCCCCAAGGACTTCTCCGATCTGATGGTCGGCCAGGAGCCATTGGTGCGCACGCTCACCAATGCCTTCGAGACCGGCCGTATCGCCCAGGCCTATATGCTGACGGGCGTGCGTGGCGTCGGCAAGACGACGACGGCGCGCATCCTGGCGCGCGCGCTGAACTACAAGACCGCCGAGATCGACAAGCCCACCATCGACCTCAGGGCGCCGGGCGAGCATTGCCAGGCGATCATGGAGGGCCGCCATGTCGATGTGATCGAGATGGACGCCGCTTCGCACACGGGCATCGACGACATCCGCGAGATCATCGAGCAGGTGCGCTATCGGCCGGTCTCGGCGCGCTACAAGGTCTATATCATCGACGAAGTGCACATGCTCTCGACGCAGGCCTTCAACGGCCTGCTGAAGACGCTCGAAGAGCCGCCGGAGCATGTGAAGTTCATCTTCGCGACGACCGAAATCCGCAAAGTTCCGATCACCGTTCTGTCACGTTGCCAGCGCTTCGACCTTCGGCGCATCAGCGCCTCCGATCTGGTCGGCCTCTTCTCCACCATCCTCGGAAAAGAAGGTGTGCCCGCCGACCCCGAGGCGCTGGCCATGGTGGCGCGCGCGGCGGAAGGTTCGGCGCGCGACGGTCTCTCGCTTCTCGACCAGGCGATCGCGCATGGCGGCGGTTCGGTCGAGGTCGAAACCGTGCGCTCGATGCTTGGGCTTGCCGACCGCGCCCGCATCGTCGATCTCTTCGAGCGTGTCATTAAGGGCGATGTCGCCGGCGCCCTTCACGAATTCGCGGTCCAATACGAAGCCGGCGCCAATCCGACCGTGGTTCTTACCGATCTTGCCGATTTCACCCACATCGTGACACGGCTGAAATACGTGCCCGACGCGGTGAACGACCAATCCTTGAGCGAGATCGAGCGCACACGCGGGGCAGAATTCGCCGACAGCGTCGCGGTGACGACGCTCTCGCGCATCTGGCAGATGCTGCTCAAGGGCATTCCCGAGGCGGAAAGCTCGGCACGACCGGCGGGTGCTGCCGAGATGGTGCTGATCAGGCTCGCGCACGCGGCTCATCTGCCCTCGCCCGAGGAAGCGACCAGGCGGCTCCTTGAGCTTTCCGGCGGCGAAACCGGGGGCACGCGCCCCATGCCGAGCAGCAATGGCGGAGCCCAGGGCCGTGAGAGCGCGCCGGTCGAGGCTCGCGCTGTGGCAACGGCGCCGGTTCCGCGGTCTTCGAGCAATGGCGCGACGATGCTGCGCACGGTGCCGGACACCGCGCCCCAGCCGATCGACATCGGCCGCGTGGAGGATCGCGCGATCGCGAGCCCCGCGGCCAGGCCCGAGCCGAAGGTTCCGGTCAACTCGATCAGCGACATCGCCGATCTCTGCGCGAAGAACCGCGACATCAAGCTGAAGACGCTGGTACGCGGTTTCTTAAGGCTCGTGCACATCGAGCCGGGCCGGCTCGATGTCAATCTTCCCGACGATGCGCCGAAGACGCTTCTCGGCGAACTCGCCGTCAAGCTCAAGGAATGGACCGGCATCCACTGGGTCGTAAGCTACAGCCGCGAGCCCGGAGAGCCGACACTGGTCGAGGCCGAGCAGCGCGCCCAGGAGCAGCGCGTCAACGATGCGCGCCAGGACCCGGACGTCGCCGCGATCCTCGCGCGGTTCCCGGGTGCCAGAATCACCGACGTGCGCATCCGCGCGACGGAAGGAGAGGTCGAGGCTCTCGCTCCGGCGGCAGCCGAATCCGAGGACGGCGACATCGTTCCGGGTGATGACATCGAGTAAAGGCGCGAACGCTGAAGCGGCGCTTTCAGTTCAGGCAGACTTACCAAAGGACAGGAGACGACGATGCGCGACATCATGGGCATGATGGGCAAGGTCAAGGAAATGCAGGAGAAGATGGAGAAGCTGCAGGCGGAAATCGCCGCGCTTGAAGTCGACGGCACGTCCGGTGGCGGCCTCGTCGCTGTCCGGCTCGACGGCAAGGGCCACATGAAGAGCCTGAAGATCGATCCCTCGCTCTTCAAGGAAGACGATGTCGAGATCCTCGAAGACTTGATCGTCGCCGCCCACAAGGATGCCAAGGACAAGGCGGAGGCGGTGCAGGCGGAAAAGACGCGGGAGCTCACCGCCGGCCTACCGATCCCCCCGGGAATGAAGCTGCCGTTCTGATCGGCGGTCTTCGGGCGCGCTTCTGGCGCGGTCGAAAAAGCGTGTTAGCTTGCGGTTTTCGCAAGCCACGCCAGCGGTTGGCCAGCGCTCGTTTTCGATGAAAGCGAACTCGCATCATCTTGGAGGAGGAGATCGTCATGACCGTCGCGTCGCTGCTGGTGTTTGCCGGTGCACTGTTGATTGCCGCCGGATCGCCGGGGCCGAGCATCGCGGCGCTCGTCGCGCGGGTGCTATCGAAGGGCGCGCGTGACGTGCTGCCGTTCCTGCTTGCGATGTGGATCGGCGAGGCAATCTGGCTTTCCTTTGCGGTCGCCGGCCTCGCAGCTATTGCCGAGACCTTTCACTGGCTGTTCGTCGCGATAAAATGGGCGGGCGTCGCCTATCTCCTTTTCCTCGCCTGGAAGATGTGGACAGCCGAGCCGCAAACACCGGGAGAAAGCCTGCCGGAGGCGCGATCGGCGGCGAAGATGTTCTTTGCCGGCCTGACGATCACGCTAGGCAATCCGAAGATCATGATGTTCTACGTGGCGCTGCTGCCCTCGATCATCGATCTCGGCTCCGTCACCCTGTTCGGCTGGGCGGAGCTCGTTGCCACCATGTTCGTCGTTCTCGTCGTCATCGATCTCGCCTGGGTCATGATGGCCGCCAAGGCGCGTCAGTTCTTGAGGAGCCGCCGCGCAGTGAGGATCGTCAATCGCGCCAGCGCCGGCACGATGGCCGGTGCGGCCGTAGCGATTGCAACGCGCTGACGCGCTCAAGATGATTCCGTTCGTCGGCGAGATGCGCTAAAAGCCCGCCATGGCAAAGCGAGTCACCGGTCCCGAAATCGAAAAGCTCATCCAGCTCCTGGCGAAGGTGCCGGGCCTCGGCCCCCGTTCCGCCCGGCGGGCGGCGCTGCATCTCGTCAAGAAAAAGGAGCAACTGCTCGGCCCCCTGGCGGAGGCGATGGGCGAGGCGCATCGCAAGGTCAAGATCTGCTCCTGCTGCGGCAACGTCGATACCATCGACCCTTGCACCGTCTGCACCGACGAGCGGCGCGATCAGTCGGTGATCATCGTCGTCGAGGACGTCGCCGATCTCTGGGCACTGGAGCGCGCCGGCGCGATGAATGCCGCCTATCATGTGCTCGGCGGCACGCTGTCGCCGCTCGACGGCATCGGCCCGGACGACCTGAATATCAGGGGCTTGGTCGACCGCGTCTCCAAGGGCGGGGTGCGTGAACTGATCATTGCCGTCAACGCCACCGTCGAGGGCCAGACGACGGCACATTACATCACCGACCAGCTCGAAGGCATGGAAGTGAAGATCACCCGTCTTGCCCATGGCGTGCCGGTCGGCGGCGAGCTCGACTATCTCGACGAGGGCACGCTGGCCGCGGCGCTCCGGGCGCGCACCACCATTTGAAGGGATGCCGATGCGTTTGAAATCTCGCGTTCGCTCATGGTTTGCCGGTTTTCGTGCTGAGGGGGGTAAGCGCCGCGCACGCCTGCTTGCAACCGTCGCCGCGTTCCTCGCCCTCCACTTTCCGGCTTACGCCGCTTCCAAGGCCGATGTCGAAAACCAGTTCCGGCAATGGCTTCAGAACGACCTTTGGCCGGAGGCGCAGCAGGCGGGCGTTTCGGGCGCGGCCTTCAGGGCGGCTTTTGAGGGTGTGAAGCTCAACTGGGATCTGCCCGACCTCGCGCCACCTGGCTTTCCGAAACCGAAGCAGCGCAAGCAGAGCCAAGCCGAATTTTCCTCGCCCGGCTCCTATTTCACGGAAAAGCGCCTTCAGGGGCTGGCCGCGACCGGCCGCAGCCTCGCCTCCGCCCATGCCTCGACCTTGAAGCGGATCGAAAAGACCTATGGCGTTCCGGGGCCGATCGTTCTCGCCATCTGGGGCAAAGAATCCGGCTTTGGCCGGGCGAAGATCCCGCATCCGATCATGGATGTGCTGGCGACCAAGGCTTTCATGTCGACGCGGCCGGAGCTTTTCCGCCGCGAGCTGATCGCGGCCCTGCATATTCTTCAAAGCGGTGACGTCCAGGAGGCGGAAATGCGCGGCTCCTGGGCCGGCGCCATGGGCCAGCCGCAGTTCCTGCCCTCGAGCTTTCTGAAATACGCCGTGGATTTCGACGGCGACGGCCGCCGCGACATCTGGAATTCAGTACCGGACAGCCTCGCTTCGATCGCCAACTATCTTTCTGAGAAGGGCTGGCAGGGCGGCCGCGACTGGGGTTTCGAGGTGGCGATCCCTGCAGGCGTCTCCTGCGCCCAGGAGGGGCCGGACCTCGCCCGTCCGATTGCCGAATGGGCCGGCATGGGCATCGGCCGCATCTCCGGTAAGCCGTTTCCGGCGGGAGAGCGTTCGGCCGCAGGTATGATGCTGGTGCCCGCCGGCACGCACGGACCGCAATTCATCGTCACGCCGAATTTCTACGTGATCAAGGAATACAACAACTCCGATCTCTACGCGCTTTATATCGGCAACCTCGCCGATCGCATCGCGACAGGCGGCGGTGCTTTCCGCAGCGCCTGGGGCGACGTCGGCGGCATGCTGCGATCCGACGTCCTCGGCATGCAGAAGGCGCTCGTCTCCATCGGCTACGACGTCGGCAAGGCCGACGGACTGCCGGGCTACAAGACCCGTCGCTCGCTCGGCGACTGGCAGGCGAAGAACGGTCTCGCGCCGACCTGCTTTCCCGATCCGTCGCTGAAGTCGAAGCTGCGCTGACTTTGGGTCTGGTGCTGAAAACTGCCGCTTAGTACCCCACTCAGACGCTGCAATGGGTGGGACTTTGCCGTTCGACTCGCCCATCGGAACGGGCAAAGAGCGCCAAAAGCGGTCGTCGTGATGCCGGTAGCTCAACGACCGAAATGGGGCCGTTAGCCGTCGGACTGCTTTCGGGGAGCAGGCGCTGAAAGCTGACATTCGTTCATATGGGCTCGAAGGTCCGCTTGACCCGCAGCAGACGATTTTGCTGCCCGCCGCGGTGCATGACCTCGAATGACCGGTCTACGGCAGGCAAAGTTCGGGAGGCTTGCGTTTCCTGCACAAGCGGGCTACATACTGAACCATATGGTTCAGTATGTAGTTCCTCCCCTCGATCTCTCGTTCGCGGCGCTGTCCGATGCGACCCGCCGCGGGATCATCGAACAGCTGGGGCGAGGGGACGCGTCGATCACCAGTCTCGCGGATAAGTTCCAGATGACGCTGACCGGCATGAAGAAGCACGTCCAGGTTCTCGAGCGGGCGGGGCTCGTCGTCACGCAGAAGGTCGGACGGGTGAGAACCTGCAAGCTGGGGAAACGCGGCCTCAAGGCGGAGGCCGAGTGGATCGAGGCGCATCGCAAGCTCTTCGAGGCCCGCTTCGAAGCATTGGACGAAATCATCAGCGAAATTAAGCAGGAGGGAAGCGATGAATAAGCAAGTTAACAGTGCAGATGGTGCGCAGAACCGCACGTCAGTCGAGCGCAGAGGGGATCGCGAACTCGTCATAACACGGACATTCAATGCGCCGCCGAGCACGGTTTACAGGGCGTGGAGCCAGCCCGAGCTGTTCCAGCGCTGGTGGGTGCCAAAATCGGCATCCGGCGTTTCGCTCGTATCGTGCGATATGGACGTCCGTACCGGCGGCAAATATCGGCTGGAATTCGGCGCCGGCGGTTCGGACACCATGGCCTTCTACGGCAAGTATCTCGAGGTGGTGCCGAACGAGCGCATCGTCTGGACCAACGATGAGGGCGAAGAGGGCGCGGTCACGACCGTGACCTTCGAGGAACAGGGAGGGAAGACGCTGCTGAACTTCCACGAAGTCTATCCGTCCAAGGAGGCGCTTGAGGAAGCACTACAGGGCGGGGCGGCCGCATTGCCGGAACAGCTGGAACAGCTCGACGAATTGCTTTCCAGCATAGGCAAGTAGCGCGGGTCGGGAAACTCGCCTCGGGGGAACGTCTGCTCTTGGGAGGTGACTCCACCGGCCTTTCCGGCCGGAGCGGCGGCGCAGAGCTGTCCTTCGCGTCTCGCGCAGCCAAGTCGGCTATGGGTCGAAACCGGTATTTCGGCTCCGGTATTACGCGTCGGATTTTCCTGTCCGCCGCTCAATGCATCTCCACCGGCCGCTTATAGCGTTCGTAATGGTCGGGAACGATCGTCTGCCGTTCGATCATCCGGTGGACACGCGGCGGCTGGTCGCCGCGATGTAGCGCCGTGAGCTTGTCACCGACCGACGCATCGGCTTGCGTGCGCCGCTGGTTATGGCGGACATATTCGACCCAGGTCGGCACGTGATAGGTCTCCGTCCAGGTCGTCGGGTTTTCGAGGTCGCGCATCAGCGCCCAATGCCCGGCGCCGTCACGGATGCGAATGCGGCGGCGTTCGGCCATCGTCTTCAGGAACTCGGGTATGTCGTCGTCGGCGATCTCGTAGTCGATCATGACCACGATCGGACCGCTGCGCGGCTTCAAGTCGAGCGCGAGCAGCGGCTCGTTGAAGCGGTTCAAGGGGTCGAGGTTCAGCGACGTGAACTCCGGCAGGGCGAAACGCAGGCCGATGGCGGCGCCGGCGAGCATCAGAAGACAGGAGCCGATGAGCGCATTGGCGGCGCCGTATTGTTCGGCGGTCACGCCCCAGAGCCAGCTTCCGCCGGCAATGCCTCCGAAGGTGGTGGTCTGGTAGAGGGAGAGCGCCCGGCCGACCACCCAGCGCGGCGTCGAGAGCTGTACCGTCGTGTTGAAGAGCGACAGCGCCAGCACCCAACAGGCGCCGGAGACGGTGAGAACGAGCGACGTCAGCCAGGCCTCGGAGCTGATCGCCGTGACCAAGGCGCTCAAGGCGAAACCCGCGAAGGCATAGCGCACGATCACCTCGCTCGTCAGAAACTCCCGGAGCCTTGCGCTGAGCAGCGCGCCGCCGATTGCGCCGAGGCCGAAGGCGCCGAGCATGATACCGTAAGTGAGCGGGCCACCGCCGACGAGATCGCGCGCGACGAGCGGCAGGAGTGCGAGGATCGCGCTCGCCGAGACGCCGAAGGCGAAGCCGCGCAACAGCACCTTGCCAATGTTTGGCGACATCGCCACGTAGCGCAGCCCGGCGGAGACCGCCCGCCCGAGCGTTTCACGCGGCAGCCTCCTTTCCGGGACGCTCGGCCGCCAGCGGAAAAGCGCGAACAAAATCGCGAAATAGCTGAGTGCATTGGCCGCGAAGGCAGCCGCGGCACCGGCGGCCGCCACGATCGCGCCGCCGATTGCCGGACCGACGCTGCGGGTGATGTTGAAGCCCATGCTGTTGAGCGCTACGGCGGCCGGCAGGTCGTCGCGCGGGACCATGTCGCCGACCGAAGCCTGCCAGGACGGATTGTTGAGCGCCGTGCCGCAGCCGAGCAGGAAGGTGAAGGTGAGAAGCAGCCACGGCGTCACCAGGCCGAAATAGGCAAAGATCGTCAAAACCGCCGAAACGAGGAGCATGAAACCCTGCGCGACGAGCATGATCCGCCGCCGGTCGAAATTATCGGCGAGCGCGCCCGAGACGACGGAGAAGAGCATGATCGGCAGCGAGGTCGACGCCTGCACCAGCGCTACCATGTTCACCGATTGCGAGATCGACGTCATCAACCAGGCCGCACCCACCGCCTGGATCAGCCCGCCAAAATTGGAGGCGAGGCTGGCGATCCAGATGGTGCGGAATGTTTCGTGCCGGAAGGGAGCCAGCGGCGATATGCGGTTCGTCACCTCTTGATCTCGCTCGTTCGATGCCGATATAGGATGCCTTCGTTATAAACCTCGAAATGTGGCGCGCCAGCCGCTGAAATTTGCGGTTAGCTCAGCTTTGTCGCGATTTGCGAGGGTTCGTTGCCTAGGTTGGCCGCAAGCCTTGCAATTCGGGGCGAGGAAGCGTATATGGGCCTCAAATTCTTGATCGGTTAGATGAAGAGTGGGCCCGACAGGACCCGCTCTTTTTTATTAGCCGGTCCGATGAGGAGACGAGCGTTTGTCTGATACGACAACGGCTGAAAATGCAAATGAGCCTCGGCTGATCACCGAGACCGGCCTCGACCGGCGCATTGCCGACATTATCGAGCCGGTGCTGGTGCAGATGGGCTTTCGCCTGGTGCGCGTGCGCATGTCCGGGCAGAACGGCCTGACGCTGCAGATCATGACCGAGCGCCAAGACGGCACCATGACCGTCGAGGATTGCGAAGAGGTTTCGAAGGCGATCTCGCCGGTGCTCGATGTGGAAGATCCGATCGACAAGGCGTATCATCTCGAAGTGTCGTCGCCGGGCATCGATCGCCCGATGGTGCGAAGGTCCGACTTCGTCCGTTGGCAGGGCCATCTGATGAAGTGCGAGACCTCGGTCATGGTCGAGGGGCGCAAGCGCTTTCGCGGCAAGATCGTGGAAGTCACCGAGGACGGTTTCCGGCTCGAACGCGATCAGCCGGCCTATGGCGAAGAGCCGACCGTCGCCATCCCGTTCACGGCCCTTTCCGAAGCGCGGCTGATCCTGACGGACGACCTCATCCGCGATGCGCTGACGGCCGACAAGAAGGCGAAGGCCGCGCGCGCCGCCAACGAAAACTTCGAAGACGACGACAGAGATAGCGAATAAGGCAGGGTGCGCCCTCGAGGCCTCTGCAACAGACGGAGACAAGATATGGCAGTCAGTGCTAACCGGCTCGAACTTCTGCAGATCGCAGATGCTGTGGCGCGCGAAAAGGTGATCGACCGTGAGATCGTTCTGGCCGCGATGGCCGACGCGATCCAGAAGGCGGCTCGCTCGCGTTATGGTTCGGAATCGAACATCCGCGCGGACATCAATCCGAAGACCGGTGAAATCCGTCTCCAGCGCCTCCTGGAAGTGGTCGAGAAGGCCGAAGACTACTCGACCCAGATTCCGATCGAGCTCGCCCGCGACCGCAATCCGGACGCCAAGCTCGGCGATTTCATCGCCGACCCGCTGCCGCCCATGGATTTCGGCCGCATCGCGGCGCAGTCCGCCAAGCAGGTGATCGTGCAGAAGGTGCGCGAGGCCGAGCGCGACCGCCAATATGAAGAATTCAAGGACCGTGTCGGCGAAATCGTCAACGGCACCGTCAAGCGCGTCGAATATGGCAACGTCATCGTCGATCTCGGCCGTGGTGAGGGCATCATTCGCCGCGACGAGATGATCCCGCGCGAGAACATGCGCTACGGCGACCGCGTCCGCGCCTTCGTCTACGACGTCCGCCGCGAGCAGCGCGGCCCGCAGATCTTCCTGTCGCGCACGCATCCGCAGTTCATGGTGAAGCTCTTCACCATGGAAGTGCCGGAAATCTATGACGGCATCATCCAGATCAAGTCGGTTGCCCGCGATCCGGGCTCGCGCGCCAAGATCGCCGTCGTCTCGAACGACTCGTCAATCGATCCGGTCGGCGCCTGCGTCGGCATGCGCGGTTCGCGCGTGCAGGCGGTCGTCGGCGAGCTTCAGGGCGAGAAGATCGACATCATTCCCTGGTCGCCGGACCCCGCCTCCTTCATCGTGAACGCCCTGCAGCCGGCGGAAGTGACCAAAGTGGTTCTCGACGAGGACGCCGAGCGCATCGAGGTCGTGGTCCCGGACGAGCAGCTTTCGCTCGCCATCGGCCGGCGCGGCCAGAACGTCCGCCTGGCTTCGCAGCTTACCGGCTGGGATATCGATATCCTGACGGAGCAGGAGGAGAGCGAGCGCCGCCAGAAGGAATTCAACGAGCGCACCCAGCTCTTCATGGACGCTCTGGACGTCGACGAGATGGTCGGTCAGGTGCTTGCCTCCGAAGGCTTTGCCCAGGTTGAAGAGCTCGCCTATGTCGAGCTTGACGAGATCGCCTCGATCGAGGGCTTCGACGAGGAGACCGCGACCGAGATCCAGACGCGCGCCCGCGAGTATCTCGAAAAGATCGAGGCGGAGATGGACGCCAAGCGCCGGGAGCTCGGCGTTTCGGACGAGCTGCGTACGATTGATGGTCTCACCGGCCAGATGCTGGTGGCTCTCGGTGAGGAGGGCATCAAGACCATGGAGGACTTCGCTGGCTGTGCTGCCGACGATCTCGTCGGCTGGACCGAGCGCAAGGATGGCGAGACGAAGCGCTTCGAGGGCATCTTCTCGAAGTTCGAGGTCACCCGCGAGGAGGCCGAGGCGATGATCGTTCAGGCCCGGCTTGCGGCCGGCTGGATCACTGAAGAGGATCTCGCGCAAGAGCAGGAGCAGGATGAGGCGCTCGAGGTCGCCGAAGGCGCGGATCAGGACGCCTGATCGCGATGATAGTCGAGACCGAAGCCGGCGCTCTGCCTTCGGACAAGGGGCCGAAGGACCGCAGCGGCAGCAGCCGGACCTGCATCGTCACGCGCGAGAGCGGCACTCCCGATGAGCTGATCCGCTTCGTTGCCGGGCCCGACGGTCGCATCGTGCCCGACCTGAAGCGACAGCTTCCCGGGCGCGGCTGCTGGGTCAAGGCCGAGCGGGAGCTTGTCGAGAAGGCGGTGGCAAAGAGGCTCTTCGCCCGCGCGCTCCGGGCCGACGTCAAGGCCGAGGCGGCGCTTGCCGACGAGGTGGAGCGGCTCTTGGTCGAGCAGCTCGCAGGCATGATGAACATGGCGCGCAAGGCGGGCCAGTTCGTCTCCGGTGCAATGAAGACGGAGCAGGCCGTGCGTGGTCTCGCGGCGCTTGCGGTCTTCCACGCGATCGATGCGGCCGCCGATGGCGTCCGCAAGATCGATCAGGCCCGCAAGGCGATGAGCTTCGTCAGCGAGGACGAAAAGGAAATACCCGCCTTCCGCCCCTTCACGGCGGCGGAAATGGACGGACTTTTGGGAAGTAATGCCTTTATCCATGCCGCAGCGCTTGCAGGGCAGGCGGGTGAGGGTGTAGTGAAGCGCGCAATCATGCTCGAAAAGTACCGAGGATCCGTCCCGGTCCGGGCCGAAGGCGGCGCTGGCAAGCCACAGCAATGACACGCGTCACCGGCAGATGCCGGCATCGCGAGCGTTGTTCGAGACAATTTGGAAGACAGGGTCAGGTGTTTCGTATCCGGCCCTGATCGCTAGGAACGGAACGGAATGACCGACAACAAAGACGACAAGACACTCAGCGTAGCGGGCAAGAAGACGCTGACCCTGAAACCCTCCGGGGTGCAGCAGGGCACGGTGCGTCAGGACATGGGCCGTGGTCGCACCAAGGCGGTCGTGGTTGAAACCAAGAAGACGCGCGGCCTGCCCCGCCACAAGGACGAGCGCCCGATCACGCCGATGACGACGACGCCCGCCGCCCGGGCGCCCGAGCAGCGGCCGGTTCCGCCTCACCCGTCGGGACGCCCGGCGCCGCAGCCGCAGCCGCATCAGCCGCGCGCGGATCAGAACCGTCCCCGCGGCGGAGTCGTCCTGAACGACCTCTCGGCCGGCGAGATGGAAGCCCGCCGCCGCGCGCTCGCGGAGGCCCAGCAACGCGACGCCGAGGAAGCGCAGCGCCGGGCCGAAGAGGAGGTCCGTCGCCGCCGCGAGGAAGAAGAGCGCATCGCCCGCGAGAAGGAAGAGGCCGCCCGTCGCGCCGCCGAGGAGGCCGCGCGTCCAGCAGCCGAGAAGGCTGACGAAAAGCTTGAGGACGAACGCCCCGCCGTCGCCGAGCGGCGCACCGATGCGCGCCCGCAGCCGGCGCGTCCGGCTCCTGCCGCGCCCACGCCCGAGGCCACGGTAAGCCCGGCGCTTCGTGGCCGCCGGCCGAGCCTGGAGGACGAGGATGAACGCCCGCGCGGCCCCGCTGCTGCCGTCCGCGGCAAGGTTGTGCGTCCGGAACCGGCAAAGCCCGTCACCCGTCCGAAGGGCGACGACGGCCGCCGCCAGGGCAAGCTGACGCTGACGGCCGCCGTCGACGAGGATGGCAGCCAGCGCGGTCGCTCGCTGTCGGCGATGCGTCGCCGCCAGGAGAAGTTCAAGCGCAGCCAGATGCAGGAAACGCGCGAGAAGATCTCGCGTGAGGTCGTCCTGCCGGAGACCATCACCATTCAGGAACTGTCGCAGCGCATGTCCGAGCGCGCGGTCGACGTCATCAAGTTCCTGATGAAGGAAGGGCAGATGATGAAGCCGGGCGACCTGATCGATGCTGATCTCGCCGAGCTCATCGCCGGTGAATTCGGCCACACGGTCAAGCGCGTCTCCGAATCGGATGTCGAGGAAGGCATCTTCAACGTCGTCGACACGGAAGAGGCCATGGTGCCGCGTCCTCCGATCGTGACGATCATGGGTCACGTCGACCACGGCAAGACCTCGCTGCTCGACGCGATCCGGCACGCCAACGTGGTTGCCGGCGAAGCGGGCGGCATTACCCAGCATATCGGCGCCTATCAGGTCGAGCAGAGCGGTCAGAAGATCACCTTCATCGACACCCCCGGCCACGCGGCCTTCACGGCCATGCGCGCCCGCGGCGCCCAGGCGACGGACATTGCCGTCCTCGTCGTCGCGGCCGATGATAGCGTGATGCCGCAGACGATCGAATCGATCAACCACGCCAAGGCGGCGAACGTGCCGATCATCGTGGCGATCAACAAGATCGACAAGCCGACCGCCAACCCTCAGAAGGTTCGCACCGAGCTGCTGCAGCATGAGGTTTTCGTCGAATCCATGGGCGGTGAGGTTCTCGACGTCGAGGTTTCGGCGAAGAACCACACGAACCTCGACAAGCTGCTCGAAGCGATCCTGCTGCAGGCCGAGATCCTCGACCTCAAGGCCAATGCCAACCGGACGGCCGAGGGTGTCGTCGTCGAGGCCGAACTCGATCGCGGCCGCGGTGCGGTTGCCACCGTCCTCGTTCAGAAGGGCACGCTGACGCCCGGCCAGATCATCGTCGCGGGCGACCAGTGGGGCCGCGTACGCGCGCTTGTCAACGACAAGGGCGAGCATGTGAAGTCCGCCGGACCGTCGACCCCGGTCGAGGTTCTCGGCCTTTCCGGCACGCCGGCCGCCGGCGACCGCTTCGCGGTCGTCGAGAACGAGAGCCGGGCGCGCGAGATTTCCGAATATCGCCAGCGGCTTGCCCGCGAGAAGGCGGTTGCACGCCAGTCCGGCTCGCGCGGTTCGCTCGAGCAGATGATGAGCCAGCTACAGACCTCCGGCGTCAAGGAGTTCCCGCTGGTCGTCAAGGGCGACGTGCAGGGCTCGATCGAGGCGATCTCCGGTGCTCTGGAGAAGCTCGGAACCGACGAAGTGCGCGCGCGCATCGTGCATTCGGGCGCCGGCGGCATCACCGAGTCGGACATCTCGCTCGCGGAAGCCTCGAACGCCGCGATCATCGGCTTCAACGTCCGCGCCAACAAGCAGGCGCGCGATGCGGCCGAGCGTGCCGGCATCGAGATCCGCTACTACAACATCATCTACGATCTGGTGGATGACGTTAAGGCGGCGATGTCCGGTCTGCTTTCGCCCGAACGGCGCGAGACCTTCCTCGGAAATGCCGAAATCCTGGAGGTGTTCAACATCACCAAGGTCGGCAAGGTCGCGGGTTGCCGCGTCACCGAGGGCAAGGTCGAGCGTGGCGTCGGCGTTCGCCTCGTGCGCGACAACGTCGTCATCCATGAAGGCAAGCTCAAGACGCTCAAGCGCTTCAAGGACGAGGTCTCCGAGGTCCAGTCCGGCCAGGAATGCGGCATGGCCTTCGAGAACTACGAAGACATCCGCCCCGGCGACACGATCGAGTGCTTCCGCGTCGAACACGTCACGCGGACGCTCTGAGCGGGTTGAGAAAAAGTGCGAAGCGGTTTTCCGCTCGCGTCCGCTCCATTTCTAAGAGCAGATCACGGTCGGATTTGGATTGCATCAATCCAAATCCTCGTGATCCGTGTCGATCCGGCAGGAGATTGGCGAGCGCCGGATCGGCTCCGGCGCTCGCATTTTTTTGAGCGAGGAATAGCGCGCGGTTGTCCCGCCCGCCTCTCGCATGTTGGAACCGACCACGCTTCGACCAGGCTCAATGCACCGACGTCGTGGTCCAGGGTAAGGTATGATGACCAAATCCACATCTTCCGCTCCGTCCCAGCGCATGCTGCGCGTCGGCGAACAGGTGCGCGCCGCGATCACGCAGGTGCTGCAGCGCGGCGAAGTGCGTGATCCGCTGATCGAAAAGACGGTGATTTCCATTTCGGAAGTCCGCATGTCGCCTGATTTGAAGATCGCCACCGCCTATGTGACGCCGCTCGGGCTCAAGGATCACGCAGCGGTTATCGAGGCGCTGAACAAGCATGCGAAGTACATTCGCGGCCGGCTCGGGCCGCAACTCCGGCAGATGAAATACATGCCGGATGTGCGCTTCCGCGACGATACCAGCTTCGAAAACTATCAGAAGATCGACGAGTTGCTGCGCTCCCCCGAAGTCAGCCGAGACCTCGATTCCGATACCGACGACAAAGAATAAGAAGACCAATGTCCAAGCCGCGCAAACCCAAGGGCCGTCCGATTTCGGGCTGGCTAATCCTCGACAAGCCCCTCGATTTCGGCTCGACCGAGGCGGTGTCCAAGATCAAGTGGCTGTTCAAGGCGCAGAGGGCCGGCCACGCCGGTACGCTCGATCCGCTGGCTTCCGGCATGCTGCCGATTGCGCTCGGCGACGCGACGAAGACCGTCCCTTACGTCATGGACGGCCGCAAGATCTATGAGTTCACGGTCGCCTGGGGCGAGGAGCGCTCCACCGACGACCTCGAGGGCCAGGTCGTCCGTTCGTCGGCGGCACGGCCGACCGAGGAGGCGATCCGCGCCCTTCTGCCGAAATATACGGGCGTGATCAGTCAGGTGCCGCCGCAGTTTTCCGCGATCAAGATCGACGGCGAACGCGCCTACGATCTCGCGCGCGACGGCGAGACGGTCGAGATCCCGGCGCGTGAAGTGGAAGTATTCCGTCTGTCGCTGATCGGCTCGACGCCGCATCTTGCCCATTTCGAAATCGAATGCGGCAAGGGCACCTATGTCCGATCGCTCGCCCGCGACATGGGCCGCGATCTCGGCTGCTACGGCCACATTGCATCTCTGCGTCGCACCTTTGTCGCCCCTTTCGGCGAGGAGGACATGGTACCGCTCGCCGATCTAATCGCGCTGGAGAAGATTGAGGACGATGCCGAGCGGCTCGATGCCCTGGACGACTTCCTGATCGAGACCGGCGAGGCTCTTTCGGACCTGCCGCACATTGCCGTCACCGACGACCAGGCGCACCGCCTGCGGATGGGCAATCCTGTCATCCTGCGCGGCCGCGATGCGCCGCTGCCGGCTCCCGAAGCCTATGCGACGGCGCGCGGAAAACTCGTGGCGATCGGCGAGATCGCCGAGGGAGAGTTTCGCCCGAAGAGGGTGTTCGCCACCCAGTGATTCTGCGGGTCAAAAAATCTGTCTGGCTCGTTTAAGATCGAGCCGGGCGGCGCAAGCGGCGTATACTGCCTTTTGCTAAGGCGCTTACCCCTTCCCAAACCTCTCCCGCGAGCGGGAGGGGGCTTGGGAGCGCGCCGCGAGCCTTTTTCCCCTCGAGACGGGGAGAAAGTGGTCGGCAGGCCGGATGAGGGGCGGATGCAGCCGGAAAGTTGCGTCCCCGCTCCAGCAGTGCGGCAAAGGATGGCGAAAGGCGGCCTCCAGTGGATGAGGCGTCAGGCAACAAACTGGGAAGCGCTTCGTCCGGCAGTCTGCAGGCCGTCCAGGGATTCGTTCGCCGGCACCTCAGGCGCCCATTCAGCTTCTACCTGATTTCGTTATTGCTGATCGCGATCATACCGCCGTTCATCTTTTCTTCCGTCATCCTGCAGCGCAACATGGATGCACAGCAAGCGGTGGTAAATTCGCTGCTCAGGGCTTCGACCGGATCCGTCGCGCGCATCGTCGAACGCGAGGTCGACGGCATGTTCACCACGCTTGGTGTGCTCTCGAAATCAAGGGCAGTTGATCTTCGTGACCTGCGCAGCTTCTACGCCAGCGCGTCGACCGCTCTGGCGCAAACGGATTCCGATCTGGTGGTCGTGGACAGCAAACGGAACCTGCAACTGAACACCAGCCTTCCCTATGGAACGCTGCTCGGACGGGCCCCGGACCCGGAAATCGACCGCGCTCTGCAGAGCACGGCGCCACTTGTTTCCGGCGTGTTCTTCGACGAAGCGGTGAAGAGATGGGTCTTCAACGCCTATCTCCCGATAACGGCTCCTGACGGCGAAAAGTATCTGCTGGGCCTCGCGCAAGACGCCAGGAGCATGGCAAAGGCGGTCAATCGCGATACGCTTTCGCCCGGCTGGAATGCCGCGCTCGTCGACGGACAAGGCAGGGTGGTCGCTTCCTCGGATGCCTCGATGAAGCCCGGCGATCGGTTCTTCCTCGACATGCTCCCGAGGATCAGCATAGGTATCGGCAATGTCAGCAAAGGCGGGGTGGACTATCGCGTCGCGTCGGAATTTTCGGTCATAACCGGTTGGCGGATCGTCGCCTGGGCCCCGAGCGAGATCGTCGATCAGCCGATGTTCTGGTCGTTCCTCTGGCTGTCGCTCGGTGGCATCATCTTCGCAAGCCTTGCCATCGCCGGCTCGTGGACGATCGCCCGCCTGCTGACGCAAGGCGTGAGGCTGCTGGCGCTGGATGCGCGCCGCCTCGGCGCCGGCGAATCGATCCAGCCGCGGCGATACATGATCACCGAAGTGGAGGCCGTATCGGCAGCGCTCGCGAGCGCAGCGGAGGCTCGCAGGAAGGCCGAATGGGAGATCCGCCTCCTGATGCGGGAAGTCGCCCACCGCGCAAAGAACCAACTCACGGTCATCCAGTCGATGCTGGCGCAGTCCGCCTATTCGGCAGAGGACACGTCGGAATTCGTCGACGCGTTCCGCAAGCGCCTCGCCGGCCTTGCCCGGTCGACCGATCTGATGCTGACCAATGCCGGCCTTGGCGTCGATTTCCGCGAATTGGCGCAGAACCAGCTCCAGCCCTTCATGCCGGACGATCAGCAGCGCGTCGTGCTCTCCGGTCCCCCCTTGCGTCTGGACGCGCAGATGGCGCAGACGCTGGGCATGGCGCTGCACGAGTTGGCAACCAACGCGATAAAGCATGGCGCGTTGGCCAATGCGACGGGTGCCATCCGGCTCGAATGGAGGGTTTCGGACGGCACGATCGAGATTCACTGGCGCGAGACCGGCGCCGATATCGTAGAGCCGGCGGAGGCAGCGGTTCGCAAAGGCTTCGGAACCGTCGTGCTCGAGCGCATGCTTGGTCTGGCACTGCACGCCGAGCTCAAACGGACGATGCATGCGGACGGTATCGAATGGCGGATACGCATCCCGCGTGACGATCGTGACGCCTCGCGCGAGGCGGCCAGCTAACGGCCATCGGCCATCTGTCACAGCCTCGGGTCATCTCCCCGGCTGATGGCCTGACGGCCCGGCGCAAGGCGAGGGCTCTTGCGGATTTCATGACCCTTTCCTTTTGGATCGGTTTCGGTTATAGGCACGCCAGCGAAAGGCAAGGCCTCTTCGTGATGAACGGCCGCGGCTGGACGACATCCCGGCTGCCGGCGACCTTGAAATCCTCGAAACGAAAGGATCATGCGATGTCGATCACTGCAGAGCGCAAGGCTCAGCTCATCAAGGAATTCGCAACCGCCGAAGGCGACACCGGCTCTCCGGAAGTACAGGTTGCGCTCCTGACGGAACGGATCAACAACCTGACCGAACACTTCAAGGACCACAAGAAGGACAATCACTCCCGTCGTGGTCTTCTCGCGCTGGTTTCCAGCCGTCGTTCGCTCCTCGACTATCTGAAGAAGAAAGACGAAGCGCGCTACAGCAAGCTGATCGGTGCCCTCGGCATCCGTCGCTAAACGAGTTGTCCGGCGGATCGCTTGCGCGATCCGCCGGCTTTTTTACTGCAGCGCCGCGCGTTTTGTCAGACGTGCAACGGTCGCTGTAGCACTCTGAGTTGCCGCATGTTTTATCTTGAATCGGCTATGATTTAAGGAAACATGCAGTAGGGCGCTTGACCGCCCGACCAATTGTCTCTCCATAGGCGCCGCAGGCGCAGAGACCCGGAGAGACCGTCCAGCGGACCGGATGGGCCGGGACCGCGGATCAACTGATGGCCCGTCATGGGGCAGGATTGCAGGATGCTTCGGCGCCTGCTTGCCGAAGCGGCTGCCACGGGCAGCGCGGCAAGAGGTTTGGCGGCCGGTTCTTTCTTGAAGCCTCCCGTTGTCTTGCCCGTGATGCGCCACACCAAGCGGCTTTCAGATCGCCCGCGCTTTATGAGCCGCGGAAGGTCTGCCGCACACGAAGGACAGAACATGTTCGAGACCCACAAGGTAGAAATCGAATGGGCTGGGCGTCCGCTCAAGCTCGAAACCGGCAAGATAGCGCGTCAGGCCGACGGGGCCGTTCTCGCCACCTATGGCGAAACCGTCGTGCTCGCCACGGTCGTTTCGGCAAAGGCGCCGAAGCCCGGCCAGGACTTCTTCCCGCTCACCGTCAACTACCAGGAAAAGACCTATGCCGCCGGCAAGATCCCGGGCGGCTATTTCAAGCGCGAAGGGCGCCCGAGCGAAAACGAGACGCTGGTGTCGCGCCTGATCGACCGGCCGATCCGCCCGCTTTTCCCGGAAGGCTACAAGAACGACACCCAGGTCATCGTAACGGTCATGCAGCATGACCTCGAGAACAATCCGGACGTCGTTTCGATGGTCGCCGCCTCGGCCGCGCTGACGCTTTCCGGCGTTCCCTTCATGGGCCCGGTCGGCGGCGCCCGCGTCGGCTACATCAACGGCCAATACGTGCTCAATCCGCATCTCGACGAGATGGACGAATCCGCTCTCGACCTCATCGTCGCCGGCACTCAGGACGCCGTGCTGATGGTGGAGTCGGAAGCCAAGGAGCTGCCGGAAGATATCATGCTCGGCGCCGTCGTGTTCGGCCAGAAGGGCTTCCAGCCGGTAATCGACGCGATCATCAAGCTCGCCGAAGTCGCCGCCAAGGAGCCGCGTGAATTCGAGCCGGAAGACCACTCCGCCCTCGAAAACGCCATGCTTTCCATTGCCGAAGAAGACCTGCGCAACGCCTATAAGATCACCGAGAAGGCCGCGCGCTATGCCGCCGTCGACGCGGTCAAGGCCAGGGTGAAGGAACATTTCCTGCCGGAAGGCATCGAGAACCCGGCTCATACGGCGGAAGAGATCGCCTCCGTCTTCAAGCACCTGCAGGCCAAGATCGTCCGCTGGAACATCCTCGACACGCAGAGCCGCATCGACGGCCGCGATCTCGTGACGGTTCGCCCGATCGTTGCCGAAGTCGGCCTCCTGCCGCGCACGCATGGCTCGGCGATCTTCACCCGCGGCGAGACGCAGGCGATCGTCGTTGCGACGCTCGGCACCGGCGAAGACGAGCAGTATGTCGATTCCTTGACCGGCATGTACAAGGAAAACTTCATGCTGCACTATAACTTCCCGCCCTTCTCGGTCGGCGAGACGGGCCGCCTGGGTTCTCCGGGCCGCCGCGAGATCGGTCACGGCAAGCTCGCCTGGCGCGCCATCCACCCGATGCTGCCGACGGCGGAGCAGTTCCCCTACACGCTGCGCGTCGTCTCCGAGATCACCGAGTCGAACGGCTCCTCCTCGATGGCGACCGTCTGCGGCACCTCGCTGGCGCTGATGGATGCCGGCGTGCCGCTCGCCAAGCCCGTTGCGGGCATCGCCATGGGCCTGATCAAGGAAGGCGACCGCTTCGCCGTTCTCTCGGATATCCTCGGCGATGAGGACCACCTCGGCGACATGGACTTCAAGGTCGCCGGCACCGAAGCGGGCATCACCTCGCTGCAGATGGACATCAAGATCGCCGGCATCACCGAAGAGATCATGAAGGTCGCGCTCGATCAGGCCAAGGGCGGTCGCGTTCACATTCTCGGCGAGATGGCCAAGGCCATTTCCGAAAGCCGCGGCCAGCTCGGCGAATTCGCACCGCGCATCGAAGTCATGAACATCCCCGTCGACAAGATCCGCGAAGTCATCGGCTCCGGCGGCAAGGTCATCCGCGAAATCGTCGAGAAGACCGGCGCGAAGATCAACATTGAGGACGACGGTACGGTCAAGATCGCCTCGGCTTCTTCGAAAGAGATCGAAGCCGCCCGCAAGTGGATCCATTCGATCGTCGCCGAGCCGGAAGTCGGGCAGATTTACGAAGGCACGGTCGTCAAGACCGCCGATTTCGGCGCCTTCGTCAACTTCTTCGGCGCTCGCGACGGCCTCGTCCACATCTCGCAGCTCGCCTCCGAGCGCGTCGCCAAGACGACCGACGTCGTCAAGGAAGGCGATAAGGTCTGGGTCAAGCTCATGGGCTTCGACGAGCGCGGCAAGGTCCGCCTCTCCATGAAGGTCGTCGACCAGGCGACCGGCAAGGAGATCGTCGCCGAGAAGGGCGAGAAGAAGGACGGCGGCGAAGCGGCCGAATAAGCCGCCCTGGCCGAATGAAATCGGGGCGCGAAGCGGATCGCTTCGCGCCCTTTTTTATGACGGGTCGAGAACGCGGCGTCGTTGCCGCCGCCGGACCTGAACGAGTTGAGAACGGAATCCGATCCCATGAGCCGTGACGCGCTGAAAACGCTATTTCATCCCTTCGAGACAGGCGTCATCGATCCGCCGGGAGAGAGCGAACGTGTGCTCTTCCTCGGCGCGGAAGCGGGCTACAGGCTGCCGGAGGGCTTTGGCGCCTCGATTTCCGCCGTCCAGCCGCTGCGGCCCCTCTACCGTGCCCTCGAAGCCGCGCGCGTCGACGTCACGCCCGTAGCTTCCGGCGACGCCTATGACGTGGCGCTGGTGCTTTGCGGCAAGCACAAGGGCGAAAACGAGGACCGGATCGCCGAAGCGCTGAAGCGCACCCGCACGGGGGCGCTGATCGCCGTTGCCGGCGGCAAGGAGGATGGCATACAGCCGCTGCGCAAGAAGATCGGCAAATTCGGCTGGGATGGCGACTCGATGCCAAAATATCATGGCGTTGCCTTCTGGTTCACGCGACCGGAAGACGTATCAGAGGCCGTGTCGAAGCTCGCCAAGGTTCCCGTGCGCGTCGACGGCCTGTTCGACGCTTCTCCCGGCATGTTCTCGCACGATCGTGTCGATGCCGGCTCGGAGCTTCTTGCCTCGCGTCTGCCCCACGATTTTGCCGGCCATGCCGCCGATTTCGGCGCCGGCTGGGGCTATCTCTCGGTCAAGCTGGCAGAGGCCTCGCCGAACCTCAAGGGCATCGACCTGTTCGAGGCGGATTTTGAAGCGCTGCAGGCTGCACAGGCGAACATGGCAGCGAACGCGCCCTCGACGCCGGCCCGCTTCTATTGGCACGACCTGACGGCGGAGGAGACGCGCGACAAATACGACCTCATCGTCATGAACCCGCCCTTCCACGAGGGCCACGCCGCCGAGCCCGCGCTCGGCGCGGCGATGATCAAGGCGGCCGCCAAATCGCTCAAGCACGGCGGCCGGCTGATGCTGGTCGCCAATCGCGGCCTGCCTTACGAACAGGTTCTAGCTGAAAACTTCAAGGAAAGCGGCGAAACCTGCCGCAACGCGCGCTTCAAGGTGCTCTGGGCGAAACGCTGACCCTGGTTGAAGTCGTCGCCCCCTTGCTCATCCGGTCCGCCGGCCACCTTCTCCCCGCACGCGGCGCGAAGGAGACTCGCGGCGCGCTCTGGCGTCCTCGTCCCCTCTCCCCGCGAGCGAGGAGAGCGTGGGTGAATTCTGCTCCAATCCTTTAAAGATCGATCGATTGCGGCCCGGATGCCGGACCGGCGGTCTTTACTCCGCGTCCGCAGCACGCAGCGTTTCGAGTGTCGGCATCGAGGTGATGTTGTAGCCGGAATCCACGTAATGGATCTCGCCGGTGACGCCGCGCGAGAGATCGGAAAGCAGGTAGAGCGCCGAATTGCCGACGTCCTCGATCGTGACGGTGCGGCGCAGCGGCGAGTTCTTCTGCTGCCAGGAGAGCATGGCGCGCGCGTCGGAGATGCCGGCGCCGGCAAGCGTGCGGATGGGGCCGGCGGAGATCGCATTGACGCGTATGCCGCGCTGACCGTAGTCGGCTGCGAGATAGCGCACCGACGCTTCGAGCGCCGCCTTGGCGACACCCATGACATTGTAGTTCGGCATCACCCGCACGGAGCCGCCATAGGTGAGCGTGAGCATCGTGCCGCCCGCGCTCATCAGTTCCGCCGCCCGCTTGGCGATCTCGGTGAAGGAGAAGCAGGAGATCACCATGGTGCGGCTGAAATTCTCCCGCGTCGTATCCGCATAGAGCCCCTTGAGCTCGTTCTTGTCGGAGAAGCCGATCGCATGGACGATGAAGTCGAGCCCGCCCCAGCGCTCCTTGATGGCGGCGATGACGGCGTCGACGGACGCGATGTCCTCGACGTCGCAGGGCAGCAGAAACTCGGATTTGAGCTCGGCGGCGAGCGGCTTGACGCGCTTGCCGAGGGCTTCTCCCTGGTAGGTAAAGGCGAGTTCCGCGCCTTGGGCTGCGAGAGCCTTGGCGATTCCCCAGGCAATAGAATGGTTGTTGGCGACGCCCATGATGAGGCCGCGCTTTCCGTTCATCAATCCGTTCATGTTGTTATCCGTTGTAGCGCTGGAAGACGAGCGTCGCGTTGGTGCCGCCGAAGCCGAAGGAATTCGAGAGAACCGTATCGATCCTGGCGTTGTCGATGCGCTTGCGGACGATCGGCACCCCTTCGAATTCCGGGTCGAGCTCGCTGATATGGGCGCTTTCGCCGATGAAGCCGGCCTGCATCATCAACAGGCCGTAGATCGATTCCTGCACGCCGGCGGCACCGAGCGAATGGCCGGTCAGCGATTTGGTCGACTGGATGTACGGCATCTTCTCCCCGAAGACCTCGCGGATCGCGCCGATCTCCTTGGAGTCGCCGACGGGCGTCGAGGTTCCGTGGGTATTGATGTAGTCGACCTCGCCCTTCACGGTCGAGAGCGCCTGACGCATGCAGCGCACCGCGCCTTCACCGGAGGGGGCGACCATGTCGTAGCCGTCGGAGGTCGCGCCATAGCCGACGATTTCGGCGTAGATCTTGGCGCCACGCGCCTGCGCACGCTCCAGTTCCTCGAGCACGACGACGCCGGCGCCACCGGCAATCACGAAGCCGTCGCGGTCGACGTCATAGGCGCGTGAGGCGGTCGACGGCGTGTCGTTGTATTTCGAGGACATCGCGCCCATGGCGTCGAAGAGATTGGACATTGTCCAGTCGAGGTCCTCGTGGCCGCCAGCGAACATCACGTCCTGCTTGCCCCACTGGATCATTTCCGCGGCATTGCCGATGCAATGCGCCGAGGTCGAGCAGGCGGAGGAGATGGAGTAGTTTACGCCGTGGATCTGGAACCAGGTCGCGAGTGTTGCCGAGGCCGTCGACGACATCGCCTTCGGCACGGCGAAGGGGCCGATGCGCTTGGGACTGCTATTCTTGCGGGTGATCTCCGCGGCCTCGACGATCGCGCGCGTCGAGGCGCCGCCCGAACCCATGATGATGCCGGTGCGCTCGTTGGTGATGTCGCCTGCCTCCAGCCCCGAGTCGGCGATCGCCTGCTTCATCGCGACGTGGTTCCAGGCGCCGCCCTGCGACAGGAAGCGCATGGCGCGCCGGTCGACAAGGTCGGTCGGGTCGAGCGTCGGCGCGCCCCAGACCTGGCACTTGAAGCCGTGCTCGGCGAAATCCGGGGAAAATGTGATGCCCGACTTCGCGTCGCGTAGCGACGCGGTGACTTCGTCTGAATTGTTCCCGATCGACGAAACGATGCCGAGGCCCGTTACAACAACCCGTCTCATGTCAGATGACCTTTTCTTCGATTGGATCCGGCGCGGGCGAAAGCCCGCGATTCAGTCGGCCTTTTCCTGGAAGAGGCCGACCCTGAGGTCGGTAGCCTTGTAGATCGTTTCGCCGTCTGCCTTCATCCATCCGTCGGCGATGCCGAGAACCAGACGGCCGCGCATGACGCGCTTGAAATCGATGCCGTATTCTACCAGCTTGGTCTTTGGCGTCACCATGCCGGTGAACTTGACCTCGCCGGTGGAAAGCGCGCGGCCCTTGCCGGACTCGCCGAGCCAGCCGAGGAAGAAGCCGGTCAATTGCCACATGGCGTCGAGGCCGAGGCAGCCGGGCATGACGGGATCGCCCATGAAATGGCAGGGGAAGAACCAGAGGTCCGGGGTGATGTCGAACTCGGCCCGTACGTAGCCCTTGTCGTGAGGGCCGCCCGTTTCGGAAATATCGGTGATGCGGTTGAACATCAGCATCGGCGGCAGCGGGAGCTGCGCGTTGCCGGGGCCAAACATTTCGCCTCGGCCGCAGGTCAGGATTTCCTCATAGCTGAAGCTGGATTGCCTGGTCGTCATCGATGGTTGCTTCCCCGAATGTGTGTATGCGTTCTCCGACCTGCTTTAGAGCAAGTTCGGCCTGAAATGAAGCGTAGCCTCTGTCCGCGGCTACGGCCT
Source organism: Ensifer sp. WSM1721 (assembly GCF_000513895.2). GTDB lineage: Bacteria > Pseudomonadota > Alphaproteobacteria > Rhizobiales > Rhizobiaceae > Sinorhizobium. Next base: position 3,561,277 of record NZ_CP165782.1, read on the forward strand.
GCAGCTTTGACGTCCTTCCAAGTAGAGCCGTCCGTGGACGGAAAATTCTCCCACATTCTGCTCGCTAGGGCGACATCGTTCCGCCGTCGCTTACAGTATGTATGTGGCGACGACCAGAGTTAAATGCCTGCCTTCCCCTGCTTTGGGCCGATTTTTCCAGCGTTTGCGGCCTTCGCACGTGCGGAATCTATTGAAAGCGGGGGCGTCAGAAGTTATATCGCAAAATGATAATCCAAGGGACCTTGGCAGAAATATCGGAACCGCTCTGGATGACGAAAGCAACGGACATGTCCTCGCAGGAGAGGCTGCGCAATTCGGGCCTGCGCCCGACGCGTCAGCGCGTCGCGCTTGCCGACCTGATCTTCGCCAAGGGCGACCGTCACCTGACTGTGGAGGAACTGCACGAGGAGGCCGTCGCGGCCGGCGTTCCGGTTTCGCTCGCGACCGTCTACAACACGCTCCATCAGTTCACCGAGGCGGGCATGATCCGCGTCTTGGCCGTCGAGAGCGCCAAGACCTATTTCGACACCAATGTCTCGGATCACCACCACTTCTTCATCGAGGGGCAGAACGAGGTCCTCGACATTCCGGTGAGCAACATCCAGATCGACAATCTGCCCGAACCGCCGGACGGCATGGAGATCTCCCATGTCGACGTGGTGATCCGGCTGCGGCGCAAGTCTGAGCGCTGACCGCATAAGTCGAGGTCCCGCGCAGCTCGCGCTTTGCTGCAACGCCTCGACATTTCTCGCTACATGACGTCGTTTGGGTCGCGCCCCGGCCCGGCCTTGCCTGTCGGCAGCGTCCAGCCGTATCGCAGCGCCCCGCCGCGTACGGCAAAGGCCGTCACCACGCCGAGCGCCGAGGTCGCCGCAAGCGGCATGCCGATCATCGTTGCGAGCACGAAAACGCCGGCGCCGAGAAGGGCGGCGGTGACGTAGATTTCCGACCGCAGGAGCACGGAGGGCTCGCCCGCCAAGAGATCGCGCAGAATGCCGCCGAAGGTCGCCGTCAGCATGCCGGTGACGATCGCGACCGTCGGCGACCCGGTTGCTGCGAGCCCTTTTGCCGCGCCCATGACGCAATAGGCGGAAAGGCCGATCGCATCGAGCCAGACGAGCACACGGTAGCGCGACTCGAGGCGGTGCGAGGTGAAAAAGACCAGGAGCCCGACCGAGGCGCAGACGAGCAGATAGGCCGGGTTCAATACCCAGAAGACCGGTGTCGCGCCAAGGATCACGTCACGCATCGTGCCGCCGCCGATGCCGGTGATCGAGGCGAGAAACAGATAGCCGATGATGTCGAGCTGTTTGCGGGAGGCCGAAAGCGCGCCGGTCGCCGCAAAGACCGCGACGCCGGCATAGTCGAGAATTTCGAGAATCGGCATGGGTGCTCCGCTTGGTGCCAGGCTCGGTTGGCAATCCCCGATCATTAGCGCAGCGCCGGCGACAAGTCAGGAGGCCGAGTGCGCTTGCAGCCCCCGATGCCCGTGAGCATTACGTCACTGCGGCAGCAGCGTTTGCGTGCGGCCGAGCAGATAATAGGCGAGAAGGCCGGTCCATTCCTTGGCGGCGGTCGTCGTCAGCTGCGCGTTCAGCGCGGGCTGGGTGAAATCGAGGCCGAGCCGCACCTTGCCGGTCGTGCGATAGTCCGTCGGCCAGGGCAGGATGTCGATGCCGTTTGCCCGGAAGAGCGCGACCGAACGCGGCATGTGGTAGGCCGAGGTGACGAGCGCGCAACGTTCCAGCCGGTTCTGGGCGAGCAAGTCCCTGGTATAGCGTGCATTCTCGAAGGTCGTTCGGGACTCTCCCTCGCGGATCAGCCGGTCGACGCCGATCCCGAAGGTCTGGAAGAAGGCTTGCGAGGCATGCGCGTCGCCTTCATAGATGCCGCTCAAGGAGCCGTCGCCGCCGGAAACGAGGATGCGTGCGGCCGGATAGGCCCGGGCGAGGCGCGAGGTCTCGACGAAACGCTCCGCCGCCTGGTTCAACTCCACGCCGCCCCGGCTCGCCATCACCACATTCTCGAAGGCGCCGCCGAGCACGACGATGCAGGAAAGTTCCGCTGGCTCCGGCGAGGGGCGTGGAAAGCGGTCCTCGAGGATCTGCAGGAAATACGAGCCGGTTGTCGTGAAGAGGGTCACGAAGAGGATGATGAGGCCGAGTCCGTCGAAGACGCCGCCGCTGCGACGGAACTTGGCGAACATCAGCAGCACGCCGACGAACAGGCTCAGGAAAGCGAGCGACAGCGGCTGGGCGACAAGCCAGAAGATTTTCGAGACGAGAAACATAACATTGTTCTTCCGAACGAGTGGTTAACATTTCGAGAATGCGGCGAATAGCGCGCATCGCCGGGAACTACAGCGCCGTGCGTCTTTTCAGACGCACAAAGGATGCTGCAGCACTTTGAATCGCTGCATGTTTTTGTCCTAAATCAGCTACAATTTAAGGAACAGTGGCCGCTTGATCGTCGTTCGCCTCTGCTCGATGCCTCCCCTTTGTCGTATAATTCGGGCTATTCGCCGAAAAGGGGAGGAAAACCCATGAAACGAATTTGTGAAATCACGACCCTCCTGGCTCTCCTGGCAGGCCCGGCAGCATTTGCCCAGGAAAACGCGTTGCCGGCAGGCTTTGAAACGCAGCCGCTGGTGAAATCGAGCGTGAGCCGAGACAATGAGCCCATCACCTACCCGAGCGGAACGCCAGAGATGATCTCTGTCATAGGCACGCTTGCCAAGGAGGGGAGAACGCCTCTGCACGAGCATCCGGTGCCCGTCTACGTCTACATCCTGGAAGGCGAGATCGAACTGAGAACAGAGGGCAAGGAGCCGCACCGCTACAAGGCAGGGGAGGCCTTCATCGAAACGCAGAATCGCAAGCATCAGGCCTTCAACGTCGCCGACGGACCGAGCAAGATCCTTGCCGTTTTTGTCGGCGCCCAAGGGACGCCGACAACCGTTGCAGCCAAGTGACGGCTACTGCATGTTTCCTTGAATCGTACCCGATTTAAGGACAAAAACATGCAGCAATTCAAAGTGCTACAGCGTCCTTTGTGCGTCTGAAAAGACGCACGGCGCTGTAGACGACACAGAGCGGCCGATCGCAGCCTGCGTATCAGTGATACCGATCTGTCACGCGAGAAAACTTGGTGGAGCTAAGCGGGATCGAACCGCTGACCTCTTGCATGCCATGCAAGCGCTCTCCCAGCTGAGCTATAGCCCCATCAGGGTCCGGCTGTGCCGGTCCGGGAAGTCCGACGGGCATTGTGCCCGGCGAGTGGCGGCTTATTACTTCTGCTTTCCGCAGATGGCAAGCCGAAAATTGAAGGCCGCAGCGATTTTATTTTCTCTACCGGCCCGTCCGCCCGGCCGCCGCGTACTCCCGCGGCCGGAGCGGCTTTCATGCGTCTTTTTAAACCCTTAGACGTCTTCGTCCTCGTCGGAGACGCCGATGATGTCGCTCATGTCGTCGTCATCATCCTCGTCGTCGGTCTCGAGGAAGGTGTCGTCGTCGTCGCTGTCGATCTCGACATCGTCGTCGCCGAGATCCGGCAGATCGTCGCCGCCCGAGGCCTCGTCATCGGCATCCTCGAGCGAAACGAGTTCGACTTCCGTGTTCTCTGCATCGACTTCCGTTACGTCTTCCTCTTCCTCCTTTTCGAGTACCTTGGCGACGGAGGTCTCCTCGAAGAAGGACAGCGGATAGGACTTGCCCGTGTAGGGGGAGACGATCGGATCACGGTTCAGATCGTAGAATTTGCGCCCCGTTTCCGGGTCGATACGCTTTGTTCCAAGTTCCGGTTTTGCCACAGTCAAAGCCTCTTGAATGGCCGGACGAACCGGCTCTTGCCGGTGAGACCGGCGGGTGGAAGGTGTCAAACTTATGATGATTAGCCGGTCCCCATAATCGTCTTGGCCGCTTCTGTCAAAGGCAAACTTCCGGGCGCGCCCGCCCGCATTTTCTTCGCCGCATTTTCTTCGTGGGGGAGGATGACCCACTTTGCTCTTTATGTTAGGGAGCCCGCAAGACCGGCGGTTCGATGTTCACTCCCAGGCGGCGCTCGACCTCGTGCCGCCGAACAGCCGGATTGTCAGAGGAAAAACGTCATGTCCCACGGCTCGAGCCCAAGGCCCGCCACCGCAAAGAAGTCTTCCGATCTCAAGGGCACGGTCCGCATTCCCGGCGACAAATCGATCTCGCACCGCTCCTTCATGTTCGGCGGTCTTGCCTCGGGCGAGACGCGCATCACCGGCCTGCTCGAGGGCGAGGACGTGATCAATACCGGCAAGGCGATGCAGGCCATGGGCGCCAGGATCCGGAAAGAGAGCGACACCTGGATCATAAACGGCGTCGGCAACGGCGCGCTGCTCGCTCCGGAAGCGCCGCTCGACTTCGGCAATGCCGGCACCGGCTGCCGCCTGACCATGGGCCTCGTCGGCGTCTATGATTTCGACTCGACCTTCATCGGCGACGCTTCGCTTTCGAAGCGCCCGATGGGCCGCGTGCTCGATCCGCTGCGTGAGATGGGCGTGCAGGTGAAATCGGCCGAGGGCGACCGGCTGCCGGTGACGCTACACGGGCCGCAGACGCCGAACCCGATCACCTACCGCGTGCCGATGGCCTCCGCCCAGGTGAAGTCCGCCGTGCTGCTCGCGGGCCTCAACACGCCCGGCATAACCACCGTCATCGAGCCGGTGATGACGCGCGACCATACCGAAAAGATGCTGCAGGGCTTCGGCGCCAACCTGGCGGTCGAGACCGATCCCGCGGGCGTGCGCACCATCCGCCTCGAAGGCCACGGCAAGCTCATCGGCCAGGTTATCGACGTGCCCGGCGACCCGTCCTCCACTGCTTTCCCGCTGGTCGCGGCGCTCATCGTTCCGGGCTCCGCCATCACCATCCTGAACGTGCTGATGAACCCGACGCGTACCGGCCTCATCCTGACGCTGCAGGAAATGGGCGCCGACATCGAGGTCATGAACAGGCGCCTCGCCGGCGGCGAGGACGTCGCCGATCTCCGCGTTCGCTATTCGGAGCTCAAGGGCGTCACCGTTCCGGAAGAGCGCGCCCCGTCGATGATCGACGAATATCCGGTGCTCGCCGTCGCCGCCGCCTTCGCCGAAGGTGCGACAGTGATGAACGGCCTCGAAGAACTGCGCGTAAAGGAGTCGGACCGTCTTTCTGCCGTTGCCGACGGGTTGAAGCTCAATGGCGTCGACTGCGACGAGGGAGAAGCCTCGCTCGTCGTGCGCGGCCGCCCTGGCGGCAAGGGTCTCGGCAACGCCTCGGGCGAAAAGGTGAAGACCCATCTCGACCACCGCATCGCGATGAGCTTCCTCGTCATGGGTCTTGCCTCCGAGCATCCGGTGACGGTCGACGATGCGACGATGATCGCCACCAGCTTCCCGGAATTCATGGATCTGATGATAGGGCTCGGCGCGAAGATCGAGCAGGCCGAAAGCAAGGCGGCGTGATGAGTCACGTGATCGCCATCGACGGACCCGCCGCGGCCGGCAAGGGAACGCTCTCGCGCCGGATCGCCGAGGAATACGGTTTTCACCATCTCGACACCGGGCTCACCTATCGCGCGACCGCGAAGGCGTTGCTCGATGCCGGACTGCCGCTGGATGACGAGGCGGTCGCCGAGAAGATGGCGCGGGAAGTCGACCTTTCCGGTCTCGACCGCTCCGTGCTCTCTGCCCACGCGATCGGCGAGGCCGCGTCGAAGATCGCCGTGATGCCGGCCGTGCGCCGGGCGCTGGTCGAGGCGCAGCGCGCGTTTTCGCGGAAGGAGCCGGGCACGGTCCTCGACGGGCGCGACATCGGCACCGTCGTCTGCCCCGATGCGACCGTGAAGCTCTATGTCACCGCCTCGCCCGAGGTCCGCGCCAAACGCCGCTATGACGAGATCGTCTCCGGCGGCGGGACGGCCGACTATGCCGCGATCTTCGAGGACGTGAAGAAGCGCGACGAGCGCGACATGGGGCGAGCCGACAGTCCGCTCAAGCCCGCCGCGGATGCGCACTTGCTCGACACGTCCGAAATGAGTATAGAGGCGGCATTCCGGGCGGCGAAGACCATGATCGACGCGGCCTTGAAAGAGAAGATTTGAAGAAGAGCTTGGCTGCGGCCGCATAGCCTTCTTGAAGATAGCCTGAAATTCCGTCCACGCGCCGGATTGCTCCATGACAGGAGCGGACTGGGTTCAGGCCCGTTAACGCTAGCCACCGGCGCATATGCGTCTCCGGCAGGAGATGCAGCAGGAGATTATATGTCTGCAACCAACCCCACCCGTGATGATTTCGCCGCTCTTCTGGAAGAGTCCTTCGCCAAGACGGACCTCGCCGAAGGCTATGTCGCCAAGGGCGTCATCACGGCGATCGAAAAGGACGTCGCCATCGTCGACGTCGGTCTGAAGGTCGAAGGCCGCGTGCCGCTGAAGGAATTCGGCGCCAAGGCCAAGGACGGCTCGCTCAAGGTCGGCGACGAAGTCGAAGTCTATGTCGAGCGTATCGAAAACGCGCTCGGCGAAGCTGTTCTGTCGCGCGAGAAGGCTCGCCGCGAAGAAAGCTGGCAGCGTCTGGAAGTGAAGTTCGAAGCCGGCGAACGCGTCGAAGGCATCATCTTCAACCAGGTCAAGGGCGGCTTCACCGTCGATCTCGACGGCGCCGTAGCCTTCCTGCCGCGTTCGCAGGTCGACATCCGTCCGATCCGCGACGTGACGCCGCTGATGCACAACCCGCAGCCCTTCGAAATCCTCAAGATGGACAAGCGCCGCGGCAACATCGTCGTTTCGCGCCGTACGGTCCTCGAAGAGTCGCGTGCCGAGCAGCGTTCTGAAATCGTTCAGAACCTCGAAGAAGGCCAGGTTGTCGAGGGCGTCGTCAAGAACATCACCGACTACGGTGCGTTCGTCGACCTCGGCGGCATTGACGGCCTGCTGCACGTCACCGACATGGCATGGCGCCGCGTCAACCATCCGTCCGAGATCCTGAACATCGGCCAGCAGGTCAAGGTTCAGATCATCCGCATCAACCAGGAAACTCACCGCATCTCGCTCGGCATGAAGCAGCTCGAGTCCGATCCGTGGGATGGCATCGGTGCGAAGTATCCGGTCGGCAAGAAGATCACCGGCACGGTCACGAACATCACCGACTACGGTGCGTTCGTCGAGCTGGAACCGGGCATCGAAGGCCTGATCCACATCTCCGAAATGTCCTGGACCAAGAAGAACGTCCACCCCGGCAAGATCCTGTCCACCAGCCAGGAAGTCGACGTGGTCGTTCTCGAAGTCGACCCGACCAAGCGCCGCATCTCGCTCGGCCTCAAGCAGACGCTCGAGAACCCGTGGCAGGCCTTCGCGCACAGCCATCCGGCTGGCACGGAAGTCGAAGGCGAGGTCAAGAACAAGACCGAATTCGGCCTGTTCATCGGCCTCGAAGGCGATGTCGACGGCATGGTCCACCTCTCCGACCTCGACTGGAACCGTCCGGGCGAGCAGGTCATCGAGGAATACAACAAGGGCGACGTCGTTCGTGCCGTCGTTCTCGATGTGGACGTAGAGAAGGAGCGCATCTCGCTCGGCATCAAGCAGCTCGGCCGCGATGCGGTCGGTGAAGCTGCCGCTTCCGGCGAACTGCGCAAGAACGCCGTCGTTTCGGCCGAGGTCATCGGCGTCAACGATGGCGGCATCGAGGTGAAGCTCGTCAACCACGAGGACATCACCACCTTCATCCGCCGCGCCGACCTCTCGCGCGACCGCGACGAACAGCGCCCGGAGCGTTTCTCGGTAGGCCAGCTCGTCGACGCCCGCGTCACCAACTTCTCCAAGAAGGACCGCAAGATCCAGCTTTCGATCAAGGCTCTGGAAATCGCGGAAGAGAAGGAAGCGGTGGCACAGTTCGGCTCGTCCGACTCGGGCGCTTCGCTCGGTGACATCCTGGGCGCGGCCCTCAAGAACCGCCAGAGCAACGAATAATCGTTGTTACAACGGAAATAAGAGAAGCCCGCGGAGCGCGATCTCCGCGGGCTTTTTCGTGGGCATCGCATATTCCGTCCGCCGTTCATCCGGCCTGCCGGCCAGCTTCTCCCCACGGGCGGGGCGAAGGAGCGGCGATGCCCTGCGTAGTCCCCTCAGCGCGTGCGGGGGCGAGGGTTACTGCATCTTTCCTTAAATCGTAGTCGATTTAAGGAGGAAAACATGCAGCAATTCAAAGTGCTACAGCGTCCTTTGTGCGTCTGAAAAGACGCACGGCGCTGTAGGGCGAGCGGCAATGTAGACGTTGCCTTCAGCCGAGGCCGCCGAGTTTCCGGTAAAGGTCATAGGCGTCGGTTGCGGCTGGCTCCTCCTCCTGGTCGCCTTCGCCGCCTCCGGCATGCTCCTGCGCCTGGTCGCGGCCTTCCTGTTCTCCTTCGTCGCCTCGTGCGTCCGCCTCGTGGTCGTCCCGCTCGCGCCGGTCCGCCTCATCGGCTTCGCTCTTGATTTCCGCAGGCGCTGGCGGGTAGGGCACCAATGTGAAGGGAATGGCTTCGCGCGGAAGGCCGAACTCGACAAGCCGCGCGATTGCCTGCGGCGTTCCGGCATCCTCGCCGGCCTGTCGCGGCCTCGACCAGGGAGGTACGTCGGCGAACGCTACGTCCTCCCCGTCGGCGGACGCATGCTCGCCCGGCGCTTCGTGGCCCGTCGCAACATTTCCGTTCGGCGTGGCGCTCCCGCGCGCCCGTGGCGCCGTATCGGCCTCGCGGGGAGAGGCATCGACGCTTTCCGCCATCGCCGGCTGCCCCGCTTCGGCCGTCGCCGGAAGGACGAGACTCTCTTGGATGATCGCCTTCACGCTCTCTACCGACACGCGCGGAGTAGGACTTTCCGTTCCGCTCCGAACCGGCGCCCGTGGCATTCGTTGCCCATCGTGCTCCCCTGCGCGCGGGAGGCCGTATGTTCCGTCCGACTCGAGGCTGTCGACGACCTCTTCGATGCTGCCCTCCGGCATCGCCAAGTCGGCTTCGGTGGCAGCCGCTTCGACGTTTTCCGATGTGGCGCCCAACGGCGTCTCCGAGTTCGCCGCTTCACCAGTTCCGGTCGGCTGCGGCACGGTGATGTGGTCGGTCAAGACCTCTTGGGCGCCTCCTTCGGAGCCCTCCGGCAAGGGAGGCTCGACAGCCGCTGTCCGCTCCTGCGCCAAACCTGCCCCGACCCTCCCAGCCGTTGCTGTTTCTGTAGGCCGAGAGGATCGAGCGTTCGCGGCCGTTTTCGACATCCGCTGCGGTTCCGTTCGGCTTGTCTCCTCGGACTCGGCCACCGGCGCTTTATCCTCCAACATCTCTCGGGCTCCGAGGCTGTCGGTGTCTGCGCCATAGGTTTCCCGCAGCAAGGCCTGGAGCAGCGCCACGTCGCCGGTCGGCAGCGCCCTTACGGTGGGGAACGATGGCAGCACCGCACTCGGCAGCGGCAGGCTTCGAAGCGGGGTTTGATCGGGCGGCGATGCGCCCCCGCGGCTCATCGGCATTGCTGCCAGGAGGGCAACGCGTTGCACGAGGCTGCGCCCGTTGAGCTGCCGCTCAAGAACAATGCGTTCCGGCAGAGGCATCGCCTCGAGCAAGTTGATTAGCCGGCGAACGAAGGCGCGTCCGCTCTCCTGTGGCAGGGGCGGAAATTTGAGGATCAGCGCCAGATCCTCGATCAGCTTCACCAGCGCGTCCTTGGAAAGGACCTCCTCGCCGGAGAGGTGGAGGATCAGCGCATCGAGGATCTTCTGGATCGCCTCGGCACGGGGGCCGGCCGGGAGCGAAGGACGGTGCACGCTTGGCGTCGCGTCCTCACCGGCGCCGATCGCATTTCTGATCGTAACAATGGGCGTCAGCATCCTGATCTCCAATTCCCGCGCAACGATGCCGCCAAGTGCCGTCGAATTCCTTTCTGTTGGAGGGGCGCCTCATGCGCGTCGCGGCCGGCGGATCGGCCCAGCCGCGCGTAAAGGCAGACGCCCGGCACTCTACAGCGCCGTGCGTCTTTTCAGACGCACAAAGGACGCTGTAGCACTTTGAATTGCTGCATGTTTTTGTCCTTAAATCGGGTACGATTTAAGGAAACATGCAGTAGGCCTAAAGACATGATGGCCGAGAATAAGCCGAAGAAGTTTATCGAATGTTAACCAAAGCCGCGGCGCTGAGCGGGATCGGAGGATACGCAGCCCTTGCGAGAGCGCCTTTGCGGGTCCATCCTGCTTGTACCGAAGGAGCTTTTGATGACAGTTCGTCCGCCACAATCGCTGCGCCGTTTCGATCTCGCCTCCGGCGTGAACGTTCTCGAATACGAGCTGATGTCCGAGCGCGCCGACGCCCTCGGGCGCCATGGGCTGAAGGTCGAGAAGGCGATCGCCGCCTTGAACGGTTACGATCGCAGCAGGCACGAGCCGGCCGAACGCGAACGGCTGCTCGACGAGGCGGCCGACGCCGTCTGGGCCTTCCTCATCCAGCGCGAAATTTGCGGCCTTCGCGACAGCCGCGATGCGGTGCGCCGCTACGGCATCCCGAAGGAAGTGATGGCGCGTCTGGGGATCGTTAGAAAACGATAATCCTACGTTTGCGGGTGCGGCAGCGTTCCCGCCTCGCAAATCCAGAAATCCAAGCGCAGCGGCGGCCGCCGGGGCTCGCGCGCGCTACAGCGCCGCGCGTCTTGTCAGATGCGCAAAGCTCGCTGTAGCTCTTCGCATTGCTGCATGTTTTATTCTTAAATCGCTACGATCTAAGGAAACATGCAGTAGCCCTTACCAACCCCGTTGGATGTAGACGCCAGGCCGATAGTATCCATGGCCGTAGTAGCCGGGTCGATAATGACCATAGCCGTAGTAGCTAGGGCGATAGTAGCGACGGGGGTAGTAACCGGGGTAATAGCCAGGGCCGTAATAGCGGGGGCCGTAGTAATAGCGGTTCCCGTAGTAGTAGCGCCCAGGATAATACCGCGGGTAGCTCGGGCCGAAGTTGAACTGCAGGCTTATGCCAGACCGTCGATGGCGATGCCAGCCCGGATAAAAGCCGTTCCCCCAGCCGCCATAGTAGCGCGGGCCGCCCCAGCCATAGCGCCCGCGGTGCGTTACGTTCTGTAGGTCTGCAGGTGCCGTGCTCGCGATGTCGAGCACCGGACGCGGAATTGCCTGTGCAGGCGTGACAGAGGGGATTATCGAGGTGGCGGCGACTGCGCAGCTGATAACGAAATTCCGAAATTTCGTCATTTCATCCTCACTTTCCGAAAGCCTTTGCTTTCCGATTGTGTCCCTGCTTCATAGACGTTTGTTTTCGTGTGTTTATTCATGACGCCGGGTACGCGCATGCTTTCCAGCGCTCCCGCGTCCAACGAGACGCGGCTCGCCGTAGCGCTTTCAGCCGCTGCATGACCTTGTCCTTGCATCGTTTCCGACCCTGAGGAATCACGCAGTGAAGCGACCGGATTTCCGCCCCGATCCGCCGTTCGCAAGCATGCGCCTGTCTCAGGCCCATGTCACTGAATTTCTTTCCCTATCGCTGGAGAAGACCGGTGCGGTCGGACGACGCCGGTGATGCATGTCGCCCAAAAGTGTGGAGCGGTTTTGGAACAACGACATCCACAAAAACAAAGACCTAAGCGCATCGCATGAATACGTTTGAATGCGACGCGCTACTGTGGCGCCGGGCTTTTTGGCGATCCGGCAGGAAAACTTCAAAATGCCCATTGACACTTCGGCCACGGCCTTTTACATGCCGGTCCGTCGCCCAGATGGCGGAATTGGTAGACGCGCAGGTTTCAGGTACCTGTGCCGCGAGGCGTGGAGGTTCGAGTCCTCTTCTGGGCACCAATTTCCTTCTTCCGTAATCCGCACACGGCGGTTCGGATGTCAAAAAGGCCCGGTTTTCCGGGTTTTTTTTGTTTTTATGCCGCCGTTCCCGTCTCGGCGCTGTCACGCGCTGCAGCCATTATGGACGCACCCACCACTTCGTAGATTTCGAGCGCCGAGGCGCGGCCCTTTGCCTGGGCGGAACCAAGCGGGCGAAAAGTCACCACATCTTCACATTGCGCCACCACCGCACCGCTTGCGAGGATCGTCGTGCCGTAATCCTTGTTCATGCCTTCGAGCCGCGAGGCGACATTCACCGTGTCGCCCATCGCCGTATATTGCAGCCGCTCCTTGGCGCCGACGCTGCCGACGACTGCCGTGCCGGTGTGTATGCCGAAGCGGGTGCGGAATTCCGGCAGGCCCTTTGCGCGCTGGTCCGCGTTGAAGGCTTCCAGCCTCTCCTCGACCGCGAGCGCGCAGCGGCAGGCGTGTTCGGCGTGGCGTGCGTCGGCGACCGGCGCGTTCCACATGGCAAAGACCGAGTCGCCGAGGAACTGGATGATGGTCCCCTCATGCGCGGCGACGACCTCGCTGAAAAGGTCGAAATATCCCGAAAGCATCGCGACCACCTCTTCCGGCGAATGCCGCTCGCTGATCGTGGTGAAATCGTAGATGTCGGTGAAAAGGGCCGTCACCTCCTGGCGCCAGCCGGCGCGACCAGCGAAATGCCCGGAATCTATGCCCTTGCGCACCAGTTCCTTCGGCACGTAGAGCGCGAAGGTGAAGATCGCGTCGCGGGCCTTGTTCATCGCGCCATTGAGCATGGAGATTTCCGCGACACGCGAGGGCACGTCGATGGGCGTGGTGAAATCCAGATCCTGCAGCCGTTGGGCGCTGGCGGTAAGCTGATTGAGCGATTTGGTGATCAGATGGGCAAGAACGAGCGCTAAGAGAATGGCGAGCACCACGACGGCGCCCGAAATCGCGAGACCCTGGACCAGCGTATCGTTGGCAGCCGCCATCAGCTCGTCGAGCGGGGCGGCGACGACGACCCGGTGCCCCGACAGGAGCAGTGTCGATTCGAGCGGGGCGACGATGGCGAGATAGGTGCGGTCGCCGACGTCCACGAAACCGGCCTTGCCTGGGGGAGGCGGGTTGAGCCGGATGCTCTCGATCAGCGGATTGCCTTGCGGTGCCGCCACCGGTCCGTCGCGATCCTTCGCCGCCATGATGCGCTGCATCATCAGCGGGTCGGAGTGGATGATCGGCCGTCCGACGGCATCGAGAATGAACGACACCGAATCGCCGGTCAGCCGCTCGCGGGACAAGAAGTCCGTGATCGTGTCGAGCACGACATCGGCGCCGATCACGATCTTCGCATTGCCGCGGTGGGCCTGCGATATCGTCATCCCGAAATTCTTCGTCGTCGCCATTTCGTAAGGGCCGGTAGCGACCGGAGTCTTGCCGTTGACGGCGGCGCGGTACCAGGGCCGGTTTCGCGGGTCGAAGCCGGTTGGGGCCGACCGGCGCTCGGCGAACACGAGACCACTCGCATCGAGGAACATTGTGCGATCGAAGGGCTTGCCTTTGTCGCTTCTTTCCATGGAGCGGACGGCGAGCGTCGCGCCGCGCGGCGCATCGAGCGCCATGCGCCAGGCAGCCGACCTCAGATCGACCATGTGGAAAAATCCGCCGTTCGGATAGCCGACATAGACGCCGTCGATATGCGGCGAGCGCGAGATGCCCTCGCGCAGCACCGCCACCTTGTCGATCATCCGCTCCGGCGGCGGCACGAGGAAGGAATTGGCAACGGAGGCGACGAGGCCGACGACGGCCGATGTGTCGCCCGAAAGCACCCCGAGGCGGTCGACGAGGCGGCCGACGAACGCGCCCATGTGCTCCTCGGTATTCGCGATCGCCGCGCTCCGCGCGCGGCGGTAATCGAGCCCCACCAGGGTGGCGGACACGACGATGAGCATCACCACCATCGTGACACCGAGCAGCGACCGGAGCGAGCTCGTCCAGGTCTCGGGACGCCTGTTCCCGTCGGAGCCTTGCATGCGTTCGGTGTCCCTTCGATCCGGATTGGCAGTCGATCTTTGCAGCATTGCACCGGATTTGCATAGGGCGGGTTAAGCGGTGGCGGGCGGTCGATACCGCAACCAGGAAAGGCTCTAGTTGACGCTGACCGGCCGCGACCGCATCCGCGCCACCGTCTCCCGTTCCGCCCTTTTGCAGCGCATCGGCGGCAGGCCGCGGTCCATCAGATCCATGTCCTCGAGCACCATCTCGCCCATCCTCTTGAAGGCGACATCAAGCGCGCCGGCGCGGTGCGCCGAGCGCAGGAAGCCCGGCAGGCGGCGAACCGGATGGTCGACGGGCAGCGGTTCCTCGGGGAAGACGTCGCTCGCCGCCAGGATGTGTCCGCTTTCGACCGCGGCGATCAGAGCATCGAAGTCGACGACGCCGGCTCGGCTCAAGAGGATGAAGGCTGCGCCGGCGCGCATCTTGGCGAAAGCCTCAGCGCCGAGGAAACCTTCGTTCTCGCTCGTCACGGCCGCGACCACGAAGACGAAATCGCTTTCCGCGAGCACCGTGTCGACCGGCGCTGGCTCGACACCGGCTTCGCGGAGCATGGAGGCCGGCAGCCAGGGATCGTAGACGCGGATCTTCGCACGAAATCCCGAGAGCACACGGTTCAGCGCCCTGCCGAGATCGCCGAAGCCGATGATGCCGATCTCGGAACCGGAAAGGAGGTTTGCCGACTGGTTGCCTTCCCCGCCCCAGAGCTCGCGTCCTTCGCGGAAGGCGAGATCGGCATCGACGATGCCGCGGGCGAGATTGAGCGCCATGGCAAGCCCCATCTCCGCCACGGGTTCCGCGAAGACCTGGCCGGTCGTGACCACGTGGATGCCCCGCTGGAAAACCAATTCATAAGGCATGTTGTTGATGAGATTGCTCTCGACGTTGAGGATGGCGCGAAGCGCCGGCATTCGCTCCAGCGTTTCTTCCGAAAGCGGCGGCTGTCCGATGATGTAGCGCGTTTCGGCGAGGATCGCAGAGTCGAGCCCGGCGATGTTTTCCGGATCGGCCTCGACGACGCGGTAGCGCTCATGAAGACGCTGCAGCGCCTCCGGCGTGAAGATCAGGTCGAGCGTGCGTGGCGCGGGCGCGCTGATCGCAAGCGGCCGGTTCGTCTCGGACATTGACGCCTCCATTTCGGGGCGTGCCGCCGCCCCTTTCAATCTGTGGATGTATGTTTTTGCAGGCGGCGCGCAAGCGGGCCTTTGTTGTTTTCGCCTCAGTAGTTCAGCCCGCGCTTTTGCCTCTCGAGCGATGGCGGCAGCCGACCGCTTTGAAAGACTGGACCATCGCCCCTACGGCATCGGTAGACAGTGTCGTAGCGGGGGCCGCGTGACGACTCGAAGGGTGCGTAGCGGTCGACGAAGACCTGCTCGCAGACAAGATTCTCGCCCTCCCGGAGCGGGTCGAGGGCCCGCACGCCGGGGAGATCGTGGTAGGTCTGGGCGAATTGCAGCGCAGTGCCCTCCGCCAACGCGGCTCCAGCCGAAAGAGCGAGGAGCAAAAAGGTGAAGGGAAGCGCCACGGCGGAACGGAACCAGGTCATGTTCAATGAACTTTCTCGGACGGACGCCGGCGAAGCGGGGCGCCGACTGAAGGACACGGTATCGCGGCCGGCAAAGTTGCGCTATAGGCCGGCTACGCTCTGCAGCGCCACGTGTCTGGCTGGACGCGAAGACCGCTGCAGCACTTTGGTGCGCTGCATGATTTTGTTCTTAAATCCATTCCGATTTAAGAATCATGCGGAAACGATCTGGGGATTTTCGATGGCAAATACAATACGATTCCACGAAGGCGACATTTCCGAGGCGGACGCCGCCCGCTATCAGGGCGCGATCGCGATCGACACGGAAACGCTCGGCCTCGTTCCCCGTCGCGATCGTCTCTGTGTCGTGCAGCTTTCGTCGGGCGACGGTACCGCCGATGTGATCCGTATCGCGGCCGGGCAGAGGGAAGCGCCGAACCTCGTTGCCATGCTCGCCGATCCGGCACGGCAGAAGATCTTCCATTTCGGCCGGTTCGATATCGCCGTCCTGTTTTACACCTTCGGCGTCACGGCAACTCCGGTCTTCTGCACCAAGATCGCCTCGCGGCTTAGCCGTACCTACACGGACCGGCACGGCCTCAAGGACAATCTCAAGGAACTGCTCGACATCGACATTTCCAAGCAGCAGCAGTCTTCGGATTGGGCGGCTGATATCCTCTCGTCGGCGCAGCTCGAATATGCCGCCTCCGACGTGCTGCATCTGCATGCGCTCAGGGACAAGCTGACGGCGCGCCTCTTGCGCGACGGCCGCATGGAACTGGCCGAAGCCTGCTTCGCCTTCCTGCCGACCCGCGCCAAGCTCGATCTGCTCGGCTGGGAGGAGACGGATATTTTCGCGCATAGCTAGAGTGGGGGCTGTCCCTGCACGGCCTCTACTCCACCGTCATCCTCGGGGCTCGACCCGAGGATCCATGCACAGGCTTGAGCAACGCTCGAAAGACAGGTCCGACCGGTCGCGACAAGCATCAGCGCCGTGCTTGTGATTGGATCCTCGGGTCAAGCCCGAGGATGACGCATTCGTGGGGCGACGCGGCCGGTCTTCGGGCGAGCCCGCTCGATAGGTCACGGCATCAGCCAGAGAAGCCGCAAATGCCGCGACGACGACGGTCGCTTCCGACATGCCGAACAGCAATGTCGCCGAAAGGAAGGCAGCGCCGAAGACGCCTGCGAGCGTAACGAGATCCAGAGCGTCAGCTCCTGTCGACGTGGCCGAGATCGCGCTCCGGCTCGATCACGTCGCGGATCCGCTGCTTCAACTCCTTCGGCCCGGGGAAGCCGCCGTCGCGCTTGCGCTCCCAGACGAGCTCGCCATCGACGCGGATCTCGAAATTGCCGCCGGTGCCGGGGATCAGCGCCACCTCGCCGAGCGTGTCGGCAAAGGTCGACAGCAGCTCCTGCGCCATCCAGCCGGCGCGCAGCAGCCAGTTGCACTGGGTGCAGTAGAGGATGGTGACGCGTGGCTTCTCACTCATCTGGCATGTCCTGTTTCGTGGTCTTGGGAGGCGGGCGGAAAACCCGCGCTAGCGCCTTGAATTGCCGCATGATTTCAGGCCTTCACATTAGCTTTGCCGCGCGCCCTGAACAATCGGCCTTTCACGGCTCTCTCACATAATTGTCAACCCATTCTGTCAGGTTTTTATCGCCCGCCCCTTGTCTTCCGAGGCGCGGGCGGCAAGAGACTCGGCATTGCAACAATCTGCGAGAGGGACCTTATGACTGATTCCACTGCTGACAACGGCCGGCCGCGCGCGATCCTGCCTGCGCTCGAAAAGATCTATCTGCCGCTCGACACTTTCGCCGAGACACTGCTGCGCGTGCTTGCGGGCACGCTCCTCGTCACCCATGGCTACGGCAAGATCCTCGATCCGTTCGGCGCGGTCGGCATGGTGGAGGGGCTCGGCTTCCATCCGGGCGTCTTCTGGTCGCCTCTGCTTGCCGCCACCGAGTTCTTCGGCGGCATCTTCATCGCCATCGGTTTCGTCACCCGGCCCGCGGCTTTTGCCGCGACCATCGTGCTCCTCGTCACCGTCTATTTCCACGGCATCGTCCAGGGCCAGGGCCTCGGCGGGGCTGAGAAATCGATCCTCTGGGCGGCGATCACCTTCTTCTTCGCCATCCGCGGCGCCAACAGCCAGTCGGTCGACGCCAAGCTCGGCCGCCAGTTCTAACTTCGCACCGCAGGCACGGGCGGAGACCGTGCCTGCGGCTATCCTCCTGCGACAGCCCGTTCTCTTCTCAAGCCACAAGCCGCACTTGAACAGCGGCTTCACCCGTGGTGATCTCGGATCGAGGAGGACGCGAGCCATGAGTGAACCGATCGAAGGCGGCTGCTTCTGCGGCCGTATCCGTTATCGGCTGAAGCGTCGGCCGATGTTCGTGCATTGCTGCCATTGCCGCGACTGCCAACGGCAGCTCGGCAGCGCTTTCGTGATCAACGGCATCGTGGAGGCGGAAAATGTCGAGCTCTTGCAGGGAGAGACCGTCATGGTGACGCTCTCGACCGACAGCGGCCGCCCGCATGATGTCTACCGTTGCCCCGACTGCCAGTCGGCGCTCTGGAGCGATTACGGCCGGCGCAAATGGCTTTCTTTCGTTCGCCTCGCGACGCTCGACCGGCCATCGGAGTTTCCCCCGGACGTCCACATCTACACGCGCTCGAAACTCGACTGGGTGCCGCTGCCGGCGGATGCCAGGGTCTTCGAGGCCTATTACGACGTAGAAACCGAATGGCCGAAGGAGAGCCTCGATCGGCTTGGTGAAGCGCGCGCGAAGCGCAAGGGGCAGGTGCAGTCGTGACGGCAAGCGAACATGAGAAGATGATGGCGGGCGAGTGGTATTGCTGCCTGGACTCGGAGCTCGACGAGCTGCGCGCCCGAGCCCGTCGCGCCGTGCACCAGCACAACACCCTGCTGCCGGACGAACGCGGCAACATGGCGCCGGCGCTGCAGGCGCTCTTTGACGAGGTCGCAGCGGACGCATTCCTAGAGGCGCCGTTCCATTGCTCCTACGGCATCAATATCACGCTTGGTGCTGGCGTCTATCTGAATGCCGGCTGCACCATCCTCGACAGCGCGCCTGTTACGATCGGCGATGGCACCATGCTCGGGCCAGGCGTGCACATCTACTGTGCCGAGCATCACAAGGACATCGCGCTCCGCCGTGCCGGTCTGGAGATCGCCCGGCCGGTGACGATCGGCAAGGACGTCTGGATCGGCGGCGGCGCGATCATTCTCGCCGGCGTGACGATCGGCGACGGAGCGATCGTCGGAGCCGGCGCGGTGGTGAGACGGGATGTGGCGCCGGGCGCAACGGTTGTGGGGAACCCGGCACGGGTTCTGCCTTGATTTTTCGAAAAGGGAGGCAATTCATGGCTGACGCAGCGACGATCAATGTCCGTCCGGCACGGGTCGAGGACGTGCCGGCGCTCTGCGCTTTCCTGAACGAGATCATACGGATCGGCGGCACCACGGCCCATGAAACGCCGTTCACGCATGAGAGCTTCGCCTCCCACTTCCTTGCGGGCCCCGGTTTCGTCAGTTGCTTCGTTGCGGAGGATGATTCGGGCGAGCCCTGCGCCTTCCAGGCGCTCGAGCGCTGGGACGGTCTTCCGGAGGGCTGGGTGGATATCGGCACCTTCGCCCGTGCTCATGAGAAGGTTCCCGGTGCCGGGACCGCGCTTTTCGCCGCCACGAAGGCGCAAGCCCGCGACGCAGGCTTCCTGGCGATCAACGCCACGATCCGCGCCGACAATATCGGCGGTTTGGCCTATTACAGCAAGATGGGCTTCGTCGACTACAAGATCGACAAGGGGGTGCCGCTGAAAGATGGCCGCCTCATCGATCGGATTTCGAAACGGTATTTGCTTGGGGGCTAGCCGGCCTCTCAATCCGTCATCCTCGGGCTTGACCCGAGGATCCAAGTACAAGCATCGCTCCCGAATGGTCGGCTACGTGTACATCGTAACAAATCACAAGAGGGGGGACGCTCTACATTGGCGTCACGTCGAACCTCGAGCGCCGAATCTTTGAGCATCGAGAGGGCCTCACGCCCGGTTTCGCGTCAAAATATGGATGCAACCAACTGGTCTGGTACGAGGAGCACCTGCAGATCGGCACGGCTATCCAGCGCGAGAAATCGTTGAAGCGCTGGTATCGGCGATGGAAAATCGACCTCATCGAGAAGATGAATCCAGACTGGCGCGATCTGTATCTCGAGCTTTGGTAACCTTGTGCATGGATCCTCGGGTCAAGCCCGAGGATGACGGTGGAGGGAGGCGGCGAACTTTCAGCTACGCCGGAATATGCCGCGACGGGGCCTTGACCCGGCCGCGACACTGGTCACCCACTCGCGGGAAAGGCATTGCTGCCAAGGGTTTCACAGAACCGGCCCGGACATTTCACACAACCTTTGTACCCATCATCCTTGGGCTTGATCCGAAGATCCCGCACGGTCTCCCTGAAAGGGGCCAAGCCTCACTCACTCATCCCCCATCTTCAGCGCCGCAATAAACGCCTCCTGGGGGATTTCCACCTTGCCGAACTGGCGCATGCGCTTCTTGCCTTCCTTCTGCTTTTCCAGAAGCTTGCGCTTGCGGGTGGCATCGCCGCCGTAGCACTTGGCCGTCACGTCCTTGCGCAGCGCCCGAACCGTTTCGCGGGCGATGATGCGGCCGCCAATCGCGGCCTGGATCGGGATCTGGAACATGTGCTGCGGAATCAGGTCCTTGAGCTTCTCGCACATGGCGCGGCCGCGCTTTTCGGCCGCCGAGCGGTGGACGAGCATCGACAGCGCGTCGACCGGCTCGCCGTTGACGAGGATCGACATCTTGACGAGGTCGCTCTCGCGATAGTCGGCGAGGTGATAGTCGAAGGAGGCATAACCCTTGGAGATCGACTTCAGCCGGTCGTAGAAGTCGAAGACCACTTCGTTGAGCGGCAGGTCGTAGGTCAGCATCGCCCGGTTGCCGACATAGGTGAGCTCGGTCTGGATGCCGCGCCGGTCCTGGCAGAGCTTCAGGATGCCGCCGAGATACTCGTCCGGCGTCATGATCGTCGCGCGGATCCAGGGCTCGCGGAATTCGGCGATTTTGACGACGTCCGGCATGTCGGCCGGGTTGTGCAGTTCCTTCTCGGTGCCGTCCGTCATCGTGAGCTGATAGACGACCGAGGGCGCGGTCGCGATCAGGTCGAGGTCGAATTCGCGCGATAGGCGCTCCTGGATGATTTCGAGATGCAGCAGCCCGAGGAAGCCGCAGCGGAAACCGAAGCCGAGGGCGGCGGAGGATTCCATTTCGAAGGAGAAGGAGGCGTCGTTGAGGCGGAGCTTCCCCATGGCGCCGCGCAGTTCCTCGAAGTCGGCGGCGTCGACGGGGAAGAGGCCGCAGAAGACCACCGGCTGTGCCGGCTTGAAGCCGGGGAGCGCTTCCGCCGTCGGGCGCCTGTCGTCGGTGATCGTGTCGCCGACGCGCGTGTCGGCCACTTCCTTGATCGAGGCGGTGATGAAGCCGATCTCGCCGGGCCCGAGCGAATCCATGGCGACCATCTTCGGCGTCAGCACGCCGACACGTTCGATCGTGTATTTGGCGCCGGTGCCCATCATGCGGATGGTCTGGCCTTTGGTCAGCACGCCGTCGATAATGCGCACCAGCACCATGACGCCGAGATAGGTGTCGTACCAGCTATCGACGAGCAGCGCCTTCAAGGGCGCGCTTCCGCCGCCCGGGCTCTTCGGGGCCGGCAGCTTGTGGACGATCGCTTCGAGCACGTCCGGAATGCCGAGGCCGGTCTTCGCCGAAATCAGCACGGCGTCGGAAGCGTCGATCCCGATCACCTCCTCGATCTGCTCCTTGATCCGCTCCGGCTCGGCCGCCGGCAGGTCGATCTTGTTGAGCACGGTGACGAGCTCGTGGTTGTTGTCGATCGCCTGGTAGACGTTGGCGAGCGTCTGGGCTTCGACGCCCTGGCTGGCATCGACGACGAGCAGCGAACCTTCGCAGGCCGAAAGCGAGCGCGAGACCTCGTAGGCGAAGTCGACGTGCCCGGGCGTATCGATGAGGTTCAAGACATAGGTCTCGCCGTCATTCGCCTTGTAGTGCAGGCGAACGGTCTGAGCCTTGATGGTGATGCCGCGCTCGCGCTCGATATCCATGCTGTCCAGCACCTGCTCGGACATCTCGCGCTCGGCAAGGCCGCCGGTGAGCTGGATCAGCCGGTCGGCGAGCGTCGATTTGCCGTGGTCGATATGGGCCACGATCGAGAAGTTGCGGATATGCGACAGGGGCGTCTTGGAAGATGGTGTGCTCATGGGCCGCATATAGCAGCGCGATCAGGCGGCGCAAAGCGCGAAATGAAGGCTTCGTTCACTATAAATCCGGGCTGACGGCCCGCACTTCCGTGGCTGCAAGTGCAGTGGCATTCGGCACCTGGGCGCTTCTGAATTCGAACGTCTCGCAAAGCTCAGGCGGCACGCGTTCGCGTGAGCGGAGGCGAAAGAGCACGAAGAGCGCGTAAAGGAGCGCTACGGCCATCGTCGCGTAGATGAAGGTCTGCTGGCCGAAGGCGGGCGTCAGCAGCGTCACCAGCATTGGCACCAGCGTTGCGGCCGCCGACCAGGCGACCAGCATGGTGCTGGCGAGCGGCACGAAATCGGCCGGATCCGTGCGGTCGTTTGCATGCGCATTGGCGATCGAATAGACCGTCTCGACGGCCCCCGCAAAGATCGCGAAGACCAGCATGAGCAGGAGCGGATTGTCGAAGGAAACGACCAGTGCCGCGAGGCCGGCTCCGATGGTGAGAGCGCAGGTGACGATCAGGACGATGCGGCGGTCGGTGCGGTCGGAAAGGGCGCCCATCGGAAACTGGATGAAGAGCAGGCCGAACTGCATGACGAACATCAATGCCGCCACGTCCTGCTGGCTGACCGCATTGGCCGCGGCATAGATCGGCGTGAAGCCTTGCACCAGCATCGATAGGCCGCCGGAGGCAAGCACGCCGACGAAGGCGACCGGAGAAGCCCGCCAGACCATGGGAATGTCGATGCTGACCCTGGAAGGAGCGGGCGGATTGGGCAGCCGCGTGAGGCCGATCGGCAGGATGGCGACGGTCGTAAAGAAGACGGTGATGACCGGGGCGAGATTGCCTTCGGCAGGGATCTGGCCGAAGAGCCAGGCGCCGGCGCCGAGCCCGATGACATAGGCCATGTAGAAGAGCGACATTGCCCGGCCGCGCCAGTGGTTCTCGCTGGCATGGTTCAGCCAGCTCTGGGTAATGATGAAGTTCATGTTCGCGGCGACGCCGTAGAGACCGCGTGCGAGAACCCAAAGCAGCGGATGGACGCCGAGGCTGATCGTCAGCGCCGCGAGGATGACGAGCGCCATCGAGCAGGAAAAGGCACGGGCGTGCCCTACCCGGCGAATGAGCGAGCCGCCCATCAGGCAGCCGAGGAGTCCGCCGAAAGCGATCGCGGTCACCGCGGCACCCGGAACCCAGTCCGGCGCGGCCGAGCGCGTCAGCACGAAGGGCACATAGGCGAGCATCATGCCGTTGCCGATCGCGACAGCCGTCATCGAAAGAACAATGCTCGCGATCGACATCAGCGACGAAGGAGATCTGTCCATATGCCTGTCCTTCCGCGACCGTTTTTCGACAAGTGAGTTCTAAAGTATTGAAGAAGAAGAACTTTCTGAAGTACGGGATACTCGCAACGATAGCGCAACATGGTTCGTCGCGTTGTCGTCAAAACGGCATCGGCAGAATTTATCTGTCGCGCTCAAATCGGCTTGACTCCATTATAGGAGAAATGCAATCTCAAATAATGGAACAGTCAATCGCCTCCCTTGAACATACGATCGGCAACCGCGTGCGCGAGCTGCGCATGGCGCAGGCCCTGACGCTCGATGACTTGGCTATTCGCTCCGGCGTCAGCCGCGCCATGATCTCGCGCATCGAGCGCGGCGAGGCGAGCCCGACGGCGCAACTGCTCGCGAAGCTCTGCAGCGCGCTCGGCACGACGCTCTCGGCACTCTTCGCCTCCACGGCGGAGAACGCGTCGCCGATCGCGCGGCGCGCCGATCAGCGGCTCTGGCGCGACCCCGAAAGCGGCTATCTACGCCGTTCCGTCTCGCCCGAAGGCGTCGGTTCGCCGGTCGATATCGTCGAGGTCGAGTTTCCGCCGGGGGCCCGCGTCGTCTTCGAACGCCAGCCTCTGGACCGCGGCATCACCCAGCATCTCTGGCTCTTTTCCGGCCGACTCGAACTGGCGATGGAAAGCGGGCCGCAGGTGCTGGAAGCGGGCGACTGTCTCTTCATGGGCCTCGAGGAGGCCCACGTCTTCCACAACCCCTACGACGAACCGGCGCACTACGCCGTCATCCTCTGCCGTACCAAGGTGTAACATGCCCGACGTGAATATCCGCGTGCTCAGCGAAGAAGAAACCTTGGCCGCACTGCCGGCGCTGGCCGAGATTCTCTCTGATTGCGTCGAAGGCGGCGCCTCGGTCGGCTTCATGCAACCCTTTCCGCCTGAGGCCGCGGTCCCGTTCTGGGAGGGCGTTGCCGCCGCTGTCGGCCGAGACGAGACCGTGCTCGTTATCGCCGAGGTCGACGGCCGACCGATCGGCACCGTGCAGCTCGGCGTCGCGACCATGCCCAACCAGCCCCATCGCGCCGACATCAAGAAGCTGCTCGTGCATCGGAACGCCCGCGGCCTCGGCTTGGCGCGTCGCCTTATGGAAGCGGCGGAAGCCGAAGCCATCAAGCACCGCAGACGAGTGCTGGTGCTCGACACGGCAACGGGCGAGCCGGCAGAGGCAATCTACGAGCGCTTCGGCTGGAACCGCGCGGGCGTCGTTCCCGACTATGCGCTGATGCCGGACGGCCGCTATTGCGCGACGACGTTCTTCTACAAGCACCTTGCCGTCTAGAACGACTGCCCCCGTGCGGAGCCGATTCCGCTTTGCCCAATCGTGAAGTAGGGTGACGCACGAACGCCCCGCGGGGCTCCCTATGCGACAGGACAGGATGATGCGCGTTTTCTACTCCGAAGACCACAAGCTCAGAGACGCCAAGACCGAGTTGCATGGAGGCGAGCTCGTCCCGCCCTTTGAAGCGCCGTTCCGGGCCGAGTGGATTCTCGCAGCGGTCAGGGAGGCGGGTTTCTCCGATGTCGTCGCACCCGAGCGCCACGGAATGGAGACGGCGCTGGAGCTGCATTCCGCGGACTATCTCGAATTCCTCGAAACCGCTTGGAGCCGCTGGGTCGCGGATGGCTATCGCGGCGAAGCGATACCCGCTTGCTTTCCGGCCCGGCGCATGCGCCAGCACCCGCCGAAGGATATCGATGGAGCGCTCGGCTACTATTCTTTTGCGGCCGAAACGGCGATCACCGAGGGCACCTTTGCCGCCGCGCGCGCGGCGATGGACTGCGCGATTTCCGCAGCGACCCATGTCGCCGGCGGCCATTCCGCCGCCTTCGCGCTTTGCCGCCCGCCGGGCCACCACGCCGCGATCGACCTCTTCGGCGGTTATTCCTTCATCAACAACGCGGCCTGCGCCGCGCAGCGCTTGCGCGATTCCGGTGCGGTGAAAGTTGCCGTGCTCGACGTCGACTTCCACCACGGCAACGGCACCCAGGATATCTTCTACGAGCGCGCAGACGTCTTCTTCGCCTCGCTGCACGGCGACCCGGTCGACGCCTTCCCACATTTTCTTGGTTTTGCCGACGAGGAAGGTGCGGGCGAGGGGCTTGGCACGACAAAGAACTATCCCCTGCCGCGCGACACCACCTTCGAAACCTGGGGTGCAGCGATGGATGACGCCACCGCGCGCATTGCCGGCTTCGGCGCGGAAGCGCTCGTCCTCTCGCTGGGCGTCGATACCTTCGAGCGCGATCCGATCAGCTTCTTCAAGCTCAAATCGGAGGACTACCTGCGCATCGGCGAACGCTTGAGGCGGATGGCCCTTCCGGTCGTCATCTGCATGGAGGGCGGCTACGGCGTGCCGGAGATCGGCTTGAACGTCGCGAATGTGCTGAAGGGGATCGCCGGCTGATTGTAGAATCGCCTATTGACCTCAACTATGGTTGAGGTCGTACCACTGGTCGCGCTTTCCGGATCGCCGCCGGCGGTCCGCTTTCAAAAGGAGAGAACGATGAGTGGAAACAAGCTGGCGCTGTCGCGGCCGCTTTATCGAGTCAACAAATTCGCCGTGCCTGACGAGGCGCGAGAGAAATTCCTGGAACTCGTGGCAAAGACCTTTGCCGTCATTCGCCGGCAGGACGGCTATGTCCGCGACTGGGTCCTCGAGCAGAATTCCGGCCCCGGCATCTTCAATTTCGTCACCATGATCGAGTTTGCGAGCGACGAGGTCGCGCCGAGGATTGCCGCCGCGCTTGGCGAGCTCGACAGGGGACTCGGCCTCGACCGGGAGGCACTGATGGCCGAGCTCAATATCCGCACCGACTTCGGCAGCTATAAGCGCTTGGAGCCGCTTTTTGCCTACTGCATGTTTCCTTAAATCGTACCCGATTTAAGGACAAAAACATGCAGCAATTCAAAGTGCTACAGCGTCCTTTGTGCGTCTGAAAAGACGCACGGCGCTGTAGTCCAAGCCGGACCTACGACACGAAGAATTGCGAAAGCCCCTGGCCTGCGGCGAAAGCCGCATAGGCGAGAACGGCGAAATAGACGGTGGTTGCCAGCAGAAAGAGGTAACCGGCGGCCACCATCAGCCCGTCGCGCTGTATGATGCCGAGTGACAAGAGCAGGATGGCGATCCCGGGCAGCGTGTTCGACAGCGGGATCAGCCCGAGCGGGAACATCAGGAGCACGCCGCCGGCCATGATCATCAGGCCGTTGAAGCGGTTCATTACGACGCCCTGCGTCAGGAAATACAATCGCGGCCGCACGTACCGATCGAGCTTCGAGACGAGGGCCGCCCCTTTCTTCAGCGTCGGCACGAGTTTTTCCGTCTCGATCCGCCGGTCGAGGATGCGTTGCGGCAGCCAGGGCAAGCGATTGAGCGTGATCGCCAGCGAGATGAGGATGATCGCCGCGCCGAAGACGGTGCTGACGCCGGGAATGGAAACGGGAATGAGGAAGGGCAGCGTCAGCAGGGCGCAGAGGAGCAGGAAACCATGCTCGCCGATCTCGATCATCAGTTCGCGCAGCGTGATCGTATCGCCTCTGATCGAAGCGATCATCCCGTTCAGCGTGTCGCTGAGATTGCGTTCCGTATCGCCGAACTCGATCGCCATATCTTGACCCCTCTCACCTTTGCGGGCCGCTTCACCGAACGACGCGCGGCTCCGCATCTTCTACCCCTGGTCGATCACGACCGGGTGCCCCACCATAGCGCGGGCATATGAAGCTTCGGTTAGCGGGCGCTCTGGTCAGCAATGTGGCGCGCGGCAAATGTTGCACTGCGAAACCGAGCCGGCACGCGGTCCCTGTGGAAAGTGCTCGGCCCCTTCATCTTCCTGCCGCAATCGGTGGTATGAAGCGATTTCAGCACCAATGGGGACCATTGATTCGATGATCAAGAAATGCGCCATCCTGGCTGTTGCGGCCATCTATCTTTCCGGATGCACGACCACCGATCCCTACACGGGAGAGCAGAAGATGTCGAACACGGCCGGCGGCGCCTTGATCGGTGCGGGCCTCGGCGCGGCGACCGGTCTGCTCGCCGGCGGCAGCGCCGCGGGACGGCGCGACGCAGCACTCGTCGGCGCGGCTATCGGCGGCCTCGGCGGCGGTCTCATCGGCAACTACATGGACCAGCAGGAGGCGGAGCTGCGCGCACAACTGCAGGGCACCGGCGTCTCGGTGACGCGCGCCGGCGACCGCATCATCCTCAACATGCCGTCGAACATCACCTTCGCGACCGACCGCGACCAGGTGATTCCGGACTTCTATCCGACGCTCGATTCGGTGGCGATCGTGCTGCGCAAGTTCAACAAGACGCTCATCGACGTCGATGGCCACACCGACTCGACCGGCAGCGCCTCCTATAACCAGGGCCTGTCGGAGCGCCGTGCGGCCTCGGTCGCCAACTATCTCGGCACTCGCGGCGTCGACCAGCGGCGCATCTCCACCATGGGCTACGGTATGGAGCGGCCGGTTGCGTCCAATGCCAGCGAGGCCGGCCGCGCCCAGAACCGTCGCGTCGAAATCTCGATCGCGCCGATCAAGCAGGGCTGATCCGCCGCAGCGACAATTCAAGAGAGGGCCGCCGGCGTCGCCGTGCGGCCCTTTTTCTTTGGCCCTTGTGGCCCGATGCGCATCAGAAGCGATAACGAACGAGCCGCCCCATCGGCTGCAGCATCGGGGTAGCCGCGAGGATTTGCAGGGCGATGCGCGCCGGGGGCGACATCCGCGCCGCCTCGGATGCGCTCCAGTGCGACCGGTCTTCCGCGAGCTTCAGCCCCGGCACCTGGCGCTCGAGTTCCGTCGGCTCGTCGAGCGCCCATCGAAGCGATGCGCCTGTCGAACGGATCGCCGGGTTGAAATGCAGCATCCAGACCATGAACCGGCTATAAGCATCGAAGACGATCTCACCGGAGGGGAAGCGGTCGACGAGCCGGCTGAGAAGCTGCGGGACCTCGTGCTCGCCAAGATAAGGCAGCACGCCCTCCGCGATGATCATCGCAGGTCTGTCGGTGGGCAGTTGCGACAGCCATGTCGTTTCCGTGATCGAGGCTGCGATCGCCGTATAGTTCTCGCGACAGGGGTAGAGTCGCTGCCTGAGGGCAATCACCTCGCGAAAATCGATATCGAACCAGAGCACCGACGGCGGCGGATCGACGCGGAAGACACGGGCATCGAGTCCGCAGCCGAGATGAAGGACGGTGGCATCCGGATGCCGGTCGAGAAAAGCCGTCGTCCAGCGATCGAGCAGAAGCGCGCGCATGGCGATCGCGACCGTCATGTCGTGCCCCACCTTCAGATGCGTCAGGTCCTCGTCGACGAGGGCGATCGCGGCAGCCGCGAAGCGGTCGCAGAGCAGCGAATCCGGCATGGCGCTCTCCTCCGCCTTCGCCAGAAGCGTGATCAGCGGCGTGGCAGTGACACCGGTGAGGCGGATCTCCGATGGCATGGCTTCCTCCGGCGGATCGGAAACGCGGCGCGTCGTATCTTATCATTTTGCGTGACGTTCGCTGTACCGAACCGCTCTCGCGCGGAGCCTGGAGCACGAAACTACAGCGCCGTGCGTCTTTTCAGACGCACAAAGAGACGCTGTAGCACTTTGAATTGCTGCCGTTTTTTATGCCGACTACGATTTCAGGAAACATGCAGTAGCGCCGAGGTGTTCAATCCTTCGGCGGATAGGCGTGCTTGTTTCCGTGGAAGTCGCTGACGGTGTAACAGCCGCCGCCTTTCGCCTCGATAGCGCTTGCGCCAATCACGGCCTTGCCGTGGCCGCCGGGTATGTCGAGAATGTAGGTCGGCTGGCAGAGGCCGGAGACGCGGCCGCGCAGCGAGGCGACGAGCGCCCGACCCTCATCGATCGACAGCCGGAAGTGGCTGGTGCCGGGAGCGAGATCCGGATGGTGCAGGTAATAGGGCTTGATGCGCGTCTCGACAAAGGCGCGCATCAGCTCGGCGAGCACGTCCGCATCGTCGTTGACGCCCTTGAGCAGCACCGATTGGCTCACCATGACGATGCCGGCATCGATCAGCCACGCGGCGGCCGCGCGTGCCGCGGTCGTAAGCTCCCGCGGATGATTGGCGTGAAGCGCCACATAGGTCGCCTTGCCGCTGGCCTTAAGCGCTGCGATGAGCTCCGCGTCGATCCGGTCGGGCTCGACGACCGGCACGCGCGTATGGAAGCGGACAATCTTCACATGGTCGATCTTGCCGAGGCGCTCCATGATTTCGCCAAGCCGCCGGGGCGAGAGCACGAGCGGGTCGCCGCCCGTCAGGATCACCTCCCAGATTTCCGGATGAGCGGCGATATAGGCGATGGCCGCATCGAGTTCTGCGGGCGTCAGCGTGCCGAGGCCTTGCGGGCCTACCATCTCGCGGCGGAAGCAGAACCGGCAGTAGACCGGGCAGACATGCACTGCCTTCAGCAGCACGCGGTCCGGGTAGCGGTGGACGATGCCCGCGACCGGACTATGCGCGCCGTCACCGATCGGATCGGCGCGCTCCTCCGGCGCGAGCGTAAGCTCCGCCACGTCGGGCACGAATTGCCGGGCGATCGGGTCGTGGGGATCGTCGCGCTCGATGAGGCGCGCAAGCGCGGGGCTGATCGCGACCGCATATCGGGAAGCAACGCGGGAGATCGCCTGTTCGTCGGCAGCCCCGACCAGGCCGGCCTCGACGAGCTCGCCCGCTGTCCGGACGGTTCGGTCCATGGTCATGCCGAGGCCTCCGCGACCGGCGCCCAAAGAACCTGTTCGATGCGCGAAGCCCCGGTTGCCAGCATCACCAACCGGTCGAAGCCGAGCGCAATGCCGCTTGCCTCGGGCATGGTTGCGAGCGCGGCGAGGAAGTCCTCGTCGATAGGATAGGTCTCGCCATAGACCCGCGCTTTTTCCGCCATTTCGAGCTCGAAGCGGCGACGCTGTTCCGTAGCATCCGTCAGCTCGCCGAAGGCATTCGCGAGCTCGACGCCGCAGGCATAGAGCTCGAAGCGCTCCGCGACGCGCCCGTCGTCGAGTGTTGGTCTTGCCAGCGCGGCCTCGGCAACGGGATATTGATCGAGGATCGTGGCGCGCCCCAAGCCGAGATTAGGTTCGATCTTCTCGACGAGCACGCGGCTGAAGAGATCGGCCCAGCCGTCGTCAGCGGCGACGCGCAGGCCGGCTCTTCGCGTGGCGGCAGCGAGGCTTTCGCGATCGGTGGAGCCGTCCGCTGCAATCGAGGCGAGGAGGTCGATGCCGGCGAAACGCTCGAAGGCTTCGCCCACCGAAAGCCGCTCCGGTTCCGCTAAGGGATCGCAGTCGCGCCCGCCATAGGTGAAGGACCGCGTGTCCACCGTCTCCGCGGCGAGCGCCAGGATTTCGGCGCAGTCGCGCATCAGCGTCTCGTAGTTCTCCTCGGCGCGGTACCATTCCAGCATCGTGAATTCGGGATGGTGTAGTGGCCCCCGCTCGCGATTGCGATAGACATGGGCGAAACAGGCGATGCGCCTTTCGCCGGCGGCGAGCAGCTTCTTGCATGCGAACTCGGGCGAGGTGTGCAGATAGAGGGGCTGGATCGAGCCATCATGGCCGATCGCTTGTGTTGTAAAGGCATGCAAATGCGCCTCGTTGCCCGGCGACACCTGCAGCGTTGCGGTGTCCACCTCCATGAAATCATGCTCGTCGAAGAACCGGCGGAGCGCCGCCTGGATGCGATTGCGCCCGATGAGGAACGGGCGCCGGTCGGCGTGGACCTCCGGGGTCCACCAGGGAGAAGCGTTCTGCATGGTCGGTTCGATCCAAGCTTTCTTTCCACGTGAATGCCGGCGCAGGCTGGCTATTCGCGCGAAATTAGGGTAGTGGCGGCGCGAAACCAGTTCTCGCGTCCGTTGGGCCGATCTAGGCCCGCTCGTGTCGCTGATACCTCTGTTACAAGGAAGACTAATGGTCAAGGTCATCGCTTCTTCAGTCCGCAAGGGCAACGTTCTCGACGTCGACGGCAAGCTCTACGTCGTGCTCACCGCGCAGAACTTCCACCCGGGCAAGGGCACGCCGGTCACGCAGGTCGACATGCGCCGCATCTCCGACGGCGTGAAGGTCTCCGAACGCTACCGCACCACAGAACAGGTCGAGCGCGCCTTCGTCGAAGACCGCGAGCACACCTTCCTTTATGAAGATGCCGAAGGCTTCCATTTCATGAATCCGGAAACCTACGACCAGCTCGTCATGTCGGCCGACGATATCGGCGACCAGAAGGCCTATCTCCAGGAAGGCATGGCCGTGATGCTGTCGATCCACGAAGGCATTGCGATCGCCATCGAACTGCCGCGCCATGTCGTTCTCGAAATCGTCGAGACCGAGCCGGTGGTCAAGGGCCAGACCGCGTCCTCGTCCTATAAGCCCGCCGTGCTGTCCAATGGCCTTCGTACCATGGTGCCGCCGCACATTCAGGCCGGCACCCGCGTCGTCATCGCAACCGAAGACAGTTCCTACGTCGAGCGCGCCAAGGACTGACCTGGTCCTGACAGAAATCAACGGGGACGGTGGTCGGTGACTGCCGTCCCCGTTTTCGTTTCCCGTGCGTAGCTGCATATTCGGCGCGCATTTTGTTCGCGCGATGCTAGGATGCCGCCCTCTGGATCAGGATGAGAGGCACGGCGCTGCATGTTTCCACTATCGCATATGATGAAGTCGTTCATTCGCAAGGGCAGCCTGACGGTGATCGATGCCGACGGCAGGAGGCACGTCTTCTCGGGCGAGCCGGGGCCGAGCGTGACGATGCGGCTCACCGACAAGCGGCTCTATCGCAGTCTCGTCTTTAATGCCGAGCTTGCCGCCGGCGAGGCCTATATGGATGGCACCATGCGCTTCGAGGAGGGCTCGACGCTTAGGGATTTCCTCACGCTCTTCTCGATCAATCGCCTGTCGCTCGGCTCCTATCCGATCCAGAAGCTCCTGCGCGCGATCAAGATGCGGTTCCGTAAGCGCCAGCAGGCGAACCCCAAAGGGAAGGCGCAGCAGAACGTCGCTCATCACTACGATCTCGGCAATGATTTCTACAAGCTCTTCCTCGACGAGAACATGCTCTATTCCTGCGCCTATTTCCGTGAGCCGGACGAGACGCTGGAGGCGGCGCAACGCAACAAGCTGCGGCTGCTTGCGGCGAAACTCTGCCTAAAGCCCGGAATGAAAGTGCTCGACATCGGCTGCGGCTGGGGCGATCTCGCGCTCTATCTGGCCGCGCTCGAGGACGTCGAGGTCATCGGCGTGACGCTCTCGAAGGAGCAGCAGGCGCTCGCCTCCGAGCGGGCGCGCGCAGCAGGACTTTCCGATCGCGTGCGCTTCGAGCTCAAGGATTATCGCGACGTTGAGGGGCCGTTCGACCGGATCGTCTCGGTCGGCATGTTCGAGCATGTCGGCGTTCATCACTATGACGAGTTCTTCAAGAAGCTGAATGCGCTGATGCCGGACGACGGGCTCGCCGTGCTTCATTCGATCGGCCATATGAGCCCGCCCGGCATGGCCAGTCCCTGGCTTCGGAAATACATCTTTCCCGGCGCCTATTCTCCGGCGCTGTCGGAAGTCTTTGAGGTAGTCGAGCGCAACAGCCTGTGGGTGACGGATCTTGAATTCCTGCGCGTTCACTACGCCACGACGCTCGCCCACTGGGGAGCGCGGTTCGAGAGGAATCGTGACAAGGTGATCGCGATGTACGACGAACGCTTCGCCCGGATGTGGGAGTTCTATCTGATCAGCGCGGAAATGATGTTTCGCACCGGCAGCCAGCTCGTCTTCCATATGCAGTTGTCGCGCTCACGCGATGCGGCGCCGATCGTGCGCGATTACATCACCGATCGGCAGCGTGCCTATATCGAGAAGGAGAAGCCGCTCAACCTCGCGATCTGATGTGGGGAGCAGCGCCCCTCTCTCAAGTCACCGCTCTTGCCCGGCCTCGCCCCGCTCGCAGCCTTGACGCTCCATGTTACGGAGCCTATTTAGAATTATTCTAAAGAAGGTTCCCGCCCATGTTTTCCCGCCTTTTCTCCCGCTCCAAGCGTCCGTT
Organism: Ensifer sp. WSM1721; assembly: GCF_000513895.2. GTDB lineage: Bacteria > Pseudomonadota > Alphaproteobacteria > Rhizobiales > Rhizobiaceae > Sinorhizobium. The sequence goes on from NZ_CP165782.1 coordinate 3,594,394, forward strand.
TCTGTCCTTGAGCGAACAGGAGATCCTCGCGCTCGCCATTTCCTCCGAGGAGGACGACGGCCGCATCTATCTCGCCTATGCCGATGCGCTGCGTCAGAAATACCCCCATTCCGCAAAAGTTTTCGAGGAAATGGCCGAGGAGGAGAGCCATCACCGCCAGGCCCTGATCGACCTGCACGTCGCCCGCTTCGGCAACCGCATTCCGCTGATCCGCCGCGAGCACGTGCGCGATTTCCCGGAACGCAAGCCTGATTGGCTGATCGCCGAGATGCCGATCGAAAAGGCGCGCGTGGAAGCGGAAGCCATGGAGGATGCGGCCCATCGCTTCTATGTCGAGGCTGCAGCGCGTACGCGCGACGCAGCGACGCGCAAGCTCCTTGGAGACCTGGCGATCGCCGAGAAGGCGCATGAATCGCTCGCTCGCCGGCTCGGCGAGAAGCATACGCCCGAAAATGTGCGCGACGAGGAGGAAGAGACATCCCACCGACAGTTCATCCTGACCTATGTGCAGCCGGGTCTGGCGGGGTTGATGGACGGTTCGGTTTCGACGCTAGCGCCGATCTTTGCCGCTGCCTTCGCCACCCAGGACACGTGGCAGACCTTCCTCGTCGGCCTCTCTGCCTCCGTCGGCGCGGGCATTTCGATGGGCTTCACCGAGGCTGCCCATGACGACGGCAGGCTTTCCGGTCGCGGCTCGCCCGTCAAGCGCGGACTCGCCTCCGGCATCATGACCGCGCTCGGCGGCCTCGGCCACGCGCTTCCCTATCTCATTCCGCATTTCTGGACGGCGACAGCGACCGCGGTCGGGATCGTCTTTTTCGAGCTCTGGGCGATCGCCTTCATCCAGAACCGCTACATGGAAACGCCTTTCTTGAGGGCCGCCTTCCAGGTCGTGCTCGGCGGTGGTCTCGTCCTTGCCGCCGGCGTCGTCATCGGCAACGCCTGATCGCGCGCCACTACAGCGCCGCGCGTCTTATCAGACGCGCGAAGGTCGCTATAGCGCTTTGAATCGCTGCGTGTTTTTATCGTAAATCGTACCCGACTTAAGGAAACATGCAGTACGGAAACAAAAAGGCCGCGTCTGCGGCCTTTTCGAGGGACAGGTTTGACCGATCAGTTGCCGACGGAGCCGACGAGCACTTCGCCGCTGTTGTCGATGGTGACCCAGCGGCCGCTATTGCTAGCTGCCTGACGCTTGAGGAAACGGTAAGGCGTGTGCGTCCACAGCTTCACGCCGCTGTCGAGGTTGTCCAGAATGAAGTCGCCCTGGGCGGTGCGGACCGTCAGCACCGCGTGGCCTTCGCCGTCGGGTTTGCGCACGACGGTCATCAGCAGGTTGCTGGCGGAGAAACCTTTCTGCATCAGACGTTTGCGCTTTTCGAGAGCAAAGTCTTCGCAATCACCCTGCGCGCCCGGATAGGACCAGACCTCGTCTCTGCCGTGCAGTTGCAGATCCGTGACCGGCGCGATCTGCCGGTTGACGGCGGCATTGACCTGACGGATGGCCGCCCAGCCGCCTGCCGTGACGCGCGGCGGAACGGTCGAGTTCGACCGAACGCGGCACTCACCTCTATACTTTTGGCAGAATTCGTAATGCCCGATCGGCTGAGAGGTTACCGCGCCGGTCTGCATCCAGGGAGAGGCTCCCGCCTGTGCGGGAATCGCCGCGTTTGTTGAAATGAAAAGCGCGCAAAGTACCGCGAAACTTGCCTTAACCCCGGTCCAAGATGCCATACAGATCCCCTGTAACGCGACCGCATCCGATCCCGTTCGGACCGATCCGCGCAATCCAAAGTTGCCGACAGCTTTTGTAGGATTTTTCCCCTGCGCTGCTCTAATCGTTAACAAAGAGTTAATATAGACGGCTCGTCGGAGTCAATCGCCTGATTCGGGCTAGTCCATCTTATGGTTAAAGACTGCGGCAGAAGGCGCGGAAATCCCGCCAGCGCAACGGCTTGGCCTATGCCTTCCGGATTAGGTTCGGAGATTTTGACTAGTCCATGTGGCCTAGCCCACCGCTCAGGCCTTCGTCAGCATGGCGTCGATCGCCTGTTTCAATTTGGCAATGTCCTCCTCGCGCGACAACCGATGGTCGCCATCGCGAATAAGCGTCATGACGACATCGTCCGCCGGCATATGTTCCATCAGCTTGAGCGCGTGAGTGTAGGGCACGTCCGGATCGCGCATGCCCTGGAGGATATGGACCGGGCAGCCGGTTTCGATTGGCCCCTTCATGACCCGGTTGTCACGGCCGTCCTCGATCAGCGCGTGGGTGAAGATATTGGGCTCGGGGCTGTATTCCGACGGTTCCTCGAAAAAGCCGCGCTCGGCAAGCGACGCCTGTTCGATATCGGTCAGATTTGGCTCGATCAGCTCGGCGGTGAAATCCGGGGCAGGGGCGATCAGCACGAGACCGGCGACGCGGCCGGCTTCGCCGCGCGTCCGCAACTTCTCGATGAGGCGGAGTGCGATCCAGGCGCCCATCGAGGAGCCGATGAGGATCATGCGTGGCGCCGCGGCATGATCGACCACCGCAAGGCTTTCCTCAATCCAGCGAGAGATCGTGCCGTCGCGGTAATCGCCGCCTGAGGAACCGTGCCCGGAGTAATCGAAGCGGATACAGTCGGTGCCGACGGCTCGGGCATGGGCCTCCACCTCGATGGCCTTCGTGCCGGTCATGTCGGAACGGTACCCGCCGAGCCAAACGAGTGCGGGTTGGCCGGAGGCCGGCTCGGCGCGGAAGATCCGCATGGCGATGCTGCGCCTGAGCTCTCCCGTTCCGACCTCGATCCGCGTGATGTCGGTTTCAGCCGGCGTTGCTGACATCGAATATCCTCCGAGAGACCTGACCTGAAAGGATTCCTTCTAAAACAGATTCGTTCGGGCACCGACAGAGGATGATTTTCATTGCGGGCCATGCTATTGACTCTGGAGCCGCAATTCACACATTGCCGTCAGTGACTGTTTCAAGCGCCACGTTTGAGATCGCGCTGACCGTTTATCAAACCAATTGTACGTCAACAGCTCGAGGAGAGTACGACCATTCGCAGACCGTTCAAAGCGGACGCCCCAGTCAAGGAAGGACCGCGCGCAAACAAGGAAATCCGGGTCCCCCGGGTTCAGCTTATCGATGCCGAGGGCCAGAACCTGGGCAGCGTACCGATCGACCAGGCGCTCCGCATGGCGGACGAGGCCGGTCTCGATCTGGTGGAGATCGCACCGAATTCCGATCCGCCCGTGTGCAAGATTCTCGATCTTGGCAAGCTGAAATACGCGAACCAGAAGAAGGCGGCCGAGGCGCGCAAGAAACAGAAGATCGTCGAGATCAAGGAAATCAAGATGCGCCCCAACATCGACACCCATGACTACGAGGTGAAGATGAAGGCCATGAATCGCTTCTTCGAGGAGGGCGACAAGGTCAAGGTGACGCTGAAGTTCCGTGGCCGCGAAATGGCCCACCAGGAACTCGGCATGAAGCTTCTGATGCAGGTGAAGGATGACACCCAGGCCATTGCCAAGGTGGAGGCCGAACCAAAGCTCGAAGGTCGCCAGATGATGATGGTGCTTGCGCCGAAGTGATCGGTGCCTGCCCCGACAAGAGGCTTGATGAAGGGCCGCCCCGGAGGAGCTCGTGGGGCGGCCCTTCCTTTGGGTCGCGACGCTCCTTCCGGCACGCAGCGTTCTTTCCTTGCCGGGTTGCCTTTTTTGGGGGGCGCGGTTATAAGCCCCCGTCCGAACGGTCCGGCAGGGCATGCCGTGGCCGTTCTTAACGCTGGAAACCAAGCCTCGTCAGCCGGTTTCGCATATCAAGAACAATGGAGTAGCAAAATGCCCAAGATGAAGACGAAATCGTCTGCCAAGAAGCGGTTCAAAGTCACCGCGACCGGCAAGGTTCGAGCTGCCGCTGCTGGCAAGCGCCACGGCATGATCAAGCGGTCCAACAAGTTCATTCGCGACGCTCGCGGAACCATGGTTCTCGCAGAGGCTGATGGCAAGAAGGTCGTCAAGAACTACCTGCCCAACGGTCTTTAAGACGTCTGGCGATTTGGATTTTAAGGAGATCATGACATGGCACGTGTAAAACGCGGCGTAACCGCCCACGCCAAGCACAAGAAGACGCTCAAGGCCGCCAAGGGTTTCTATGGCCGCCGCAAGAACACCATTCGCGCCGCCAAGGCAGCGGTGGACCGTTCCAAGCAGTACGCCTACCGCGACCGTAAGGTCAACAAGCGCAATTTCCGCGCGCTCTGGATCCAGCGCATCAACGCTGCCGTCCGCGAGCACGGCCTCACCTACGGCCGCTTCATCGACGGTCTGAACAAGGCCGGCATCGAGATCGACCGCAAGGTTCTGTCCGACATGGCGATCCATGAGACGGCTGCATTCACGGCGCTCGTTGAAGCCGCCAAGAAGGCGCTCGCCTATCTCAAGGAAGCCGGCACGGCAAACGAGTTTGAAAGCGCTGTCCGTTAAGCCAGCGTTTTCCCAAGACCGTTTCTGAAATTGTTGGGAAACCCGCGCTGGCAGGGCTGGCGCGGGTTTTTCTTTTCGGCTTGCCGCCGCGATCGCAGCCACGGAACGCCTCCGCTCACGTTGGACGCGATCACATTGCTGAAGAATTGAACCGATATACCGAACCATTCCCGCATCGAGGCAGGACAGAATGAGCGAACTGGAAACGTTGGAACGGATTTTGCTGGCGGACATCGATGCCGCCGCCGACGAGGCGGCAATCGAGGCGGTGCGCGTCGGTGCGCTCGGCAAGAAGGGCTCGATCTCGGAGCTTTTGAAGACGCTCGGCACGATGACGCCGGAGGAGCGCCAGACCCGCGGCGCCCGCATCAACGCGCTGAAGAACACGGTGACGGAAGCGATCTCCGCCCGGAAGCTGGCGCTCAAGGACGCGGCGATCGCCGAACGGCTGGCGCGCGAGACCGTGGATATCAGTCTGCCGGTGCGTTCCTCGCCTGCCGAACGCGGCCGCATCCATCCGATCAGCCAGATCGTCGACGAGATCACCGCGATCTTCGGCGACATGGGCTTCTCGATTGCCGAGGGACCGGATATCGAGACCGACTACTACAACTTCACGGCACTCAACTTCCCGGAAGGCCATCCGGCCCGCGAGATGCACGACACCTTCTTCTTTGAGCCCGACGAGAAGGGCGAGCGCAAGGTGCTGCGCACGCACACTTCGCCGGTGCAGATTCGCACGATGGAAGCTCAGCAGCCGCCGATCCGCATCATCATCCCCGGCAAGACCTATCGCCAGGATTCCGACGCCACCCATTCGCCGATGTTCCACCAGGTCGAGGGCCTGGTGATCGACAGGACGGCGAACGTCGCCAACATGCGCTGGGTGCTCGAAGAGTTCTGCAAGGCCTTCTTCGAGGTCGACCAGGTGACGATGCGGTTCCGCCCGTCCTTCTTCCCCTTCACCGAGCCGTCCTTCGAGGTCGACATCCAGTGCGACCGCTCTGGCCCGATCGTCAAGTTCGGCGAGGGCAAGGACTGGATGGAGATTCTCGGCTGCGGCATGGTGCATCCGAACGTGCTGCGCGCCGGCGGCCTCGATCCCGACGAGTACCAGGGCTTCGCCTGGGGCATGGGCCTCGATCGGATCGCCATGCTGAAATACGGGATGCCGGACCTGCGCGACTTCTTCAACGCCGATGTCCGCTGGATGACCCATTACGGCTTCCGCCCGCTCGACATGCCGACGCTCTTCGGCGGCCTCTCGGCGTGACCTTCGTTGAGATTTTTAGAACACAGGTGAAATCATGAAGTTCACGCTTTCCTGGCTGAAGGACCATCTGGAAACCGACGCCTCGCTCGAGGAAATCTGCGCGCGCCTGACGATGATCGGGCTGGAGGTCGAGGACGTCGACGACAAGGCCGCCTTCAAGCCCTTCGTCATCGCCAAGGTCATTTCCGCCGAACAGCACCCGAACGCCGACAAGCTGAAGGTGCTGATGGTCGATACGGGCTCGGGCGCTCCGGTGCAGGTCGTCTGCGGCGCGCCGAATGCGCGCAAGGGCCTCGTCGGTGCCTTTGCTGCGCCCGGGACCCATATACCCGGCATCGACGTGACGCTCTCTGTCGGCACTATTCGCGGCGTCGAAAGCCGCGGCATGATGTGCTCCGAGAAGGAGCTGGAGATTTCCGACGACCACATCGGCATCATCGACCTGCCTGAGGACGCTCCGGTAGGGACCAGCTACGCGGCCTATGCGGGCCTCGATGATCCGGTCGTCGAAATCAATCTGACGCCGAACCGGCCGGATTGCACCAGCATCCACGGCATTGCCCGCGACCTCGCCGCTTCCGGCCTCGGCACGTTGAAGACGCGGCCGGCGCCGTCCTTCCCGGTCGACGGCGAAACGCCGGTCAAGGTCCGCCTCGACCTCGGCGAGGACAGGCATCTCTGCCCCGGCTTCGCGCTTCGCCTCGTGCGCGGCGTCAAGAACGGCCCGAGCCCGGCATGGATGCGCCGGCGGCTGACCGCGATCGGGCTCAGACCCATCAACGCACTGGTCGATATCACCAACTATCTGACCTTCGACCAGGGCCGTCCGCTGCACGTCTTCGACGCGGCGAAGGTCACCGGCAACCTGACGGTCCGCCGCGCCAAGGAGGGCGAGAAGGTGCTGGCGCTCGATACGCGCGAATATACGCTGTCGCCGGCAAACGTGGTGATCGCCGACGAGGGCGGCGTCGAATCGATCGGCGGTATCATGGGCGGCGAGCATTCCGGCTGCGACGAGGCGACCACCGACGTGCTGATCGAATCGGCGCTCTGGGACCCGATGAATATCGCCAAGACCGGCCGCACGCTCGGGATCATCACCGATGCGCGCTATCGCTTCGAGCGCGGCGCCGATCCGGAATACATGGTGCCGGGCATCGAACGAGCGACCGAGCTGGTGATTGAGCTCTGCGGCGGTACGGCTGCGAAGCTGCACGTCGTCGGCTATGAGGGCAACACGCCGAAGATCGTCGACTTCCCGGTCTCGGAGGTGAAGCGCCTTACCGGCCTCGAAGTCTCGTCAGAGGAGAGCGCCTCGATCCTCAAGAAGCTCGGCTTCGGCATCGAGGGCTCCGGCGAGCGCCTGAAGGTGACCGTGCCCTCCTGGCGGCCGGACATCGACGGCAAGGCGGATCTGGTCGAGGAGGTCATGCGCATCCACGGCGTCGACAACATCCACGCTCAGCCGCTTCCGAGCCACAATGCCGTCAACGGCAAGATCCTGACGACGCTGCAGATCCGCACGCGCCAGGCCAAGCGCGCGCTTGCAAGCCGCGGCATGCTCGAGGCTGTCACCTGGTCTTTCATCTCTGAGGAGCAGGCGAAGCTCTTCGGCGGCGGACAGCCGGCGCTGAAGCTCGCCAATCCGATCGCCGCCGACATGTCCGACATGCGGCCGTCGCTGCTGCCCGGACTTCTCACCGCCGCGCAGCGCAATGCCGACAAGGGCTATGGCGACGTGGCGATCTTCGAGGTCTCCGGCACCTATGAGGGCGATACGCCGGAGGCGCAGCGGCGCGTCGCCGGGGGCGTGCGCCGTGGCACCGCCTCGCTTAACGGCGCCGGCCGGCTCTGGTCGAATGCCGTGAAGGGCGGCGGCAAGCCAGTCGACGTCTTCGACGCGAAGGCCGATGCGATTGCCGTGCTCGAGGCCTGCGGCGTGCCGATGGCCAATGTCCAGTTCGAAGCGGGCGGTCCGGCCTGGTATCATCCCGGCCGCTCGGCGACGATAAAGCTCGGCCCGAAGATTGTGCTCGGCGCCTTTGGCGAGTTCCACCCGAAGACTCTGGATGCGCTCGATGTCTCAGGCCCGCTTTGCGGCTTCGAGATCTACATCGACGCTATGCCGGAGCCGAAGAAGAAAGTGACGCGCACCAAGCCGGCGCTGGAGCTTTCGCCCTTCCAGGCGGTCAAGCGCGACTTCGCCTTCGTCGTCGACAGGACGGTGGAAGCGGCCTCGATCGTCCGGGCCGCGTCCGGCGCCGACCGAAAACTGGTGACGGCTGTGAACGTCTTCGACGTCTTCGAGGGCGCGTCCCTCGGCGAGGGCAAGAAGTCGGTCGCGATCGAGGTGACGATCCAGCCGGTCGAGCGCACGCTGACCGACGAGGATTTCGAGGCACTGACCTCGCGCATCGTCTCGAATGTGGCGAAAAGCACCGGCGGCGTATTGCGCGCCTGATAATGGAGAAGGCCGCCGCGGTTCTGCACCGCGTTTGCCCTCATCCGGCCTGCCGGCCACCTTCTCCCCCGCAAACGGGCCGAAGGAGACTCGCGGCGGCCTCTCAAGCTCCCTCTCCCCGCGCGGGGAGAGGGTTACTGCATGTTTTTGTCCTTAAATCGTACCCGATTTAAGGACAAAAACATGCAGCAAGTCAAAGTGCTACAGCGTCCTTTGTGCGTCTGAAAAGACGCACGGCGCTGTAGGGTGAGAGGCAAAAAGTCCGGGGCTTTCGCCGCTACGGCGACTTCAGCACTACAGCGGCTGCATCAGCTCGATCCTATTGCCGAACGGATCACTGACATAACGGCGCGCCAATCCCGCAAGCGGCTCGTCCTCAATCACTTCAAATCCGGCCGCCTGCAGCCGTGCGATGAGCGCAAAAAGATCGTCCACGATGAAGGCCGGATGCGCCTTGCGCGCGGGCGAGAAGTCTTTCTCGATACCCAGGTGGACCTTGAGACCGGGGCCCTCGAACCAGCAGCCGCCGCGCGCAGCAAGGTTAGCCGGCTTAGCGGCTTCTGGAATGCCGAGAAGATCGGCATAGAATCGGCCCGCCTCGGTCTCGCCGCCCTCCGGCATCGCCAATTGCACATGGTCGATCGCGATGATCCTGCCGGCTGCAGTCGGCGGCACGACACTGTCGTTCCGTGTTTTTGAGGGACCAGAGGATTCCCTATGCATGCCGATGCCAGACCTTGTTGATGATCAGCCAGCGCCCGTCGACCTTCAAGAGCGACAGATAGTCCGTGTAGCGTGCGCCGGCGAATTCATCGATCACCTTCACGCTCGCCGCGTCGTCGGTGATGTGGATCGTCTCGATCTCCATCAGCGGCTGCGTCCCGGGCGGCGCCGATCCTTCCCTCGCGACGGCGGCGATGAAGGCGTCGCGTGTCAACCACTCTATCGCACCCTCGGTATTGCCGACGATCGATGCGTTGGGGTGGAAGACCTTGCGTAACGCCCCTTCGTTGGCAAAGGCCATGCCGTCGACATAGAGATGGACAACCGCGCTGATCGCCTGCTCTTCGGACATTCGTGATCCTCCGTTTCTATCGACTGGGATGCGGGCATGCTTTGCCGCTCCGATGCCGCTCCGGCGGTGATCGCGGCGCACGCGATCATAGGTAGGGCATCGCAGCAGAATTGCGACGCCGACGCCTGTCTGGGCGGAGGGGTCTTGCCGGCGGATCGGTCCCCGTGTGCATCCCGTTGAAGTCTTGGGAAACAGATCACGGCGACTTCGGGTCGATTCGATCAGACCACCACCGTGAGCGAAGGCTGATGGCGGCCGGCAGAGCCGGCCGCCATGGGGATCATGCGGCTTTCTTGTTCGCTTGTGCCATCGCGAGTTTCGTCAGATCTTCGTCGGTGATGATTTCTTCCTTCAGCGTCGCGTCGAGAAGCGAGACTGCATCCTTCAGCCCGATGGTCTTGGCCCAGGTCTTCAGGGTGCCGTAGCGCGATATTTCATAGTGCTCCACCGCCTGCGCTGCGGAGATGAGACCAGCGTCCAAGGCCGGCGTGCCCTTGAACTCGTCCATGATATCTTCGCCCTCGGCGATGATCCCTTCGATCGCCTCGCAGGTCTTGCCTTGCGCGCGCTTGCCGATCATGTCGAAGACCTGCTGCAGCCGCTCGACATGGGTTTCCGTCTGCTCCCTATGCTTCTCGAAGGCGGCCTTGAGCTCCGGAGCCTGGGCGCCACGCGCCATCTTGGGCAAAGCTTTCAGGATTTTCCGCTCGGCGTAGTAGATGTCCCTGAGCGTCTCGTAGAACAGGTCGTCTAACGTTCTTTCCTTGGCCATTGTGGTTTCCTTCCTCGTCTGCTTCGTGTTGCCATCGACCCGCAATCAACATCAGACGGGGCCATTTGTTCCTCGCGACTGCAAAAAGCGCAGAGCGCGGATCGTTTTCGGTCGCTCGGTCGTGAAAAGGCCGAAGATTCCGCCGCCGTGGAAAACGGGTGGCCGCGATCTGCCGCATCGGCAATGCTCCGGCCATCGACGAAACGACCGGAGGAACATCATGGCGAGACTTGAAGGAAAGATCGCGATCATCACCGGAGCAAGCTCCGGAATCGGCCGTTCCGCCGCACGGCTCTTCGCGCGCGAGAGGGCGAAAGTCGTCCTGACCGCTCGACGCGAGGACGCGCTGGCGGAGCTTGCTTCCGAAATCGCCGGCGCAGGCGGCGAAGCAGCAATGCTGGCCGGCGACGTGCGCGACGAAGCCTTGCATAAGGCATTGGTCGACCTGGCGGTCGAGCGCTTCGGCGGTCTCGACATAGCCTTCAACAATGCCGGATCGCTCGGCGCCATGGGCGAGGTTTCGTCGCTCACCCTCGATGGCTGGCGGGAGACGCTCGAAACCAATCTGACCGGCGCCTTCCTCGCGGCAAAATACCAGGCTCCGGCTATCGTTGCGCGCGGCGGCGGCTCGCTCGTCTTCACCTCGAGCTTCGTTGGTCATACGGCCGGTTTCCCCGGCACCGCGGCCTATGCAGCAAGCAAGGCGGGACTGATCGGTCTGGTGCAGTCGCTCGCCGTCGAACTCGGGGCCTTGCGCGTTCGCGCGAACGCGCTGCTGCCGGGCGGCACCGACACGCCTTCCAATGTCGCGAATCTGCCGGGCGCTGCGCCGGAAACGCGGGCCTTCGTCGAAGGCCTGCACGCTCTGAAGCGTATGGCGCGGCCGGAGGAAATCGCCGAAGCCGCGCTTTATCTCGCCTCCGACGGTGCTAGTTTCGTCACCGGCGCCGCATTGCTGGTCGATGGCGGCGTCTCGGTGATGAGGACATGATCGCCGAGAGGGGGAGGGAACGAAGGGGACAAGGATGAAGAGACCCGGATCGATGAAATCGCTCGAGGACCTCGGGCGCGTGCGCCTGTCGAAGAACTTCTTCCTGCGCGATTTCCTGCATTCCGAGATTGCCGATTTCTACCGGATTCCGAACATTCCGGACGATCCGGATCTTGCGATAGAAGCCGGCCGAAGGCTCTGCGAGGAACTCTTGGAGCCGCTTGAGGCGACCTTCGGCCGGCTGCACATCCGCTCCGCCTATCGCAACCGCGCCGTCAACGCCTTCGGAAACGCCAACAAGCTCAATTGCTCGATCAATGCGGCGACGGCGGCCGATCATATCTGGGACATGCGCGACGCGGACGGCTGCATGGGGGCGACCGCCTGCATCGTCATCCCCTGGGTCTGGGACCGGGAGCGCGAGGACGGCGGCTGGCAGAGCCTCGCCTGGTGGATTCACGACCATCTTCCCTATGCGTCCCTCTGCTTTTTCCCGAAGCTCTGGGCCTTCAACATCCAGTGGCACGAGCGCCCGCGGCGAACGATCATGAGCTACGCCGAGCCGCGCGGGCTGCTTACGAAACCGGGCATGGCCAATCAAGGCAGCCACGCGCATCTTTATCCGGGGTTTCCGCCGCTCGTGAGGGTGGAGGGGTCGTAGGGGTCTCTTCTTACGTGGAGAAGTTGGAGAGGACCTCTTTCTCCTCGCTCACCTCGTTCAGCCGCCTTATCGCGTCCTCCGACAGCTTCAATTCCGCCGATTTCACGAGGCTCACCAGCTGGTCGAGATTGGTGGCGCTGGCGATCGGCGCGGTGACGCCCTCGCGGGCGATTATCCAGGCAAGCGCGATCTCCGCCTGTTTCGCGCCGGTCTCCTCGGCGATTTCGTCGAGCACGCCGAGGATGCGCATGCCGTGCCCGTCGAGATATTTCTCGACCCCGCCGCCGCGGGCCGAGCCCTCCAGATCCTTGTGCGAGCGGTACTTGCCGGAAAGAAACCCTCGCGCAAGACTGAAATAGGTAATGACGCCGATCTCCTCGGCGATGCAGAGGTTGCGCAGGGCACCGTCGTAGGATGCCCGGTCGTAGAGATTGTATTCGGGCTGCAGCACATCGTAGCGCGGCAGTCCTTTCGCCGCGGCGACATCGAGAGCGTCACGGAGTTGCCGTGCATCGAAATTCGAGGCACCGATCGCCCGCACCTTGCCTTGCGAAAGAAGCGTCTCGTAAGCGGCGAGCGTCTCCTCGTAAGGAGTGTCGGGGTCCGGCCAATGCGAGAGATAGAGGTCGATATAGTCGGCCTGCAGGCGCTTGAGCGAATCCTCCACCGCTTCAAGAATCCAGCGGCGCGAGAGGCCCTTGCGATCCGGTCCGAGCTCCGACCCTACCTTGGTGACGATGACCGCGCTGTCGCGCGGGCGCCCGGATTGCTTCAGCCATTTGCCGATGATCGTTTCCGATTCGCCGCCTTTGTTTCCCGGTGCCCAGGAGGAATAAACATCCGCCGTGTCGACGGCATTGAAGCCGGCATCGAAAAAAGCGTCGAGCAGGGCGAAGGATGTTTTCTCGTCCGCCGTCCAGCCGAAGACATTGCCGCCGAAGACGAGCGGGGCGATCGAAAGACCGGTACGGCCAAGTCTGCGCATTTCCATGGTTTCGCTCCACTTGGGTTGGATGAAAACAAGCTGCGATCGGGAGGATTGCCGCAAGAACATAGGCCAGCTCTACGCCGATGACACCTGCCGGCGCCTTTTTTCTTGGCCGGCTCCGGCTTGCTAGGCACGTACCTCAGCGATAGTGTCGGCTCGCAAAGCGAGATGCGGGAGAGGAGAACGGCTGCCGGCCTTCGCCCGCTTCAGAAGGAGTCTGCCCCATGCTGCGTTTCGGAATTCTGTCGACGGCCAAGATCGGCCGCGAGCTCGTCGTGCCTGCCATACAGGATGCGGAGAATTGTGTCGTGACGGCGATTGCCAGCCGCGACCAGGCTAAGGCGAGGGCCATGGCCGACCGCTTCTCGGTGCCGCATGCCTTCGGCTCGTATGAGGAGATGCTGGCCTCGAATGCGATCGATGCTGTCTATATTCCGCTGCCGACGTCGCAGCATGTGGAATGGGCAATCAAGGCGGCCGATGTCGGCAAGCACGTTCTTTGCGAGAAGCCGCTCGCCTTGAAAGCGGAAGAGATCGACGCCGTGATCGCGGCGCGCGATCGCAACAGGGTACTGATTTCGGAAGCGTACATGGTGACCTACAGTCCCGTGTGGCGGAAGGTGCGCTCGCTCATCGACGACGGTGCCATCGGCCGGCTGCGGCATGTGCAGGGTGCCTTCACCTATTACAACCGTGATGCGGGGAACATGCGCAACATCCCGTCGCTCGGGGGCGGCGGCCTGCCGGATATCGGCGTCTACCCGGCGATCACCACGCGTTTCTCGACCGGCAGGGAACCGCTGCGCGTGCAGGCCAGTACCGAACGCGATCCGGAATTCGGAACAGACATCTATTCGAGCGTGCGCGCCGATTTCGGCGATTTCGAATTGAGCTTCTACATCTCGACGCAGCTTGCCGCCCGCCAAGTCATGGTCTTCCACGGCGACAAGGGCTACATCGAGGTGAAATCCCCCTTCAACGCCGATCGCTACGGCCGCGAGGAGGTCGAACTCACCAATCAGAGCCACGCCCAGTCGCAGCTCTTCCGCTTCCAGGATGCGCGCCAATACAAGCTCGAGGCCGAAGCATTCGCGCGGGCGGCCAACGGCGAGCCCGAAGAAGTGGTGACGCTGGAAAGCTCGCGTCTCAACCAGAAATTCATCGACGCGATCTATCGTGCCAGTGAGAAGGACGGCTGGGAAACGATCTGAAGCCGGCTAGTAATGTGGCCCGCCAATCGGCGGGCCACGGCGCTCTTAGCGCGGGATGAGGTGAAGTGTCCGCGGTTTCCGCCCGCAACCCGCGCTAACTTATTAGAATCGATCATGTTAGGTCGGTCCGATCTAAAATCATCGTGATCTAGGCGGCGCGGAACAATCGCGCTTGAGAGGCGCCGCGCATCTTGAAGAAGAGAAAGTCGGCGACACCGACGATTCCGACGATGACCAAGCCGGCTCCGATCGGAGTGAGCCAAGGATAGGCGACCGCCAGGAGGGCCAGACTCGCCGCCTGCCAGAGAATGTCGCCAGCGATGCTGATCCTCGCCGCGAGAGCATTCGGCCCGTTCTTTCTGGCGGAGGCAAGGTGGAACGCGCCCCAGAGCAAGAGCCCCGTGCCGAGCGCCGTCATGACGGCGGAGGGAACTGCGGTGCTGACGAGTCTAGCGAGCGGATACGCGTCGACGATCAGAACGGTGCCGGCGATCAGCGAGGAAATGCCGTCGGCAATGAACGTCTTGTTGAGAAGCGAGCGGCTGGAAAGGTCGAACATGTCTGTCTCCTTCGGTTGTCGATGGAGAGATGCTGACCTCTCGCGATCATCAAACCAATTACCTCCGAGGTAATGGATTTTGCGTGCCGGCCCGGCCAATCTGGGCAGGCAAACGGAGAACCGCATCAATGGAATTCGGCAGCCACTTGAAGGAATGGCGCGGACATCGCCGCATGAGCCAGCTCGATCTTGCGACCGCGGCAGGCATTTCCGCACGCCATCTTTCTTTCCTCGAAACCGGCCGCTCCCGGCCGACCGAGGGCATGATCCTGCGGCTCGCCTCGGTCCTCGACATTCCCGCGCGCGACCAGGGCACGCTCTTCTCTGCCGCCGGCTACCGGCCGCGCATGACAACGCGCCCGGCCTCGGGCCTGGCGGCGATGCCACCGGCAGTCGCCGCTGCGATTCGGCTGATGCTCGACCGCCACGACCCCTATCCTGGCCTCGTCTTCGATCATCAATACACGGTGCTTCTGACCAATCCCGCCTTCGCCGCGCTCGTCGAGTCGACCGATGTTCCGTTCAGGCCCGGCGAGAACTTCCTCGACGGCTTCCTCGCTGCCCAGCCCGTCCGAACGCTGGTCCTCAACTGGGAGGCGGCAGCGGCCGATCTGGTACAGCGGGTCCGCATGGAGGCTTGGCTCCAGGGGCCGCGCAGCCCTTTGCAGCGGCGGCTC
The DNA here is from genome assembly GCF_000513895.2 of Ensifer sp. WSM1721. Classification (GTDB taxonomy): domain Bacteria; phylum Pseudomonadota; class Alphaproteobacteria; order Rhizobiales; family Rhizobiaceae; genus Sinorhizobium. The sequence goes on from NZ_CP165782.1 coordinate 3,609,535, forward strand.
GATGGGCTCGTCCGCGATCCGGGTGTCGTCCGGGCGCTGGAAAACCACCCTCGGACCGACCGGCTGCCGGTCTTGCCGATCGAACTCAGGCTGGGCGAAACGGAGCTCCGCTTCATCACCACGCTTTCGACCTTCGGCTCGACACAGGATGCGCTGGTTGAAGGCGTGCTGATCGAATCCTTCTTTCCGGCTGACGAAGCCACCCGGCGCTTCTTCGAGCAGACGGCATAAGGCGGCAACTCGCCAGAAAAACGGTAGAAAGGCGCCTCTTGCTACTGATATTCCCGCCGCGGTCGGTTACAAAGGGTCCATGAATTCACTCTTCGATTCCGATTCTGCCTCCAATGTCGCCGAATATTCGGTGTCGGAGCTTTCCGGCTCGATCAGGCGTACGATCGAGCAGAACTTCGAGCATGTCCGGGTACGGGGCGAGATTTCCGGCTATCGCGGGCCACATTCCTCAGGCCATGCCTATTTTGCGCTGAAGGACGATCGTGCCCGCATCGAGGCGGTCATCTGGAAGAGCACGTTCCAGCGGCTGAGGTTCCGACCCGAGGAGGGTATGGAAGTCATCGCGACCGGCAAGGTCACGACCTTCCCGGGCTCGTCCAAGTATCAGATCGTCATCGAGTCGCTGGAGCCGGCGGGCGCCGGCGCGCTGATGGCGCTCATCGAGGAGCGCAAGCGGAAACTGGCGGCCGAGGGACTTTTCGATGTCGCCCGCAAGCGGCCGCTGCCTTTCATGCCGAAGGTCATCGGCGTCGTCACCTCGCCGACGGGCGCGGTGATCCGCGACATCCTGCACCGGATCGCCGACCGCTTTCCGATCCATGTTATCGTCTGGCCGGTGCGCGTCCAGGGCGATGGCGCGTGCGAAGAGATCGTGGCGGCGATCCAGGGCTTCAACGCGCTGGAAGCCGGCGGCGCCATTCCGCGGCCGGACGTACTGATCGTCGCGCGCGGCGGCGGCAGCCTGGAGGACCTCTGGTGCTTCAACGACGAGGCCATCGTGCGCGCCGCCGCAGCCTCCACCATCCCCTTGATCTCGGCTGTCGGCCATGAGACGGACTGGACGTTGATCGACTACGCGGCCGACCAGCGGGCGCCGACGCCGACGGGCGCGGCCGAGATGGCGGTGCCGGTGAAGGCCGATCTCGAATCCCAGGTCGCGAACCTCGCGGCTCGGCTGAAAGGGGCCGCCACGCGGCAGATGGATAACCGGCGGCACGCGCTGCGCTCGCTTGCCCGGGCGCTTCCCTCGCTCGATCAGTTGCTGGCGCTGCCACGGCGGCGTTTCGACGAGGCGGCCACCGGTCTCGGCCGTGGGCTCACGATGAACACGGCGAACAAGCGCCGGAGCTTCGAGCGCATCGCCACCCATCTCCGGCCGGATCTGATCAGGACTCGCATCAGCGACCGCCGGCGACATCTCCTGGAGGCGATGAACCGTGCCGAACGGTGCGTCGAGCGGCAGCTCGATCGGCGCCAGTCGCGTGTTGCGGCCGCCGACGCATCGCTTCGCGCCTTCCCTTCGCGCCTGGTGGGGCAGATTCACCGCGCAGACGACCGTGTCGCCGGTCTGAGAGCGCGCGCCGATGCGGCTATGGCCGCTGAACTCCGCAGGCTGAAGGGAGCGCTCGCGGCACAGGACCGCGTCTTGCAGTCGCTCTCCTACCGCAATGTCCTGCAGCGAGGCTTCGCGCTGGTGCGCGATGCGGCGGGCGAGCCCGTGAAGCAGGCGGCCGCCGTGCAACCCGGAATGCCGCTTTCGCTCGAATTCGCAGATGGCCGCGTCGCGGCAACAGCGGGGGAGGGCGGTACACCGCAGCAACCAGCGAAGAAACGGCCGGCACGGACGGCGGAGCCGACGAAGCAGGGCAGCCTTTTCTGAGAGGGGAGCATAATGCGTATCCTCTTGGTGCTTGCCCATCCGCTCGAGGAAAGCTTCGCGGCAAGCGTCGCGCGCGTCGCCAAGGAAACGCTCGAAGGGCGCGGACACACGGTCGACATGCTCGATCTCTATCGCGAGGACTTCGATCCGCGCCTGAGCGAATCGGAACGCGGCAGCTATTTCTCCGAGCCCTACGACGACGCCGAAGTCTCCGGCTGGATCGCGCGGCTGAAGGCTGCCGACGGGCTCGTACTCGTCTTCCCGCAGTGGTGGTTCAATTTTCCGGCTATCCTCAAAGGCTTCTTCGATCGCGTCTTCGCCCCTGGTGTCGCCTTCGAGCATGATTCGGCGGGCGGGCGCATCATCCCGCGGCTTGGCAATATCAGGCTTTTCTGGGCATTGACGAGCACCGGCTCACCCTGGTGGGTGGTGCATCTCTATATGGGCAATCCGGTACGCCGGCTGCTCAAGCGTGGCATCGCGGCCTTTTGTGCAAAGGGTCTCGATTTCCGCATGCTCGCCCTGCACGACATGGACCGGGCGACCGAAGATAAACGAAAGCGCCATCTCGAACGGGTACGCGCCTTGGTGAGCCGGATTTAGGGGCATGAGGAAAAGTGTGCGCGGGTTTTCGCCCGCAGACCGCGCTATCGTCAAAAAGGTGTCATCTACTCGCTCATTCGAGCGTCGCTAGGAATTTTCTGAGCAGCGCGTCCAAGGCTTCCCGATCCCCGGGCGCAAGGCCCGCGACCAGACGCTGCTGGTTGGCAACATGGGCGGTCGCCGCGGCGTCGATGCGTTTCAAGCCTTCGGGCGTCAGCGCGATGATCACGCCGCGTCGGTCTTCGGGATTGTTGAGCCGCTCAACGAGGCCCGCCTTTTCGAGCTGGTCGATACGGTTTGTCATGGTACCCGAGGTGACCATGGTTGCGGCGAGCAAGTCGCCGGGCGAAAGCTGAAAGGGCGGGCCGGAGCGGCGGAGCGTCGCCAGCACATCGAAGCTTGCCGATGTGAGGCCGTGCTCGGCGAAGACCTTTTCCTGCTCCCGGGAGACATGGGCTCTCAGCCGCGCCAGACGCCCGAGAAGTCCCATCGCCGAAACGTCAAGTTCCGGCCGCTCCCGGCGCCATTGTGCCAGAATCTTGTCTACGTGGTCTTTGTCGATCTCTTCCATGTCCAGCCATCCCCCGGCAGGCGGACCTGATCCGCGCCTTTTCTGTCGCCTCTAATGCCACGATATCTTGACGTCAAGATAAATTGCGCTAGGATGCAGTTATCTTGACATAGAGATTCTTGAGTTAAAGAAAATGCAGACACAAAGGTTCGATATCGTCCTCACGGCCATAGCGCCAGCGATCTGGGGTAGCACCTATCTCGTCACGACGGAATTTCTACCGCCCGGCTATCCGCTGACTGTGGCGATGCTGAGGGCGCTGCCTGCTGGCCTGCTGCTGCTTGTCGTCGTCCGGCAGATACCGAAGGGCATCTGGTGGCTGCGCAGCTTTGTGCTCGGTGCGCTCAACTTCTCCTTCTTCTGGGCGATGCTGTTCGTGTCCGCCTATCGCTTGCCCGGCGGTGTCGCTGCGACCGTCGGTGCCGTTCAGCCGCTGATCGTGATCATGCTCTCGCGGATCATCCTCGGCTCTCCGATCAGAGCCTTGAGCATTGTCGCCGGCATTGCCGGCATGGCAGGCGTGGCGCTGTTGGTGCTGACACCGAAGGCATCGCTAGACCCGGTGGGGGTTGCCGCGGGTCTGGCGGGCGCCGTCTCCATGGCCTTCGGCACAGTGCTCAGCCGTTATTGGGCGCCGCCGGTCTCCGCGCTCACTTTCACCGCCTGGCAACTCACGGCCGGCGGTCTGCTGCTGGTGCCGGTCGCGCTGCTGCTGGAGCCGTCTTTGCCGCCGCTCACCGCCGCGAATGTGATGGGTTTTGGATATCTTGGGCTGATCGGCGCCGCCTTCACCTACGTTCTCTGGCTACGCGGGCTTTCACGCCTGGAGCCGTCGCAGGTCTCGCCACTCGGCTTTCTGAGCCCCGTCACGGCGATCCTGCTCGGCTGGGGCGTGCTCGATCAGCAGTTGACAGCGGTGCAACTGCTCGGGATCGCGGTGGTCTTCGCAAGCGTCTGGATGAGCCAGCAGGCTCAGGTGGCGCGTCGAGCGGCACCCGCTCACGCGTAGTCGCCGGCATGGATTGCCGCGGCAGAACCTGCCGCGGCAAGAGCCGGGCATCCAATCAGGCCCATTCACCCTTGCGCATCACCGGCACGCGGCTGCCGTCGGGGCGCAGCCCGTCGATATCGACCTCGCCGGAGCCGATCATCCAGTCGATGTGGATCAGGCTGGAATTGCCGCCCTGCGCGCGGATCTGCTCCTGGCTGAGGCTGGCGCCGTTCAGGAAGCACTCCGAATAGCACTGGCCAAGCGCGATGTGGCTGGAGGCGTTCTCGTCGAAGAGTGTGTTGTAGAAGAGGATGCCGCTTGCCGAGATCGGTGAAGAATGCGGCACCAGCGCCACTTCGCCGAGCCGCCGAGCGCCCTCGTCGGTATCGAGCACCTTTTTCAGCACCTCTTCGCCACGCGAGGCCCTGGCCTCGACGATGCGGCCGCTTTCGAAGCGCACCTGGATATTGTCGATCAGCGTGCCCTGGTGCGAGAGCGGTTTGGTGCTCGACACATGGCCTTCGACCCGCAGCGCGTGCGGCGTGGTGAAGACCTCTTCGGTCGGGATATTCGGGTTGCAGGTGATGCCGTTCTTCGCGACCGAGGCGCCGCCGTGCCATTCATGGCCGTCCGCCAGCCCAACCGTGAGGTCCGTGCCCGGCCCGGTGAAATGCAGCGCGGCGAAGCGTTCCTCGTTGAGCCAGCCCGAGCGCCGATGCAGATTGGCATTGTGCTCCTTCCAGGCGGCGATCGGGTCGTCGACGTCGACGCGCGAGGCGGCGAAGATGGCGTTCGCCAGTTTCTCGACGGCGACCGCTTCCGGATCGTCGGGGAACATCTGCTTCGCCCAGGACGGGTTCGGATAGGAGACGATGTTCCAGTTGATGTCGAAGTTGGTGATCTTTTCGAGCGCCGGCTTGTAGGCGATGGAATTTGCCTTGTTGGCACGGGCGACCTTCGCCGGATCCTGGGCCGAGAGCAGCATCGGGTTGTCGCCGGCGATCGCAAGGCGCGCGGCCCCGCCCGTATAGGCCTTGGCCATGCCCTCGTAGAGCCAGTCGCTGGCGCGGTCGAAGCTTTCGTCCGGAGCATGGGCGTAGCGGGCGAGCGTTGCCTCCTCGTCGGCATAGAAGGTCGTCACCAGTCCGGCGCCCGCCATATAGGCATGCTTGGTGATGAGGCGCACGAGCGGCAGCGCCGCAATCGGCGCGGTCATCACCAGGTCCTGACCCTTCTGCAATTGCAGGCCGACCTTGACGGCGACCTCGGCAAGCTTTTCGAGCTTCACCGGGTCGACCGGGTTCTTTGCGGATTGGAGGGGGGCGTTCATGACAGCTCCTGCTCTTCTTCTTGCGGATAGGCGGTTTTAGCCCGGTTCCGCGGAAAACAGAAGGCTCTTCAAGCCGTCACCCTTTCCATCTTAAGCAGCGCCGCATCGTGCTTCTTGAGGAACGCCATCAGCCGCTGCGGGTAGTCCTCGGTGACCGCGGCTCTCACGCTCGGCCTTTCGGCAAGCGCCTTGCGCCAGGCAGCGACACGGGGGGTGCCGGCGAATATGCCGCTGTCCGAGATCGTGTCGAACACGTCGAAATAGCGGAAGATCGGGGCGAAGACGGCGTCGACCAGGCTGAAGCCGGAACCCGCGAAAAATGGGCCGCCGCCGAGTTCTGCCTCGACTGTCCCGAACTTCGCCTCGAGCACTTTGCGCTTGCCTTCGAGTATTTCCGGATCCTGCGTCGTTTCGTAGACCCAAAGGTCGGAAAGAATGGAGGAGCCGAATTCCATCCAGCCGCGATGGCGCGCCCGGGTCAGCGGATCGGCCGGGTGCAGCTTCGGTCCCGATTGCGTTTCCTCGAGATATTCACAGATGACGCTGCTTTCAAAGAGGATGGCTTCGCCCTCGTCTTGCGGAATACGCAAGAGCGGCACCTTGCCTAGCGGCGAGATCTTCAGGAACCAGTCGGGTTTGTCGGCGAGGTCGATATAGACACGTTCGAAAGCCACGCCCTTTTCATGAAGCTCGATCGCGGCGCGCTGGACGTAAGGGCAGAGATGGTGGCTGATCAGGGTCAGTGGCGCGGTCATTGGGTATCTCCGTTGTTCAATGTAGATGCAATTGCATATATATTGACTTGCCAAATCCGTCAAGATAGATGTAATTGCATCTATGAGTGAACAAATGACGAAAGACATCGAGCCGACGGCGGCCGTGACGCGAGCATGGATTGGCTTGATGCGGGCACAGCAACGCACGCTTGCGGCCATCGAGAAGGATTTCAAGGCCGCGGGCCTGCCGCCGCTTATCTGGTACGACGTGCTCTGGGAACTGGTGAAGGCCGAGGACGGCCGGTTGCGCCCCTTCGAGATCGAGGCGCGAACGCTGCTTGCGCAATATAATCTATCGCGTTTGATCGATCGGCTGGAAAAGGAGGACCTCGTGCGTCGCGAGGCATTCGACGAGGACGCTCGCGGCTGTTGGGTGGTTGTCACCGAGGCTGGCCGCGCGATGCGGGAGCGCATGTGGGAGACTTACGCGCCGTCGATCGCGCGCCATGTCGGCGCAAAGCTCAGCGAGGCGGAGGCAAGCGAGCTTGCGGCGCTGCTTTCGCGGCTCGCCTGACGCGTCTTCTCGGATAGGGAACTCAGGCGATCAGAGGAGCGGCGATCGCCTTCAGCGCGGCTTGCGCGTCCTTGGGTGCCAGCCGTACCTGCAGGCCCCGTTGCCCGCCATTGATGTAGACCAGCGGTTCGTCGAGCGCTGCCTCTTCGATTGCAGTCGGAACGCGCTTCCTCTGGCCGAAGGCGCTGATGCCGCCGACGTGATAGCCGGTCAGCCGCTCGGCATCGCCCGGCTTCATCATGCTCGCCGACTTGCCACCGAAGGCGGCGGCGAGTTTTTTCATGCTCACTTCCCGGTCGGAAGGCACGATGCAGCAGACGGGCTTGCCGTCCACCTCTGCCATCAGCGTCTTCAAGACGCGGGACGGGTCTTCGCCGAGCGCCTCCGCCGCCTGCAGGCCGACCCGCTCGGCACCGGGATCGTAATCGTAGCTGTGGACGGTGAAGGTTACGCCGGCCTTTGCGAGCGCCTGCGTCGCCCGGGTCGTCTTGGACATGACTTCCCCTCTTACGCGCCCTTTGCGCCGAACTCGGCTTCGTAGAGCTCCGGCTTGAAACCGGCGACCAACTTGCCCTCCCTCTCCAGCACCGGGCGCTTGATCATCGACGGCTGCTTGAGCATCAGCGCTATCGCTTTCTCCTCGGTGAGATCCCGCTTCTCGGCCTCGGCCAGGTTGCGGAAGGTCATGCCGGAGCGATTGAGCAGCGTTTCCCAGCCGAGTTCGGCGCACCAGCGCTCCAGACGCGCGCGGTCGATGCCTTCAGCCTTGTAATCATGAAAATTATAGGCGGCGCCACGGCTGTCGAGCCAGCCGCGCGCCTTCTTCATCGTGTCGCAGTTCTTGATGCCGTATATCGTGACCGTCATGCCGAATCGTCTTCCCGTCAGCTCGCGAAAATGCGGAGGCAGACATAGCCGGACGCCGTTCCCGAGAAAAGCCCGGTAGGCGGATCCTCAGGTTACGCCGGCGTAGCGGCCGGGCTTGTGATTGATCGCAAGCGTCATGTTGACGACCATGGCTCCGACGACCGAAAGCAAGAGGTTTGCCGCCGGCAGCACGAAGGCGGCCGCGGCGAGGATCGCGAGATCGACGGCAAGCTGGAAATAGCCGGCACGGATGCCGTATTTCTCCTGCAGGTAGATCGCGAGGATATTGATGCCGCCGAGACCGGTGCGATGCCGGAAAAGAATGAGCAGGCCCATCCCCATCAGCGCGCCGCCGACGATCGCCGCATAGAGCGGATCGATCCGCGCAAACTCCACCCATCCGGCCGTCAGGCGGGAGAAAAGCGAAACGAGACTGACGGCAAGAAAGGTGCGCAATGCAAAGGGCCAGCCGAGGCGCTTTACTGCCAGAAAATAGAAAGGCAGGTTGACGAGCGAGAAGACGAGCCAGAAGCCGGTGCCGGTCGCATATTGCAAGAGGAGAGCAAGGCCCGCCGTGCTGCCGGTAATGAGCATGGCCTTGCCGTAGATGACAACGCCGAGCGCCATGACCAGCGTGCCGGTGAGGATGGCGAGTGCATCCTCGTAGGGCCTGTGCCGCTCCGGCGTTGTCGCACCGGCGCTCCTCTGCTGATCGGCCTTGACGCTGGCGATCCTGGTCATGGACGGGTCAACCTCAGAGGCTGGTGAACTTGGGGACGACATTGGCGACTTCCGCCGTCTTCAGCCCGGCGATGTTGATACGGCCGGAGCCCGGCATGTAGATGCCGTGCTCGGTCCTGAGCCGCATCACCTCCGCTTCGGTTAGCGGTAGCATGGAGAACATGCCTTCCTGACCGGCAATCGCCCCGAGGCTCTGCCAGCGGGTCCTGAGCCCTTCCGCAAGCGTGTGGCGGATGCCGGTCATGCGCAGCCGCATCGCCTTCAGCTCCTCCGCCCAATCGCGCCTCAGCTCCGGATCGGCAAGGATGGTGCGCACCACGGCCGCGCCATGGTCCGGCGGCATGGAATAGCTGGTGCGGGCGAGGCCCGCGAGATTGGAACGGACGGTATCTGCCGAAGAGGCCGAAGCGGTGAGCGCAAAGATCGCGCCGGTGCGCTCGCGATAGAGGCCGAAGGATTTCGAGCAGGAGACGGCGACGAGCGCTTCCGGTACGATGCCGATCAGATGCCGGAGGCCGGCGACGTCCTGATCGAGGCCGCGGCCGAAGCCCTGATAGGCGAGGTCGACGAGCGGCAGCAGGTTGCGCTGTGCCGCGAGCGCCGCGATCTCCATCCACTGCGCTTCGGTGAGCACGCCGCCGGTCGGATTATGGCAGCTCGCATGCAGCAGCACCGCATCACCCGGTGCTGCGCCTTCCAGAGCAGTGACGACATTGTCGAAGGTTACCGACTGCGACGGAATATCGAAGAAGTCGTAGGTCGCGATGTTGAGTCCGGCCGCCTTGAAGATCGGCGCGTGATTCGGCCAGCTCGGAAGCCCCAGCCAGATGCCCCGGCCGCCCATGCGGGCGATGAGGTCTGCCGCGAGCCGCAGCGCACCGGAGCCGCCGGGCGTCTGCACGCCCGCAACATGGCTCCGCTCGACCGTATCGCCGGCAACCAGACTCCAGAGATGGTCGAGGAAGACGAGGTCACCCTCGGGACCGACATAGGCCTTGCTGTCCTGCGTTTCGAGGAGCCGCTTTTCCGCTGCCTTAACGGCCCGGAAGATCGGCGTGTGCCCCGTTTCGTCGCGGTAGACGCCGACGCCGAGGTCCACCTTGCCGGGGCGTTCGTCCTTTTGAAACAGGCCGATCAGGGCCAGCAACGGATCGTCGGGTTGGCGAGTGAGGGCGTCGAACATGCTGGAATTCCCTTTGGAGGTGAAGATCGAAAGATAGTCGTTTCCTGCCGGCGGAATGGCAAGCCGCATCAGCGGCTCACTTGTCTCCTCTGTAAAATGATCCGAGCGCAAATTCGATGGCATGTTTGCCGGAATACCGGTATTGAATTGAATGTTTTTGCGCTATTTTCCCGTAAGTCGAAACATATTTGCTGATATCACCGAGAATTCCTATGGAACGCGGACGCACGGTACTGGACGCGATCGACCGGCGGATCATAAGGCTGCTGATCGAGGACGCGTCGAGGAGCAACAACGAACTGGCGGAAAGGGTGGGCCTGTCGCCCGCGCCTTTGTCGCGGCGACTCTCGCGCCTCTATTCCGCGGGCGTGATCCGCCAGACCGTCGCCGTCGATCCGAAGGCGCTGGGGATCGGCTTCCAAGCCTTCGTCGAGGTGACGCTGGAGCGCACCGCCAGCAAGGTGGGGCAGCGCTTCATCGAACTCGTCTCGCGCATGCCGGAAGTCGTCGAGTGCCACACGGTCGCCGGCGATTTCGATTTCCTGCTGAAGATCGCCGTCCGCGACGTCGCGGATTACAAGCGCCTGCTCTGGAGCGAGTTCGAGCAGATCGCCGAAATCAAGACGCTCCGCTCGACCATCCTTCTCGACAGCCCGAAAATGCAGGGCGGAGCGGCGCCGTAGGACACCGCCAACGGCAGGCCGGATGAGGGCCTATTGAAGGCATTACGCCTCCAGTGCACCCGGCTTGCGCGCCGCACGCGAAGGGTCGGCGCAGGCGATCTTCATCAGGTCCGCATGGCGGCGGGCGAAACGGGTGGAGACGCGGGTGACGATCAGCCCATCCTGCGGCGCTCTTATTTCCACTGTGCCATCCGCCATGCCGGGCCTTGCGACGATCGTCGCAAGGAGGTCCCCCGCCTCGACGCTGTCGCCGACGTCGCGGTGGAACAGGATCGCGCCCGCCTCAGGCGCGCGGACCATCTCGATATTGTCGAGTGGCGCGGCCCGACCGGTAAAGGCCGGAAGCTCGGAGCGGGCGCCCGCAACGACGCCGCGGCCGACAAGGAACCGGAAGAGGCCTTCGGCATCCTTGCCCGCCAGTTCCGGATAGACGTCGCGGGTGCCGCGCAATTCCACAGTGACCGAAAGGCGGCCCGGCAAGGTTGCTTTCCGATCGCCTTCGCTCTCGTGCTTCCATGCATAGCCGACCGCTTCCTCGAAAGCCGAGCTTTCCCCGTCGGAGAGGAATACGGCCTTCATATCGAGCGCGGCCGCGAGGTCCGCCGCCTCCGGCCAGAAGGCCTCGTCGATATAGGCATATTGCAGCCCCTCGTCGTCGCAATGGAGGTCGAGCGCCAGCTCGGCGGCAAGCGCCATGTAGAGGAGGTGCCGCTTCAGGCGATCGACCGCCGAATGCCGGTCGAGATCCTCAAGGAGGCTGGCGCGCTCGCCTAAGGTGATCAGCGGAAAATCGCGATTGAAATTGATGCGCGAGCCGAGATCGAAGCGGCCCTGCAACTCGCCGAAATGCGATTGTGCCGAGCCGATGGGGTTGGCCTGAGGGACGATGGTGATGTCGCCGAGGATGGCGCCGTCCTGGTCCGCCCGGCGGAGCTTCTCGAGGAGGACATGGAGGAGCGCCGTGCCGGGGAGCTCGTTGGCGTGAAGTGCCGCCTGGATATAGGTTCGCGGCGCTTCCGCGCTTGTTCCCTTGAACCGGAACACGGGCAGCCGCCACTCGGTGCCCGGCGTGTCGCCGGCGATGATGATTTCGGAAATATCCACGGCCTTCCCCGCACTGCTTCTTTGGGATCGCTTATCGGTTTTCGTCTGCCTCTTCGCAAGGGCCAAGCGCTTGCGACCGGCATCGCCCGAACATTTCTGGCCGTTAGAGCGAAAGCGACCAGCGATCGATGATCGCGAAATCCCCGCACCCTCTGCGCGTGTGGACAAGTGCAAAGTCGTGAACCGTCCATGCGATCGGCCTGGGCAGATCGACGCGCGGCGCTTCGCGATCGCCGTAATAAAGGGTCATATGCGGGATTGTTTCAGCCGAGATATGCGGCAGCCCCGTGATCTGTCGGACCAATGCATTGACACCATGGACGACGCTGTTGCAGGTCAATATCCGGGGATGTCGGTTACCGTGGCCGACGCTGATGAGACGATCGAACCGCACCTGAAACGCGGCGGCTTTCACACGTGAACCGAGGTCTGCAGCATACGCGCCGACTGCTTCCGAAAGCCCGCGGCCCTCCCGGATCTTGGCAAGGGACACATGCAGCCGGTGACGGTCGCAGATCTTTCCGGAAAGGCCATATTTCTGCTGATCCCAGCGTGCCAGTTCCAGCGCCTCCTCGGCGGCTTCTTCCTCCGGGAGAACAGCGAAATAGTATACGTCAACGGCACGTGGTGCGGGAGACGGTCCTAAGTTCAAGGAAAGCTGGTACGACCTCATGCGATGCTCCTGGTTCCTGGACGTCCAGCCGCTCTAAATGAAGAAGATGGGAAAAGCAGCAAGGGCGCACCAAGGTGTGCTCTTCAAGAAAATCGCAGGAGGGTATGCCGCATCGAGCAGCACGTCCGCTGCCGGGCGGCCGGCGAAAGGCGGCATTGCCAGATCGCATTACACGTTATATAACTTGATATGCAACCGAGGTGGTTTGATGGAAGACGTCGTTCGGGAACTGGGTTATCTCTGCCTCGGCAGCCGATTGAAGCGGATCGGCGAGCGGCTCCAAGCCGATGTCAACCGCTTGAGCGAACGGGTCGGCCTCGACGTTCAGGCGGGTCAGTATCCGCTGCTGGCGGCTCTCGACCGCAATGGGCCCCTCACTGTGGGTGATCTGGTCGGCGCGCTCGGCGTGAGCCAGCCGGGCGTCACGCGCAGCGTCCTGCGTCTGGTAGAGATGGGGCTTCTCGAAATCGAGCGGGGCGATGAGGACCGGAGGCAGAAGACGGTGGCGCTCACCGAGGCGGGCCGACGCGCGGTCGAAAGATCGAAAGGGGAGATCTGGCGCCACGTCGAGGCGGCAGTCGTCGAGCTTTGCGGCGATCTCTCCGGCTCGCTGCTCGACCAGCTGAACGCGATGGAGGACCGCTTGGGGCAAATGTCGCTCGATAGGCGCGCCCTCCGGCACAAGGAGCGTGGTGATGGCTGAACATCCTCTCGATCGTCCCGTATGGCATGCTCTTCTATCGAGGCAGGCGGCATTTGCGGTGGGTGGCGCAAGCGCGAAGCGCTTTTTGCCGGATGTCGGGATTTTCGCGGCAGCGCGCGACGACTCGGAGGAGGCTTTGCGCGCTTTGGGCGATCTCGTGCCGCCTGACGGCTGCGTCATCCTGCTTCAGCCCGGAGAAAGCCCGGTCCCGTCGGGTACGCGGGTCGACAAGATTGCGATGGGCGTCCAGATGGTCGCGGAAGGAGTCGCGCCTTGCGAGCCGATGGCTCCTGTCGAACGCCTGGCCGAGGCGGACGCACCAGCAATGCTGGAGCTTGCGACGCTGACACAGCCCGGCCCCTTCTTCGCCAATACCCACCGGCTCGGCGCGTTCTGGGGCATCAAGGCCAATGGACGGCTCATCGCGATGGCCGGCGAGCGGATGAAACTGAACGGCTATACGGAAGTGAGCGGCGTCTGCACTCATCCGGATTTCCGTGGCCGCGGCTATGCGGCGATGCTCTCTCGGGTCGTCGCAGGCGAGATCTTGAGGCGTGGGGAAACACCGTTCCTGCACGCCTATGCGACCAATACGCCGGCGATCAATCTCTATAGGGCGTTGGGGTTTGTTCTCCGTTCGCCGATGGTCGTGACTGTGCTCGTCCGCTGCACGGGCGGACCACAGTCGTGATGTCGAGGCGGCCGGATTGACGCCGCCGCGCATCCGCTAGATCACGATGACTTTAGTTCGGGCCGACCTAAAATCATGAACGTGATCGATTCCAATAAGTCGGCGCGGGAAGCGGGCGAGAAAACCGCGCACTTTTCCTCCTGCCGCGCTAAACGGCCGCCAGAGCTCCCGCCAGCACCTCGACCAGCCCGTGTCCGGCGCTGCCGTCCTTGTCGAGGCTCGGATTGTAGATGGTGACTTCGAGGCCGACCGCTCTTTCACTCGTCAGAATGATTTCGAGCGCCGTCATCAGCTCATCCCAGGAGAGTCCGTCCGGAACGCGGAAATCGACCGCCGGCATGACGGCGTCGTCGAGACAATCGGCGTCGAGGTGAATGAAGAAGCCCTCCAATTGAGGCCGCGTCAGATGGTCGAGCGCGGCACGAGCCGCCCTGTCGACGCCGAGGCGGCGGATGTTGTGGAGATCATAGGCGCGGAGCTCCCGCGGCAAGGGTTGGCTGCCGAATTCGGCCTGATCCTCATGATCGCGGAAAGCGAAGGCGACGGCATCCTCCGGCCGAACCAAAGGACCGCGGCCCTCGATATCGGTCAGCAGCGACGGCCCGTAGCCGGTCACGAGAGCCAGATCCATGGACGCGCCTTCGCCGTTGGGTTCCGCTTCCGGCTGGAAGAAGTCGGCATGGCCGTCGATGAAGAACAGGCCATAGCGGCCGCGCCGCCGCAAAGCGAGCATCGGGCCGAGCAGGATCGTGCAATCGCCGCCCAAGACGATCGGAAACTCGCCGGCATCCAGTATCGCCTCGATGGCGTCGGCAAGCCTTGGCGACCATGCCGCGATCGTTTGGGCGTTCAGGATCAGGGTGTCCGGGTCAGGTGTTGCATCCTTCGGTGGAACGGCGAGTCGCCCGGCGTGACGCGCCCCGATCCGCTCCGCGAGACCGAGTTCCAGGAGCCGAGCGGGCAAGCCCTCCACTCCGTCGGTCGACAGACCAAGTGCTGAAGGGGCTTCGAGGATGGCATAGCGGCGCTTTGGCATTGAAACCTCCGGCTGATGCGGGCTCGAACCGATACAACGCCGGAAGGTTCCTCAGCTATGCGCTCACTCCCACTCGATCGTGCCCGGCGGCTTCGAGGTGACGTCGTAGACGACGCGGTTGATGCCGCGCACCTCGTTGATGATGCGGGTCGCCGCGCGGCCCAGGAATTCCATGTCGTAATGGTAGAAGTCGGCTGTCATGCCGTCGACCGAGGTGACGGCGCGGAGCGCACAGACATATTCATAGGTGCGCCCGTCGCCCATGACGCCGACCGTCTGCACCGGCAGCAGCACGGCGAAGGCCTGCCAGATGGCGTCGTAGAGCCCGGCCTTGCGGATCTCGTCGAGATAGATCGCATCCGCCTCCCGCAGGATTTCGAGCTTCTCGCGGGTAATGCCGCCGGGGCAGCGAATCGCAAGGCCCGGGCCGGGGAAGGGATGGCGGCCGATAAAGCTCTCCGGCAGGCCGAGCTCGCGGCCGAGCACGCGCACCTCGTCCTTGAAGAGTTCGCGCAGGGGCTCGACGAGCTGCATGTTCATGCGCTCCGGCAGGCCGCCGACATTGTGGTGCGACTTGATCGTCACCGACGGGCCGCCGGTGAAGGAGACGCTTTCGATGACGTCCGGGTAGAGCGTGCCCTGGGCGAGGAAATCGGCGCCGCCGAGCTTCTTCGCCTCTTCCTCGAAGACCTCGATGAAGAGACGTCCGATGATCTTGCGCTTGGTTTCCGGGTCGCTGACGCCCTCCAGCTCGCCGATGAAGCGGTCGGAGGCGTCGATGTGCAGCAGGTTGAGGTTGTAATGCTCATGGAACATGGCGACGACGTTCGCCGCCTCGTCCTTGCGCATCAGCCCGTGGTCGACCAGGATGCAGGTGAGTTGGTCGCCGACCGCCTCATGGATGAGGAGGGCCGCGACGGAGGAATCGACGCCGCCCGATAGCGCGCAGATCACCTTCTTGTCGCCGACCTGCTCGCGGATCGCCTCGACGGCCTTGGCGCGATAGGCCGACATCGTCCAGTCGCCCTCGATGCCGGCGATCTTGTGGACGAAATTGGCGATCAGCTTGGCGCCGTCCGGCGTGTGCACCACTTCCGGGTGGAACTGCACCGCGTAATATTTGCGCTTCTCGTCGGCGATGAAGGCAAAGGGGGCGTTCGGTGAGGTAGCGACCACCTCGAAGCCCTGAGGCAGCGCCGTCACGCGGTCGCCATGCGACATCCACACCTGATGGCGCGAGCCGAGCGACCAGACACCTTCGAAAAGCTCACATTCCTTCTCGACCTCCAGGAAGGCCCGACCGAATTCGCGATGATGGCCGCTCTCGACCTTGCCGCCGAGCTGGGCGCACATGGTCTGCTGGCCGTAGCAGATGCCGAAGACCGGCAGGCCGCTTTCGAAGATGACCGAGGGCGCGCGGGGCGAACCGATATCAAGCGTCGAGGCGGGGCTGCCGGACAGGATCACCGCCTTTGGGTTGAGCCGTTTGAAACCTTCCTCGGCCGACTGGAACGGCACGATCTCGCAATAGACGCCGGCTTCGCGCACGCGCCGGGCGATGAGCTGCGTCACCTGGCTGCCGAAATCGACGATGAGGACGGTATCGGGATGGGCTGTCTGGGTCATGTCGGGCCTTCAAACAAGCGTGTTCATGGCGAGGCTTTAATGAAAGCCCGCCCCTGGCGCAACGATAACATTGCATCCCGACAATCGAGCGCCGGCTATCGGACGGTCAGAGCCGGATTTCACCGCTTTCGAGCGCTTCTTCCAGCCGGTCGATCGCGGCTGCAAGCTTCTCGTCGATGACGTGCAGATATTCCGTCCAGTCGTCGACATGCCTCAGCTCCGCCTTGCCGTCGGAGATGCCGCGCAGCCCGATGAGCGGCACGCCGAAGGCCTGGCAGGCGCGCAAAACCGCGAAGGTCTCCATCTCGACCAGGTCGGCATCGATCGCATCGTAGGCTTTTCCGGAGACGATGTTGGCGCCGGTCGAAAGCCGCGCTTCCTTGACGCCCGGGATGCGCAAGGGCAGCTTTACGACGGCGGGCAGGTCGAGGAAGGGTGTCGCACCCTTCTCGAAGCCGAGCGGCGACGCGTCCATGTCGCGATAGCCGACGGAGGTGGCCTGATAGACCTCCGTCTGCTCGAGCGTCGCGGAGCCGGCCGAGCCGAGCGAGACGACGAGATCCGGCAGGCTGGCCCCGGCGTGGAGTTCAGCAAGGACCCTAGTGAGACCCACCGCGGCTTCGACAGGTCCGACGCCGGTCATCAGGGGCGTGATGCGGGCGCGCAGGCACGGCCCGTATTCCGGGTCGACCGCCATGACATAGAGGATCTTCTTGCCCGCCACCGGTTTCAGGTCGAAACTCATCCCTCGATCCCTTCGCGTCCACGCACCACCATCATCGTCCCGGTCATCGAGGCGATGAGTTTGGCCGGGCCGTCGGATCTCACCGCATAGGCGCGACCATCCGAAACGATGATCGTCGTGCCGGGTTTCGTCACTTCACCGCGGAAGAGGAAGCGCTCGCCGCGCCCAGGCGACAAGAGGTTTACCTTGAACTCGATCGTCAGCAGCGATGCGTCAGCGTCGATCACCGAATAGGCCGCGTAGGTGCCGGCCGCATCGAGCGCGGCGGAGATGATGCCGGCATGGAGCAGGCCGTGCTGTTGCGTCAGCTTGATGTCGAACGGCAGCTCGATCTCGACCGTTCCCTGTTCGACGCGCGTGAGTTCCGCGCCGATCGTGCGCATGGCGGCCTGTCGGCTGAAGCTCTGCCGGACGCGGGCGCGAAAATCGTACGGCTCGCTGTCTTCTATCACTCAAAGGATCCTTGCGAAGGCGAGGCCGATCGCCCCGCGACGGGCCGACAGTTGCATGCGTCGCGAAAGAGGACAAGCGCAATCATGAGGTCGCCCCAGCGCTTCATCGCGGCGGGTGGAATCTATGTCTTCCGGGCTTTCGCGAGCGAGGACGCATCCATATATCATCATCAATGAAGAACATCAGACGCATAGAGATCCGCCTGGCGGTACCGGACGATCTCATGATGATCGCTTCGGTTCTGGTGCGGACCTGGCGAGCGACCTTTCGCGGCATCATTTCCGACGCCTATCTCGAGGCGATGACCGTCGAAGATCAGGCAATCGGGCATGCGCGGCGTATGCGTTTCCCAGGGACTTTCCTCATGGTCGCCGTCGACATGGCGGAAAAGCGCGTGATCGGCTTTGCCAATTACGGCCGGGCAAGGGGGATGCCGCCCGCCTTCGACCGGGAGCTCTACGAGCTTTACCTCCTGCCGGAGTTCCACGGTACAGGCATCGGCTCGGCGCTCGTGCGCACTGTCGCCGGCCATTGCCGCGAGATGGGGGGCTCGTCGCTCTTTGCCTGGGTATTGGCCGACAATCCAAACAGGGTGTTCTACGAACGCATGGGCGCGCGCGCCGTCGGCCAGGGGCGGGTGAGCGTCGGCGGCGAACGCCTGGATCAGGTCGCCTATCGCTGGGACGACCTTGGGGCACTCTCGGGCGCTGGAAATATCTCGACCTGACCGCGGGCAAGGCCCTCCCCAACCCCTCCCCACAGGTGGGAGGGCTTGGTGCTCGCTGCGGTCGCCTGCCATTTTTCAACCGTCGCTTCTCGCGGAAAATTCGATATGGGAGGCGGCGGCGCGGCAACTTAAGCCCCTCCCACCTGTGGGGTCGGGGGAGGGGTCTACTCCTCCGCCATGTAGCCTTCATTGCGCTCCAAGCCGGACGATGTGTTGGTCCCAGGCGACGGAACTCCGTCGCCCCTTGAATCGGCCGTCATAGGAGGAGATCGCGAAACCGTGTTCCGCCGCTGCGACACCGGCCGCTTCCGCAATCCGTTCCTCTTTCACCACCGCACCGGTTTTCGCATCGAGCGTGACGGCGACATTGCCCTTCGGCGAGGTCAGCCCGACAAGCTCTTCGTGGCGATTGACGGCGATAGCGCCGACATAGTTTGCAAGCGCTAGCGTTGTGCGTTCGGGCAGAGCGACAAAGGCCAGCGCCTCGCCCTTGGCGAAATGACCGACGAGAGGCGGCAGGTCGTCGCGGGCGCCTTCGTACTGGCAGGCGAACCAGATCCTGCCGTTGGCGCCGATATCGACATGGCGGGTCGAAAGCCGCCTGAGGTCCGACGGCAGCGCGTGTTTCTCGATGAGCGCGCCGGTTGCGGTGTCGACGAGGGTGAGGCTCGGCTCCATGTGGTCGAGATTGAGCTTGGTGCGGCCGAAGTCCGGATGGGTCTCGATGCCGCCATTGGCGATTGCGAGCGTGCTCCCGTCCGCAGTCAGCGTCATGTCGTGCGGCCCGATGCCGTAGGTCGGGAATTCGCCGACACGGGCGAAGCCGCGGCGGCCGTCATAGATACCGATCATGCCGCGATTGGCGGCAAAATCGTTCTCCGTCGCGTAAAGCAGCCGGCCATCGGCGGAGAAGCAGCCGTGGCCGAAGAAGTGGCGGCCTTCGGCGACAGTGATGATGACCGGCTTAGCGGTGCCGTCGCATGCGAAAATCATCGCATAGGTGCCCGGCCGGCGGGCAAAGGCAACCGTCCGGCGGCTCACCGGCGAAAATGCCATGCCGTGCGCGCGCGCCGGCAGGAGCGTGCGGTCGACGATCTCGCCTTCCTCCGTCAGCGTCGCGATGCCGTAGCTGCCGTCCGGTGCCATGAAAGCGGAGGCGAAGACCGCGTCGGTCCTTTCGAGCGCGAAGGCGCCGCGCGGTCCGAGCGCCGCCACCCAAGCGACGCCTGCCATTTTGACGAAGCTGCGTCGGTCGATGAGGTTTTTGGCGTTCATGCGCTTCCCATGCAGGCATCGGCGGAGTCGAGGCACAGGCAAAGACCCTTCCACCCCTCCCTTGCGGGAGGGTCTGCCATGGCTACAGCCAACCTCGGCGTTTGAAATACAGATAGGGCAAAAGCGCCGAAATCACCATCGCCCCAAGTCCGAATGGATAGCCGAGCTTCCAGTGCAGCTCGGGCATCGCCTCGAAGTTCATGCCGTAGATCGAGGCGACCAGCGTCGGCGGCAGGAACACGACGGCGGCGACCGAGAAGATCTTGATGATCTGGTTCTGCTCGAGATTGATGAGGCCGAGCGTTGCGTCGAGCAGGAAATTGATCTTGTTCGACAGGAACAGCGCATGATCGCCGAGCGAGGCCGCGTCGCGCTGGATCAGCTTGACCCGCTGCCGGCTCTCCTTGGCCGCTTTGCGAGGAGTGCTTCCTTCGAGAGCGACATGATAGGCGACGAGCCTGCCGATGCTGACGAGGCTTTCGCGGATGACCGTCAACAGGTCGCCCTTCTGGCCGATCTGCTCAATCAGTGATTGCAGGTCACGCGTTTTCTTCGTTGCGCTCGCATTGGACTTGCGGAAGACCTCGCGCGAGATTGCGTCGATATCGCTGCCTGCGCGCTCGAGTGCATCGGCCGTGCGGTCGATCATCGCCTCGAGCAGACCAAGCATCACCAGTTCGCCGGTTTCGCAGACCGCCCCGTTCGGCTTCTGGATCCGGTTTGCGTAGATCTGGAACGGTTTGGGGTCCGCGTGGCGTACCGTGACGAGCGTCGTTCCCTTGAGGATGAAGGTCACGGGCACTTTGACCGGATAGTCGCTGTCGAGCTTGGCGGTCGCCGTCATGGTCATGAACTCGGCGCCATCCTCCTGATAGAGGCGGTCGGAAAGCTCGATCTCCTGCATCTCGTCGCGCGTGGGAATCGCTATGCCGAGGCGGTCTTCGACGAGGCGCACTTCGTCGCTCGAAGGACTGAAGAGGTCGAACCAGATCACCGGTTCCTGGGATGCCAGGCCGTCGAGAAGGTCGACGAGCACAAGGTGGCTGTTCTGGCTTTTGTAGATGCGCAGCATTTTGGGCTCCATGAGGGCCGAGTCATCCGACCGTTGGAGCCCTGATCAATCAGGTCCGGACGGCCGTGAGCGTGAAGGCTCGACTTCGACTGTCGGGGTTCATCTTGAGTTGATCCTTGTTGGTGACACATGCCCGCGAGAGCGGACATGAGATGCGCTTTGCTCCCAAATGCGTGCCTTGTCAACCGCCGGGTCCTGCGGCCTTTTCACCTTCGCGTCAATCGCCGTCGGCGAAGGAAAAACCGGCGCCGAGCCCGATCGCGCCGCCGAAGTCTCGGTTGAGCCGGTCGGTGAGGTCGGCGGTGTTGAGTGCGATGAAGTCGAGCGTGCTGCGCTGTCTTTCGTCGGCGAGCGCCGCGTCGATCGGCCCGTTGATCCGGTCGGCAGCACTGATCAGCGCCTTGAAAAGGAAATTGATCGAACCGGCGATCGAACGGCTGTCGGCCGGAAGTAGGCTTTCCATGCCCGCCGTGTCGAAGAGCTTCTGCAGGGCGCGGAAATTCGCGGAGACGGAGGGCATGGTATTGACCGATCGCCAATAGATCGCGAGCCTCGGATCGCCGCGATCCCGCCTTCCATCGACTGCTCCGGCGTAGAAGGGGCGCAACCGCTGATCCTTCACCATTTCGACGCCATGGACGAGCACGCCCAGCAATTCGGTGGCGGCCTCCTTGTTGTCGCGGAAGAGCGGATTGCCGGGACCCGGCCGCTTCCATGCAGCCTGAATGCCGTCCGGCTTTTCCCATTCGGCAAGCAGCTCGCCGGCGATCGTGTCGAGATTCTCCGATATGGCAAGGCCGTAACGGCAGCGAAAATCGCCCTGCTTGCCGGAGAGTGTCTCCGCCCCGGTGCCGTAGAGCACGTATTCAAGCGCGCCGAGCCCCTGGACCGCGACGCTTTTCGCCTTCAGCGTCTCCGCCTGCGTGGCGCTCTCGTTGCCTTTGGCGAGAATGGCCTGCACCTGTTTAAGGCCGGTGCTCTTGCGGTCCGGATAGAAGAGGAAGCGTTCGAAACGGTTCTGCTCGAGCGTGGGACCGAGGCGAATGATCTCGATCGCAGACCAGCTTTGGACGACGCCGGAGAAGGCCGAACGCGCAGCTTCGAGGCTCGCGGCGGAAGGCGCCTTGCAAAGTGCGGCCGTCGCTTCCGAAAGCGACTTCGTCGTCTCGGCGAGGTTGCGGTAGCCGGGCAGGATGAAACCGTCCACGGCCTTCGCCATCACGCCCGAGACCGCTGTCTCGTCGACGACGCGCGGCGAGAGTGCGCCGCCCTCCTGCGCTGGCGCCGGCGCAGCGACGGCGGCAAACAACAGGAGCCCAAGAGCGAGGCGAAGAGCGAGGCGCATCAAAGGGACTCCAGAAATGTGATCAGGGCTTTGCGGTCGCCCTCTCGCATGGCGGCGAAAGCGTCACGGGCCTTTTCCGCTTCGCCGCCATGCCAAAGGATGGCCTCCGAAAGATCGCGGGCGCGCCCGTCATGGAGCAGGAAGCTGTGGCCGCTGACGGTCCTTGTCAAGCCGATCCCCCAGAGCGGCGGCGTGCGCCATTCGCGCCCGTTGGCGAGGCCGACCTGCTGGCCGTCGGCGAGGCCGGCGCCCATGTCGTGCAGGAGGAAATCGGAATAGGGCCAGATGAGCTGGAACGCCTGCTCCTTGTGCGGCGCGTCGCGCCGGGTCACGAATTTCGGCGTGTGGCAGGCGGCGCAGCCCGCTTCGTAGAAAAGCCGCTTGCCCTTCAAGGTTTCAGGGAAGCTCGCCCGACGCCGGGCGGGTACGGCGAGGTTCGAGGAATAGAATGCCACGAGATCGAGCACCGGGGTGGGCGCTTCGACGGCCCCGAGCCGCGGCTGGACGCCGGTCGGCAGCTTGAGACAGTCTTGCTGCCCGGCCGTGCAATCGCCGTGGCTCAGCTTAAGGTCGGGCGTGGAAATGCCGAGGTCTATGGCAAAGGCGTCGGCGCTCTGTTGGCGGACGGTCGGGTTCTGCGCCTTCCAGCCGAAGCGGCCGAGCGTAACGCGGCCCGTCTTGCCGTCGCGCACCAGTGCCGGCCGGCCGCTGATGCCGTCACCATCGCGATCGTCCGGATCGGCGCGGGCCAGGATGTCGGCCTCATGGATGGCCTCGATCAGGCCCATGCCGATCATCGGTGAGGCGACCCGCGGCGACAGTGTCGTCGTCGGGTCCATCGCGCCGTAACCGAGGTCGCCGACAGAATAATGCGGTTTCCTGAGCGAGATCGTCTCGCCGCCGGCGAGCGTCACCGGCTCTTCCGTATAGGCGATCCTGACGCGGCCTTCGGCGGCAAGCCCCGGCACGGCGCTGTCCTGAAGCTGCGCGCCATAAACCGGATCGGGAAAATTGAGTGCCTCGTATGAGGCGATCATCCGGCGCTCGGCATCGTCCCGCGGGGCGCGGGCAAGGCGGTAGAACATCGAGGTCGCGTCCGTGGCGCCTTCCGGCGGCCGGCCCCGCCCGTCGCGTGGATGACAGCTCTCGCAAGCCCGCGCATTGTAGAGCGGCCCCAGCCCGTCGGAGGCTTGCGTCGATGAGGGGGAGGAAACCCAGAGCTTCTCGAAGAGCGCCTTGCCGAGCTTGAAGTTCTGCTCGTCCTCGAAGGGAAGATTGGCGGAAAACTGGGAAAAGACCTGCCGATCGATCGGCGCGAGCGTCGTGGTAGCACCGCCGGGAAGCGCCTCGAACTGTTCGGCTTTGGAGAAGCCGGTGGTTGGGCGCGTCACTTTTAAGACGCGCTCGAGGTCCTGTTCGGAAAGGTCGTCACGTTCACACCCCCCTCTGCCCTGCCTCGCATCTCCCCCACAAGCGGAGAGATCGGCAAGCGGCGATGTCCCGCTTGACCATTCGCGCTGCGCGCGCGCCGCTGAATTCGGCGCCTTCGGCACCTGCGAGCTCACTATCGGGCAGGGCTCAGCTTCTGGCCAATCTCCCCCCTTGTGGGGGCGATGCCCGGCAGGGCAGAGGGGGATATCAACACCCGCTTTACGGATTTTCGCCGTTGCAAGCTGATCGGCCTCCGCTCTGGCCGCGGGGCCGGCATCCTTGCCTATCGCCACGACCGTGGAGGCGAGGCCGATAAGCGCGGCGAGCGGCAGCGCGAGGAGGCGGGCGGTCACGTTCATCGGACGGGTCGGGCCGCAATCTTCAAGGTGCGGCCCGCCTTTTCAACTTATTGGAAGACGGCGCCAGGATTATCCAGGCTGTCCGAACCTTCAAGCTCGATCGTACCGAGATCGAGCGCCGCGATGACACGCTCGACGGTTTTCGCCTGGGCGATCAGCCCGTCGATCGCGGCCTGGACGGTGGCGTTGCCTTCGGCATTGCCTTCGCCGATCATCTGGTCATAGGCCTCGACGGTCTCCGCGCGCTTGGCCATCGCCTGCATCTTCTCGACCGTGGCCGCGAGATTGTCCTTCATCTCCTTGTCGAGCGCTGCGTCCTTGGCGGCGACGAGCTCGGACAGCGAGGCGCCGGTGAGCTTGCTGCCGTCGACGCGGGTATATTCGCCCGTATAGGCCGATTGGATGCCGATCGCGTCGTGCAGATGCGAGTTGTGGGTATCGTCCGAGAAGCAATCGTGCTCCTCTTCCGGGTCGTGCAGCAGCAGGCCGAGCTTCATGCGCTCGCCGGCAAGCTCTCCGTAAGAGAGCGAGCCCATGCCGGTCAGAATCGCCGCAAGCCCGGCCTTGTGGTCTGCCTCGACCGCCTTGGTCGCCGCACCGTCGGGCGCCCAGTTCGCGGCCATCTCCTTGAGGTCGGAGACGAGCAGGCTGGAAGCGGCCTTGAGATAGGCCACGCGGCGATCGCAATTGCCGTTGGTGCAGGCCTTGGTGTCGAAATCGGTATAGGGCCGGTTGCCTGCGCCTGCGCCGGTGCCGTTCAGGTCCTGGCCCCAGAGCAGGAATTCGATCGCGTGATAGCCGGTCGCGACATTCGCCTCGATGCCCGCCGCCTCCTGCAGCGTGCCGGAGAGGAACTCGGGCGTGATGTTCGTCGCGTCGACGTCCTTGCCGTCGATCTTGATCGTCTTGTTGGCGATCACATTGGCCACGAAGAGGGCGTTTTCGTCGCTCTCGGTACCATAGCTCGGATCGACATAGTCGATCAGGCCTTCGTCGAGCGGCCAGGCATTCACCTTGCCTTCCCACTCGTCGACGATCGTATTGCCGAAGCGGTAGACCTCGGTCTCCTGATAGGGGTTGCGCGCCTTGAGCCAGGCTTCACGAGCGGCCTTCAGCGTCGCTTCGCTTGGGGTCGCGATCAGTGCGTCAACGGCCTTGTCGAGCGCTTCAGCCGTCGTCAGCGCGTCCTCATACTTGGCGTGCGCGATCGCCGCATAGTGTTTGACGACCGCGGCGGCGTCGGTCGCCGCATGCGCCGGCTGCAAGGCCAGCGCCGACGTCGCCGTCATCAGTGCCAGCGCGGCGCCGCGGATGAAATTCTTGCTCATGACCCTCTCCTTTTGCTTGTCGGTCGAGCGCACGGCTCAGGCCCGGGAAAGCGCAGAAGTCATGGACCAAAAGCAAACTGGTGTCAAAGTGTATAGTTTAGAACGCTTTCAATCTGCAATTCCCGCTGGCGGAGATGGCCCTGCAGCGGCGTCCCTATCCCTTTCTGCCCATCAGGCAGAAGAAGAAGCCGTCGGTTTCGGTCGACGCCGGCGTCAGCGTGACGGTCTTCATGTCGGCCGACCAGGGCTGCGGCTTGTCGGTTCCGAAAAGCGCCGCCCAGCTATCGGCAGCCGAGAGGATCTCGTATTCCGGATTGTCCTCACAGAAGCCGTAGACCTGCGACTCGTTTTCCTCCGGAAGCACGGAGCAGGTGACGTAGATCAGGTGACCGCCCGGGCGCACGAACTGGGCGGCGCCGGCGAGCGCTTCCTCCTGCTGCGCCAGCCGCTCCTCCAGGTTCTTTTGCGTGAGGCGCCATTTCGTGTCCGGGCGGCGCCGCCACGTCCCAGTGCCGGTGCAGGGTGCATCGACGAGTACCCGGTCGCAGCGGCCGACGAGGGAGCTGAGCGACTCGGCCGATTCATGCACCTGCACATTACGAGTGCCTGCGCGCTTCAGCCGTTCGATGATCGGCGCCAGCCGCTTGCGGTCGGCGTCGTAGGCGTGGACCTGGCCCTTGTTGTTCATCGCGGCCGACATCGCGAGCGTCTTGCCGCCGCCGCCGGCGCAATAGTCGAGCACCTGCTCGCCCTCTTGCGGCAAGACGAGATCGGCGACGATCTGCGAGCCCTCGTCCTGGACCTCGAACCAGCCCTTCTGGAAGGAGATTTCCGCCGTCACGTTCGGCAAGCGCGAGGCGCCCTCGCCGGCGGGGATGCGTACGCCATGGCGGGCGATCGCCGCGGGCTCCGCGCCGCTGCGCTCCAGCGCCTTCAACACCTTCTCGCGCGTCGCCTTCAGCGTGTTGACCCTGAGATCGAGCGTCGGCCGGCCGGCAAGCGCCTTCGCCTCGGCAAGCCAGTCGTCCGAGAAGTTCTCCTCGAAGGAGGGCTGAACCCATTCCGGTATATCGCCCTGCACGTAGAGCGGCGCATCTTCGAGCCGGCGCTCCCTGAAGGCCGTCATCATGGCTCCCGAAGGAGCCTCTGGGGCGAACTTGTCGTCCGCGAGCTCCGCCGCGAGAGCGTCGACGCTAAAGCCCCATTGCCGGTACATGACGGCGTGGCCAAGGGCCGTGGCGCTGTCGCTGTCCATGAGATAGGCGTGGGAGAGTTTCATCCGCAGCGCATCGTAGACGATGTTGCCGATGGCGGCGCGGTCGCCGGAGCCGGCGAAGCGATGGGAGAGGCCCCAATCCTTGAGCGCGTCGGCGACGGGGCGCTTTCGCTTTTCGATATCGTCAAGAACCTCGATGGCTCCCGAGAGCCTTCCGCCCAAACGCATCTTCGATGAACTCCTTTTTCGCCGTGGTAGCGGCGATGGCATCGAAGAGCAAGACGGCGGCCGCATTATGTGCGGGGCGATTGCCCGTGCAGGCCAGCCCGCCCGAGGGGCGGGCGGGCGCGTGATCGATCAGGAATTGATGACCTGGTAGCAGATGCTGGCGGTGCCGGAGCGGATCATGCCGATCCGGGAGGCGGCGGCCTTGGAGAGATCGATCACCCGGCCACGGATGAACGGGCCGCGATCGTTGATCCGCACGACGACGGACTTGCCGTTGCGCTTGTTCGTCACCTGCACCTTGGTGCCGAACTTCAGGCTGCGATGGGCGGCGGTCAGGTGGGCCGCGTTCATTCTTTCGCCGGACGCCGTTTTGGAGGAAAGCGCGTACCAGGATGCCCCGCCGCAACCGTTGCCTGCCGCCTGACTATCGGATGCCGAGACCAACCCCATCCCGACGGTGAATAGCGCTGCCGCGGCAGCAGTCTTGATTTTCGCTGGCTTCAAGCGATGCCCCCTTCGGTTTGAAGATGTTGTAAGTTCCCTTGCTGATCGAGCTAATTGGGGTCAAAAATGGCGAAAACGTGCTTCAACCGTTAAACTTTCATTAGGAATTATTGAAAAGCGGTAAAATTTAAAATGAGACATAGGTTTGAATTATTTTAGAAGGCTGTGCGAATCCCTTTGGAATCAGCAACTAAACGTTTCCGACGGCGCCCGGCGGCGGTGAGCTGGCCTTGGCATGAAAAAAAATCATTAAAAATTTCGATCCGCTTGAATTTTAATGAACCATGATGGTCGAAATTGCGCTACTATCGTCATGGTTGCATAAAAAGGCAAAGTATAGGCGGAATATTGACAGCAACGGCGTGTCAAGCTGAGTCGGCCGGAATCGTTACTTCCGCAAGTTCCTCCGAACATGCTTTTATCCGCAGACGATATTCTGACCGGAGAAGTGTAAGGGTGGTTCTACTGCTGCCGCCAGGCGCCCGTCGCCCATAGCTGTGCAAGCGAAACGCGATAGTTCGGGAAAGCGAATTCGAAGCCGGCGTTGCGGAGCCGCGCATTCGAAACACGCTTGTTCTCGCCGTAGAACGAGCGCGCCATCGGCGACATCTCGGCCTTCTCGAAGGGGATTTCCGGCAGCGGCTCGACGCCCATCAGCCGCGCGGCTTCGGCGACGACGTCCTGCGGCGGCGCGGGTTCGTCGTCGGTCACGTTGAAGACCCCGCCCATGCCGCGCTGAGCGAGGAAGGCCGTGGCGGCACCGATATCCTCGACGCGGATGCGGTTGAACACCTGGTTCGGCTTTATGATACGGCGCGCCGTGCCTTCGGCGAGGTTGCGGAAGGCGTTGCGGCCAGGCCCGTAAATACCGGCAAGCCTGAGCACCGCGACCGGAATGCCCTGCCTCGCGCCGTGTTCGAGCCAGGCATCTTCCGCCTCGACCCGCTCGCGGGAGCGCTCGGAGACGGGCTTGACCGGCGTGTCCTCGGTCACCCACGCGCCGCCGTGGTCGCCATAGACGCCGACGGTGGAAAGATAGCCTACCCATTCAAGCCTCGGCAGCAGCTGGCCAAGCGGCGGCGTGCCAGCGCGGAACATCGGGTCGCCGTCGCTTCCCGGCGCGATGGACTGGATGAGGTGCGTGGCCCTGCCCATGGCATCGGCAAGCTCTGGCGAAATCTCGTTTCCGCCGAAGAGCAGCGGCTCGATGCCGGCGGCCTTGAGGTCCGCGAGCTTCTCCGGCGAGCGGGTCGTTCCGGTTACCGATTGCGCGGCGGGTGCGAGCGCCTTGGCGATCGCCGTACCGGAGTAGCCGGCGCCAAGAATCAGGACATGCATCGGCTCACTCCTGCCATTTCCCATTCCGAAAGAACCTCGTTGTCGGTTTCAGGCCCGCATTGTCGGGCGAAGGCGGCTAGATCGCCCGGCGGCATCAGCTGCGAAAGCGCCCAGACCGCCATTCCCCTAACGGTCGGCGAAGCGTCGGCCGTGAGCGCCTTGCAGACCGGTATCAAGTTCTTCTCACCGGAATTGCCGGCCGCGATCAAGACATTTCTGATGAAGCGGTCGCGCCCGATGCGCTTCACCGGCGAGCCCGAGAAGAAGCTGCGAAAGGCTGCATCATCGAGCGTCAGAAGGAAGGAGAGCTCCGGTGCCCTGAGTTCCTCGCGCGCCTTGAGCTTCATTTCCGATGCCGACTGCGCGAACTTGTTCCACGGACAGACGGCAAGACAGTCGTCGCAGCCATAGATGCGGTTGCCGATCAGCGGGCGCAGTTCAGCCGCGATCGGACCCTTATGCTCGATCGTCAGGTAAGATATGCAGCGCCGCGCATCGATCTGATAGGGCGCCGGAAAGGCATTCGTCGGACAGATGTCGAGACAGGCCCGGCAGGAGCCGCAGTGGTCCCGCTCGGGTTCATCGAGGTCCAGATAGGCAGTCGTGAACAGGCTGCCGAGAAACAGCCAGGAGCCGAATTCGCGACTGACGAGATTGGTGTGCTTGCCCTGCCAGCCGATGCCGGCCTTTTCCGCAAGCGGCTTCTCCATGACCGGGGCGGTGTCGACGAAGACCTTCACGTCCTCGCCGGCGCGGGCGCCAAAGCGCGTCGCGATCTCCTTCAATCTGCCTTTGACGACATCATGATAGTCGCGGTTCTGGGCATAGACGGAGATCGCGCCGCGGTCGCGTCTGGCGAGAATTGCACGCGGATCATCTTCGGGACCATAGTTCATGCCGAAGAGGGCGATCGAACGGACATCGCCCCAGAGCACGCGCGGATCAGAGCGGCGCTCGGCCGTCTCGGCAAGCCAATCCATCGTGCCGTGACAGCCGGCGGCAAGGAATTGCCGCAGCCGATCCGGTGTATGCGGTATGGCGTCCGGGTGCGTGATACGACAGATGTCGAAGCCTTTGGCTGCGGCTTCCTCCTTCAGGAAGGCGGTGAGTGTCCGTCGTTTCCTGCCCTGGTTCTCCGCCTGTGCAGCGTCGCCGGGCATGATAATGTCCTTAGAAGTCAAGATCCGCATAATGCGAGACGGGGGTGACGCCGCGCACGCGCTCGGCAAGCAGCGGCCGGAAGGACGGGCGCGATTTGAGCCGCTGGTACCATTCCTTGGCGGCGGGGAATTCCGACCAGTCGATTTCACCGAGATAGTCGAGCACGGAGATCGCGGCGGCGGCGGCGAGATCCGCATAGGAGATGCGGTCACCAGCAAGCCAGGGCCGCGACCCGGCGAGCCAGGAGAGATATTTCATATGCTGGCGGATATTGCTGCGCGACGTGCGGAGGATCTTCGAGTCCGGCGCGCCGCCGCCCTGATCGGGGGTCATCTGCAGCTTGAAGATACGCTCGCGCACGAGCGGGCGCGTCACGTCGGCTTCCATTTTCTGCAGGAACCATTCGGTGAGCCGGCGGATTTCGGCGCGCTGGAAGGGATCCTCGGCCAAGAGCCGGCGGTCGCGCTTCATGATACCGCTGGTCTCGTCGAGATATTCCGAGATGATCGTCGCGCCGCACAGCGCGCGCATGCTGTCATCGACATAGACCGGCAGCGTACCGGCCGGATTCAGCGCCAGAAAGTCCCGGCGGTTCTCCCAAGGCTGTTCCTCGCTCAGTTCCGTCTGATAGCCATATTCTGAGAGAATAAGGCGTACGAACCGCGAGGCGGAGGACATGGGGTGATGATACAGTGTCGGCATCGATGATCAGATTGCAGCTGTTTTCGGGGATGTCAGCGTCGCGGCATATGCAACTGGCCACGGCTTGCTACAACGAGCTATAGGTAGTTGCGGTGGCAAACACAAGAGAATCGACTTTCTCCTCCCAAATCCAAGTATATCAGGAACTTCTCATACATGGCGGATCAATCGATCGTAAGCGCGCTCGTTCTCGGGCTCATTGAAGGGCTGACGGAGTTCATCCCGGTCTCGTCGACGGCGCATGTGCTGCTCGCCGGACACTTCCTCGGATTCCGGTCGCCCGGAAATACGTTCGCTGTTCTTATCCAGCTCGGCGCCATACTGGCGATCCTGCTCGTCTATTTCCAAAAGCTCCTGTCGATCGCGCTCGCCCTGCCGACGAGCATCAAGGCTCGACGCTTTGTCTTCTCGGTTCTGCTCGCCTTCCTGCCTGCGGCGCTCATCGGCGCGGCGGCGCATGGCTTTATCAAGTCGGTTCTTTTTGAAACACCGATGCTGATCTGCATCGTGCTGATCGTCGGCGGCATCATCCTCTACGCCATCGATCACCTGCCGCTCTCGCCGCGCTACACCGATGTCTTCGACTATCCGCCGTCGCTGGCGCTGAAGATCGGCCTGTTCCAGTGCCTGGCGATGATCCCGGGGACGTCGCGCTCCGGCGCCACCATTGCCGGCGCCCTGCTGATGGGGACCGACAAGCGTTCGGCCGCGGAATTTTCCTTCTTCCTCGCCATGCCGACCATGCTGGGCGCTTTCACGATCGATCTTTACAAGAACCGCGACGCGCTCTCCTTCGACGATGTCGGTCTGATCGCCGTCGGCTTCATCGCTGCCTTCGTCGCCGGGATTTTCGTCGTGCGTTCGCTGCTCGACTTCGTCTCGCACCGCGGCTTCACGCCTTTCGCGATCTGGCGCGTCGTCGTCGGCACCGCCGGGCTCATCGGCCTTTGGCTGTTCGGATAGTGAAAAAAATAAAGCCGCATGCGTTTCTTGCGAAACGCATGCGGCCCCTGGCCCCCGCCAATAAACTGAAATTCCTGCCTCTTATCCGCGCCCGGAACCTCGAGGCACGGCCCGGCTTCACTCGCCGGAAAGATCGACCGAAGCCGTCGTGCACGGGTCCACGCCATAGGCCGGCGCGCAGCCCTTGCTGCTGCTCGCGACGGTGCCCGGTGCCATGAATGAGCCAGCCAAAATGATCAGTGCCGCAGACGCAAAAAAAATTGCGATCGACTTGCCCATGGAACGTTGTGCCTTTCGACTATGATGTTGGCACCGGCTGCGCTCGCCGAGCGAGGGGTGCGAGCGGTGTTTATTCGCCGGATATGTCATGATCAATATCAGCGCATGCTGAATCTGCGGTAAACACTATTCGGATTTTCAACTGCGGCAGAACTGCAACAATGTTGCTTCGAGGCCACAGGGGACGTCATAGAAAAATGCCGCCGGCGAGGGCCGGCGGCGGAAAAGTCGCGTTTACGATGGCTCAGGCGGAGCGCCCGGTGCCCGTGTACTGTCCCTGCGGGCGATAGCGCACCAGATAGGTGGGCAGGATCGGATCGAGCATCGTCGGCTTGATGCCTATGCCGGCAAGCGTCCGTCCCTCGGCCTCGGCCTCGGCGGAGACGACATTGTCGGTTTTCAGCAACACCACCTGATCGGCCGTGAGCGGCGGCGTGATGAAGGGCACGAGCGAGGCGACGCTTCCCATGAGCGACGCGATGCCGAAGGGGATCGACACGAAGCGGCGCTTGCGGTCGATCGTCTTCAGCGTGATCTCGAGACACTCGCGGAAGGAGAGCACCTGCGGCCCGCCGAGTTCGTAGATCGTGCCGCCCTTGAGCTTGCCGTCGACGGAGCGGGCAACGGCCTCGGCGACATCGGCCACGTAGACCGGCTGGAACTTCGTATGGCCGCCGCCGACGAGCGGCAGGACGGGCGACAAGCGTGCCATGCCGGCGAACTTATTGAAGAAGTCGTCCTCGGGCCCGAAGATGATAGATGGGCGCAGGATGACTGCCTCAGGGACGGTTTCGAGGATCGCGATCTCGGCCCGGCCCTTGGTGCGGGCGTATTTCGATTCGGAACTCGTGTTGGCGCCGATCGCCGAAATATGCGTCAGCGTCGCACCGGCTGCACGGGCTGCTTCCGCGACGGCCCGGGCACCGAAGTCCTGTACCGCGTCAAAGGTGTTGCGGCCGCTCTCGAAGAGCACGCCGACGCAGTTGATCACGTGGTCGGCACCCTCGACGGCGCGATCGACAGACGTGCGATAGCGCAGGTTAGCCTGAACGAAGGAAATCTGGCCCATAGTGCCAAGCGGTTGAAGATGGCCGGCGAGATCGGGCCGGCGCACGGCGACGCGAATGCGATAACCACGTTTGGCAAGCGCGCGTACCACATGACGGCCGACAAAACCGGATCCGCCGAAAATCGTCACCAGCGGCGGAAGGTTGGACAAGGTCATGGGAAACGCGCTCCTGATGTCAATGGGAAGAATTGCTTGCTACATAGCCCAAGCGGCGGGCGACGTGAAGGCCAATCCGCGCACACCCGCGGGGCGTCTTTCGTCGCGCCCAGGAGGCCAGAACCGTAGCCGTCAGACGCCCTCCACGACGACCATTTCGGCATCGGCGACCTCCTGGCGGATCGCCGCGGCAATCTGGTATTCCGAGGAATTGTAACAGTCGATGGCCGCCTGCAGCGAGGGGAATTCGATCACCACGTTGCGAGTACGGACGGCGCCCTCGAGCCGATGAAATTGCCCGCCACGGGCGAGGAAAGTCGCGCCGTATTTCTCGAAGGCCGGCTTCGCGGCCGCCACGTAGTCCTTGTAGCGTTCGGGGTCTCTTATATCGACCCGAGCGATCCAGTATCCCTTGGCCATTGATGAGCTCCTCGTCTTTCGCGAAAAAATACAGACGGGATCGTTACTTCCGGCAAATTGCGGCCAAGGTCAAGCGTGCGCGCTCGCGCGCGATGCGGGAACATGCGACGCCTCGCAACCAGATCAGGCGGGGAGGGCGCTGTCCATTTCGGCGAGGATCGCGCGGCTTGCAGCGAGCGGATCGGGCGCTTTGACGATCGGGCGCCCGACGACGAGGTGGCTCGATCCGGCGCGGATCGCCTCGGCAGGCGTCATCACCCGCTTCTGGTCGCCCTTGTCGGCGCCGGCGGGCCGGATGCCGGGTGTCACCAGTGCCATGCCCGCACCGATGATCTTGCGCACCGCGGCCGCTTCTTCCGCCGAGCAGACGATGCCGCCCATGCTGGCGGCACGGGCCTGTTCGGCACGGCGCAAGACCAGCGTGTGCGGATCGTATTCGTAACCGGCGTCGATCACGTCCTGCTCGTCCATCGACGTCAGCACAGTGACGCCGAGCAGGCAGAGATCGGAACCCTTCGCCGCTTCGACGGCCGCCTTCATCGCCTTGGGATAGGCATGCAGCGTCAGCATCGACATGCCCATCCTGACGATGTTCTCGACGCCCTTGGCCACCGTGTTGTCGATATCGAGCAGCTTCATGTCGAGGAAGACCTTCTTGCCGTCAGCGGCGAGATCACGCGCGAATTCGAGGCCACCGGCAAAGGCGAGCTGATAGCCGATCTTGTAGAAGACGACCTCGTCACCGAGCGTCGAGACGATCTTCTCGGCTTCGCCGATCGTCGGAAGGTCAAGGCCGACGATCAGCCGGTCGCGTGCGCTTGTGGTCATGTCGAAGCTATCCTTGCCAAAACTCCATCGGCGTCCAGTCGCATGTGACGGTGCGATCGGCAAGATGGAAAGCGAAGAGATTGCCGCCGCCCGGCAATTGGTCGGCACTGCGGGCGATCGCCCCACCCGTCATCCGGCATTTGAGCAGGGTCCCGACGCCGCCGTGGCCGACAAAGGCGATGGGAACAGCCGGGTCATGGCGGTCGAGTATGTAGGACACGGCTTTCCAGATGCGCGCCTGAGCATCGACGGCACGCTCCCATCCCCTGAAGCTTTCATCGGGATGCGCAAAGAACCAGTCGGCCGCCTTCTCGAATTCCTCCGGCGCCAGAAAGCCGGTCGAGGAGCGGTCGTTTTCGCCCATCTCCCCGTCCGTCTCGACTCGAATGTCGGCGGCCTCCGCCAGGATCGCCGCCGTTTCGATCGCCTTCTTCTCGGTGCTGGAAACGATGCGGCCGAGCAACCGCACCCACGGCTGTCTTGCCGTGGCGTACGTCCGCTCCCTGCCAAGATCGGAGAGGCCCCATTCCGGCACGGGGACCGTCGGATCGATCGTTACTTGCGGATGGGTGAGATAGAGACCGAACACCACTAAGTCGCCGCCGATTTAGAGATAAAAAACACGCAGCCGTTCAAAGCGCTACGGCGACCTTCGTACGTGTGAAGGACGCACGGCGCCGTAGGGTGCCTCAATGCGTCTTGCGATAGATCCAGAGCTGAGCCGGCGGAATGTTGCGAACGACAAAGTCGAAATGTTGGATGCGGTAGCGATCCGGCATGGCGACGACCGGCGACAGCGGGCCATAGGAGATCTGCACCACGGGCCGGCCGAAGGGGATGCGCGAAAGCAGGTCATCGATCAGCTCGACGCGGCGGTGCATCGGGAAGTTCAAGAGCGGCACCGCGGAGACGACGCAATCGAATTGCTGATCCTTCAGCGGCCCAAGCGTGCGCGAGAGATCGAAGGCGTCGCCATTGATGAATTGCACGCCGTCGAAACGTGCCTTGAGGTGGTTGAAGAACTCGGTGGAATACTCGACCGATACGAGCTTTTCGGGTGCGATGCCGCGCTCCAGGATCGCCTTGGTGATGACGCCGGTTCCCGGCCCAAGCTCGAGCACCGGCAGTCCGGAATTCGGGTTGATGATGCTGGCCATGCGGCGCGCCGTGATCGAGGACGTCGGCAGGATCGCGCCGACTGCGCGGGTGTTATGCATCCAGCCCTTGAAGAAGCGGATTTCTTCGTCGAATTTCCGGCCGAATTTTTCCTTCACCTTCAAGTGCAAACGCATCGAACCCCCTCACCGTTACTTTGCAGATGTGCGCTCCTTATCCCGATTCGGCAGGCTACGTGAGCGCTTTCGTTATAATGTGCTCCCATCTGCGGCAAAAACAAGTCTAGCTGCGTCTAAAAGCGACAACTAATCGACAAAGCGCGACAGTCGAGTCCATGAAAAAGCCCGCCTTGTGGCGGGCCTTTTTCGATGGGGTGCTGTGTCAAACGCGCATCGGCATCAGCACGTAGAGCGCGTCCTCGGCGGCAAGATCGCGCACGAGCGTCGGCGAACCGGGATCCGCCAGCAGGAAGACCGCGTCGGTGCCGGTGAGCTGCGCGGTGATGTCGAGGAGATATTTGGCGTTGAAGCCGATTTCGAGCGGATCGCTTTCGTAGCCGACCGGCAGCTCTTCCGTTGCGCTGCCGGAATCCGGATTGTTGACGGTAAGTGTCATCTGTCCCTCGGCAAGGGCGAGCTTCACGGCACGCCCGCGTTCGGAGGAAATCGTCGAGACGCGATCGACCGCTTGCGCGAAGGACTGGCAATCGACGCGCAGTTCCTTGTCGTTGTTGGCGGGGATCACCCGCTGATAATCCGGGAAGGTGCCGTCGATCAGCTTCGAGGTCATGACAATGGAGCCGATCGTCAGACGGATCTTCGCGTCCGAGACCTCAACCGTGACCATGACGTCGGGATTGTCGAGTAGCTTCTGCAACTCGCTGACGGTCTTGCGCGGAATGATGATGCCCGGCATGCCCTCGGAACCGGAGGGGGCCACGACATCGGCGCGGGCGAGGCGATGACCGTCGGTCGCGACGGCGCGCAGCTTCAGGTCCCCTTTGCTCTCGACCGTGTGCATGAAGATGCCGTTCAAGTAATAGCGGGTCTCCTCCGTCGAGATCGCGAACTGCGTGCGGTCGATCAGCATCTTGAGATCGGTCGCCTTCAGACGGAACGAATGCGAGAAGGATCCGGCGGTCAGGTCCGGAAAATCGGATTGCGGCAGGCACTGCAGCGAGAACTTGGAGCGGCCGGAGGCGACCGTCATCGCCGTGCCTTCCGCATTGCTGGCAAGCAGCACTTCCGAGCCGTCCGGAAGCTTGCGGACGATGTCATAGAGCAGGTGCGCCGGAACGGTCGTTGCGCCCGCCTGTTCCACCTGCGCCGGCGTCGCTTCGGTGATTTCGAGATCGAGGTCCGTCGCCTTCATTTCGAGGCTGGCGCCGTCCGAGCGGAGCAGCACGTTCGAAAGGATCGGAATCGTGTTGCGCCGTTCGACCACACGGTGGACATGGTTCAGCGATTTCAGAAGGTTGGACCGCTCGAGAGTAATGCGCATGGGATGCTACCGCTTTCAACCATCGCCGGGCGGACGAGGCGCCCGCCGCAGCATCAACTGCGTGTGATCCGGCCGGTGGCCGGAGAGATGTGGACGGGCAAAATGGCAGATAAATCGCGGCGAAAGCAAGGGCTTTCGCAGGCGTTTCCCCAAATCGCGGGGGTGGTTGTTCACGCCCACCCTTGCCCTGGCCCCGTCGCTCACTCATAAAGAGCGCGAACCGGCAAGTCGGGCATGATCGGGAACTTGGGCATTGGAAAAGCAACAATCGGCCGCAGCGGCGGAGAAGGACGGGCAGCGCAGCTACCGCCTTCATAATGCAACTGTTCCCGCGCGCCCGCTGGAGCCCGCCCTCTATCTTGTCGCTACGCCAATCGGAAATCTCGCCGACATTACTCTACGGGCCCTGGAGACGATCGCCGGCGCCGACGTGCTCGCCTGCGAGGACACGCGCGTGACGCGCGTGCTGCTCGACCGCTACGGCATCGTCAACCGACCCTTCGCCTATCACGAGCACAATGCCGCCGAGGCCGGGCCGCGGCTGATCGCGGCGCTCGCCGAAGGGAAATCCGTGGCGCTCGTTTCCGATGCCGGCACACCGCTCGTCTCCGATCCGGGCTATCGCCTGGCGCAGCTCGCAATCGACGCCGGTCACCGGGTCGTGCCCGTTCCGGGACCGTCGGCGCCGCTCGCGGCCCTTGTCGGGTCGGGGCTTCCAAGTGACGCCTTCCTCTTTGCCGGCTTCCTGCCCACCAAGGACAAGGCGAAGCGCGACCGGCTGGAGGAACTCGCTGGCGTGCCGGCGACGCTTCTCTTCTTTGAATCGCCACACCGCATCGCCGCGACCGTCGCCGCCGCCGCCGAGGTTCTCGGCGAGGACAGGAAGGCTGTCGTCTGTCGCGAACTGACCAAGGCCTTCGAGGAATTCCGCCGCGGTACGCTCGAGGAGCTCAAGGCCTTCTATGACGAAGGCGCCAGCGTCAGGGGCGAGATCGTGCTGGTGATCGGCCCGCCGCAGGCAAGGCCCGCGCCGGAGCAGGCGGATGTCGACACACTCCTGAAGGCGCTCGCCCGTGACATGCCGATGGGCAAGGCTGCGACGGAAGCCGCTCGCCGCACGGGTCTCGCTCGCAAGGAGCTCTATGATCGGCTGCTCCAGCTCAAGGACAGCAATGAAGACTGAGCGACGACCGGACGCCGGCAAGCTGAAGGCGCTGAAACGCGGGCTTTTCGCCGAGTATCGCGCCGCGCTCTGCCTGGTGCTCAAGGGCTACCGCATCGTCGCCATCCGCTATCGCACCAAGCTAGGTGAGATCGACATCATCGCCCGGCGCGGCGATCTCGTTGCCGTCGTCGAGGTCAAGGCCCGCGGCAGCTTCGACGACGCAGTCTTCGCCGTTTCCGACACGGCACAGCGGCGGATCAGAGCTGCAAGCGATGTCTGGCTTTCGCGCCAGGCGGATTTTCACCGCCTATCGGTGCGCTACGACATCGTTGCCGTCATGCCTTGGCGTTGGCCGCGGCATCTGCCGGACGCTTTTTGACCCTGAGCGGGATCATGGAAAGTGTGCGCGATTTTCCGCCGCATCCCGCGACGGAGCGTTTTCGGCAATTTTGTAATCATCCGGACATAAAAGCGTAACGGGCCTGTCATTGAACGTCACTAGTCCACTCCCACCGCAACCACGGTGGAGAGGGACCCAGACATGCTCAAGAAGATTTCGCTTGCAGCCGTTGCTTTTGCATTTTCCACGACGACTTCGCTTGCCGCGACCAACATCACCTGGTGGCACGGCATGGCCGGCCGCAACGGCGAGGTGATCAACGAGGTCGCCCAGAAATTCAACGCGTCCCAGAGCGCCTGCGCGCTGACCCCAGTCAGCAAGGGGACCTATGAAGAGGCGCTCGCCTCCGGCATCGCCGCCTTCCGTTCGGGCGAACAGCCGAACATCCTGCAGGTCTTCGACGCCGGTGCCGCAACCATCATCAACGCCAAAGGCGCCGTCATCCCGGCGGAAGACCTGATCACCAAAGCCGGTTACAGTTTCGACCGCGGCGCCTTCATCGATGGCGTGCGCTATTTCTATGCCGACAGCGAAGGCAAGTTCGTCGGCATGCCGTTCAACTCCTCGGCTCCAATCATGTACATCAACGACGAGGCTCTGAAGAAGGCCGGCGTCGAGGCGCCGAAGACCTGGGAAGAGTTCGAGGCGATCGCTCCGAAGCTGAAGGAAGCCGGCTACATCCCGCTCGTGCAATCGCAGCTCACCTGGCAGTTCACCGAGAACTTCTTCTCGCGCAACAACATCCAGTTCGCCACCAACGACAACGGTTACGACAGCGTCGTCGACACCAAGCTCAAGGTCACCGACCCGAACCTTCAGATGATGTTCGAGAAGCTGAAGACCTGGAAGGACGAAGGCTACTTCGCCTTCTACGGCGCCGGCTGGAACGACAACCAGAAGGTCTTCGAAGAGGGCAAAGCCGCCTTCTGGGTCGGCTCCTCCGGTTCCTTCGGCGGTCTGCAGAAGACTGCGAAGGTGCCGTTCTCCGCGACGTTCCTGCCCTATTGGGGCTCGATCAAGGGCGCCGGCACCAATTCCTTCATCGGCGGCGCCGCGCTCTTTGCCATGTCCGGCAAATCGGACGAGGAGAACAAGTGCGTCGCCGACTTCTTCCAATTCCTGACCTCGCCGGAGATCCAGTACTTCTACCACAAGGCGACCGGCTACGTGGCGATCACCAAGGCTGCCTACGAGCTCGCCCAGAAGGACGGCTACTACAAGGAGAAGCCTGTCGCCGAAGTCGGCATCAAGCAGCTCCTGCTGCCCGCCGGCGAATGGTCGAAGGGCTACCGTCTCGGCTTCTATCCGCAGATCCGCGAGATCATGGAGCGTGAATACGGCCGTATCTTCTCCGGTGAAACGACCGTCAAGGACGCCTTCGAGACCATCGAGCGCGAAGGCAACGAGCTGCTCGCCCGCTTCGCTAAGACGACCGGCTGATCAATGAGTCAGGCGAACCCCTCACTTCGGGCCTCTCCCCACGCAAGGGGGGAGGTAAATGCCGCGGACGGCGGACCGTCTCTTCTCCCCGCCGGCGCGGGAAGAAAGTGGCCCGCGGACTGGAGGAGGGGTGCGCCTGGCGACCATGGGCAGCAGACGACCGCCAAGCGCGTACAGTTTTCCTCGCCCTTTCTGCCTTATCTCTTCCTCGCGCCGCAGCTCGCCATCATCTTCGTTTTCTTCTATTGGCCGTCGGCTCAGGCGATCCAGTCATCCTTCTATCTCGAGGACCCTTTTGGCTTCGGCTCCACTTTCGTGGGATTGAGCAATTATGCCGACGTGGTGAAATCCACCGAATATCTCGGCATCGCGCGCTTTACGGCCATCTTCACCTTCCTGGTGACCTTCTTCGCGCTGTCGATTGGTCTCCTGCTCGCCGTCAAGGCGGACGGCGTTATCCGCGGCAATGCCGCCTACAAGACGCTGCTGATCTGGGTCTACGCCATCGCGCCGCCGGTCGCCGGCCTGATGGGCATGATGTTTTTCGACCAGCATATCGGCCCGATCGTGAAGCTCGCGGCCTGGTTCGGCTGGGATATCAAAGTTGGGCTCGACTATTTCGACACGGCCTTCGCGATGATCGTCGTCTCGGTCTGGAAGCAGATTCCCTATAATTTCATCTTCTTCCTGTCCGGGCTGCAGGGCATCCCCGCTTCGGTGCGGGA
This sequence comes from Ensifer sp. WSM1721, assembly GCF_000513895.2. Lineage (GTDB taxonomy): Bacteria > Pseudomonadota > Alphaproteobacteria > Rhizobiales > Rhizobiaceae > Sinorhizobium. Next base: position 3,649,463 of record NZ_CP165782.1, read on the forward strand.
GGCGGCGGCGCTCGACTGCCGTTCGGGACTGCGCCGCTTCTGGACGGTCGTGCTGCCGCTGCTCGCGCCAACCGCCTTCTTCCTGCTGATCATCAACGTCACCTACGCGCTCTTCGACACCTTCGGGGTGATCGATGTGATGGTGAAGGACAAGGCGGCCAACAACCCGATCACCCTTGTCTACAAGGTTTACATGGACGGCTTCCGCGGCAATGACCTCGGCGGCTCTTCGGCGCAATCGGTGATCCTGATGGTCATCGTCCTGGTACTGACCATCTTCCAGTTCCGCTTCATCGAGCGGCGCGTGCACTATAACTGAGGCGATGGGCCATGCAGCGCACGAAAATCCTCGACCACATCATCCTCTTGATCGGCGTTTTCATCATGGTGGCGCCGGTCGTCGTCGCCTTCACGACTTCGACCCATGAAGCCGCCGACATCCACAGCAACGGTCTGAGCCTCACCTGGGGCGGTCGTTTTGCCGAGACCTACGAGACCGTGCTGACGCGCGAGGGCGGTTTCACCGGCAAGGTCACCGGCTTTAACATGATGATGAATTCGATGATCCTCGGCCTCGGCTTTGCCGCTGGCAAGATCGTGCTCTCGATGCTCGCGGCCTATGCGATCGTCTATTTCCGCTTTCCGCTGGCGACCGCGGCCTTCTGGGTCATCTTCACGACCCTGCTCTTGCCGCTCGAAGTGCGCATCCTGCCCTCCTACGAGGTGATGAACACGCTGAAGCTGACGAACACCTATACCGGGTTGATCGTGCCTCTGCTCGCGTCTGCGACCGGCACCTTCTATTTCCGCCAGTTCTTCAAGTCGGTGCCCGACGAATTGCTCGAGGCGGCGCGGATCGACGGTGCGGGGCCGTTCAAGTTTTTCATCGATGTCCTGGTGCCGCTCTCGCGCACCATGATGGCAGCGATCTTCATCATCATGTTCGTCTACGGCTGGAACCAGTATCTCTGGCCGACCCTGATGACGACGGACGAGGGCTTCTTCACGCTGGTGCGCGGCATCAAGCAGATCCTGCTCGTCTGGGTCGGCTCCAATATTCCCGATTACAACGAGGCCTTTGCACTGGCGATCCTCGCCATGCTGCCGCCAGTGATGATCGTGATCATCTTCCAGCGCTGGTTCATCAAGGGCCTGACCGAAAGCGATAAATAGAGCATTTCCAGGCGAAGTGTGCAGCGGTTCGCCGTCCGGAAATGCGAAGAACAAAGAGTTGGAGCGGAACGAGAGAAGGGCGACGTGGGTTTGCCGGTCGCCCGCCCCGCAGTCCTTAAACGGAGGCAGCCAATGGCGGCGATCGATATCGCAGAGGTCTCGAAAATCTACACGGGTGGCGTCGAAGCGGTGAAATCCGTCTCGATCGATATTGCCGATGGCGAGTTCATCGTGCTCGTTGGCCCATCCGGCTGCGGCAAGTCCACGCTGTTGCGCATGGTCGCGGGGCTGGAGACGATTTCGAAGGGCACGGTGAAGATCGGCACGCGGATCGTAAACCAGGTCGATCCCGCCGAGCGCGACATAGCCATGGTCTTCCAGAACTACGCGCTCTACCCGCATATGACTGTCTACGACAATCTCGCTTACGGCCTCAGGAACCGGAAGACGCCGAGGGCCGAGATCGACGCGCGCGTCGCGGAAGCCGCGCGAATGCTGGAGATCGAACCCTATCTCGACCGCAAGCCCCGGGCGCTCTCGGGCGGCCAGCGCCAGCGCGTCGCCATGGGCCGGGCGATCGTGCGCAAGCCCGCCGCCTTCCTCTTCGATGAGCCGCTCTCGAATCTCGACGCGAAACTCCGGGTTTCGATGCGTGGCGAGATCAAGCGCCTGCAGAAGCGTCTCGGCACGACGTCGCTCTATGTCACCCACGATCAGCTCGAGGCCATGACGCTCGCCGACCGGTTAGTGGTGCTGAACGGCGGGCGCATCGAGCAGATCGGCCGACCGCTCGACGTCTATCACGCGCCGGCCTCGACCTTCGTCGCGAGCTTCATCGGCTCGCCGGCGATGAACCTGGTCGAAGGCACGCTGGAAGGTAGCAGGCTGCACATCGGCACGCATGCAATCGAGCTCGACTACCCAGCCCCGGCGGCAGGTCCCGTGACGGTCGGTCTCAGGGCCGAAGACCTGCGCCCTGCCGCGGCCGGTGAGCAGGCACTGCTCTTTCGCGTCGACTATATGGAGGAACTCGGGGCGCAGCGCCTGGTGCACGGTGCGGTCGAAGATCAGGCGCTCACCGTGGCGCTCGCTCCGGAGATGCCACTCGCCGACGAACTCGCAATCACCATTCCAGCCGACCGCCTGCATTTCTTCGCCGCTGACGGCAAGCGCCTCCACCGGCAGGAGACGGCGGGCCTCGCGTCTGCCCCCAGGCAAACCGTCAATCCGGAGCCGGCACTATGATCGAAGAGACCGTAACGACGCTTCCCGTGCCCTCGCAGGAGACCCGCGAAGGCTTTTCCCGGATCGAGCGCAGCATAGCCGCCCATGATGAGACCATGGCGCGGCTCGAGGCGATGAATGCGGTCGAGATCGGCGGTTCTGCTTCCGCCGACGCACCGCTCGCCTTTCCCTTCACGGTCGCGGCATGGAACCTCGAACGCTGCCTCTTCCCCGAGGAGAGCGCCGGACATCTCCGCGCCACCGGCGCGTCGCTGGTGCTGCTTTCGGAGATGGACAATGGCATGGCCCGCACCGGTCAACGCCATACGACCGCAGAGGTCGCGGCCGCGCTCGGCATGCAATATGTCTATGGCGTCGAGTTCATCGAACTCGGATTGGGGTCCGATACCGAGCGCGAATTCTGCAAGGATGACGTCAACGAGAAGGGCTTCCACGGCAACGCGCTGATGGCGTCCGTTCCGCTCAGCCGGCGCTTCCTCGTGCGGCTCTGGGGCGAGCGCCTGTGGTTCATGGATGGCGGCGACCAGCCGCGCGTCGGAGAGCGCCTCGCGATCGGTGGCCTGGTCGAAACCGAGGCCGGCCCGTTCGTCGCCGTATCCACGCATCTCGAGAGCGCCACGACTGCCGCCTATCGCGAACGCCAGGTGAAGGAACTGATCGATGCGGTGGATGCTGCCTTCCCCGGACTCCCCGTCCTCATCGGCGGCGATCTCAACACCGGCAACCATATAGGCGGCGACTTCGAGGCCGAAGGGCTCTTCCCGATGAGTGCCGCTCGCGGTTTCGCCCGGCACGGCGGGCCGATCGACCAGATGACGACGCGCCCGAGCCTGATCACGCGCTGGCCGAAGCGGGCGATGAAGCTCGACTGGTTTCTCGCGCGAGGTCTCGAGGTCGGCGAGAGCCGCATCGTTCCTTCGCTCGACGCCTCGGGCCGGCCGCTTTCCGACCACGATCTCATCACCTGCGTCGTCGACGGTTTCGAATAGCCTCCGCCCTCCTTGCTTAACCACGCCGCGCATTCTACATGTTGCGGGCTTTTCTGCGGTGCCGCCCGCTCGGGGGCTGGGCGCCCGCTGTAGCACTTTGAATTGCTGTATAATTCCAGCTCGAACCGAGGCCGGTCCGAGGAATTATTCGGTCGAGGTCCAATCGGGAACGGAAAGATGGCAGGAATCGTCAACGTCGGGGTCCAGATGGACCATGTTTCGGGCATCACCATCGCGGGCGACTCGACATTCGCGATGAGTCTGGAGGCGCAGGCCCGCGGCTATCGCCTGTTCCACTATACGCCCGACAAGCTGTCGCTGCGTGATGGCAAAGTCTATGCGACGGTGCAGCACATGACGCTGCGCGATATCAAGGGCGATCACTTCACGCTCGACGAGCCGGAGCGGGTCGATCTTTCGACCATGGACGTCATCCTGCTTCGCCAGGACCCGCCCTTTGACATGGCCTATATCACCTCGACGCATCTTTTGGAGCGTCTCCATCCGAAGACACTCGTCGTCAATGATCCGGCCTGGGTCAGGAACTCGCCGGAGAAGATCTTCGTCACTGAATTCCCGGACCTGATGCCGAAGACGCTGATCACCCGCGATGCCAATGAGATCGCCCGCTTCCGCCAGGAGATGGGCGACATCATCCTGAAGCCGCTTTACGGCAATGGCGGCGCAGGCGTGTTCCACTCGACGCGCGACGACCGCAATCTTTCCTCGCTGCTCGAAATGTTCGGCCAGATGTTCCGCGAGCCTTTTATCGCCCAGGAATACCTGCCTGCGGTCCGCAAGGGCGACAAGCGCATCCTGCTCGTCGATGGCGAGCCGGTCGGCGCCATCAACCGCGTTCCGGCCGAGCATGATGCCCGTTCCAACATGCATGTGGGCGGGCGGGCCGAGGCGACCGAACTCACCGGCCGCGAGAAGGAAATCTGCGCTCGCATCGGCCCGGCGCTCAAAGCCCGCGGCTTCCTCTTCGTCGGTATCGACGTGATCGGCGACTATATGACCGAGATCAACGTCACGTCGCCGACCGGCATCCGCGAAGTGAAGAAATTCGGCGGCGCCGACGTCGCGAGCCTGCTGTGGGACGCAATCGAGAAGAAGCGCGCCTGATTGCGGCAGCCGGCAGCATAGCGGGCGCTTGGCCCTTCGCTTGTACTTCCGCTTGTTTGTTCTATCATTGTTCTTGTTTTCAAGCGCATTCCGTGCAAGATTTGTCCTCGCAACCGGCGGCGGTTGTGGCGGCATGCGTAGGTGCCGCCGTGCTGGGGCGGAATGAACGAGGGGCAGCGGTGCCTCAGCGCGTTTTCGCTCCGATTTTCAGGGGGCATCATGGTCGCGCGCGTCAGCACGGTTGCGTTTCAGGGTATAGAGGGCGTTCCGGTCGATGTTCAGGTGATGGTGGCGCCCGGCAAGGTCGGCATGCAGATCGTCGGCCTGCCGGACAAGGCGGTCGCCGAAAGCCGCGAGCGGGTCCAGGCGGCACTCCATGCGTCGGGCCTGGCGCTTCCGGCTAAGCGTGTGACAGTCAATCTGGCGCCGGCCGACCTGCCGAAGGAAGGCAGCCATTTCGATCTCGCCATAGCGCTTGGCTTGATGGCGGCGCTCGGCGCGATTCCCGCGGATGCGCTCTCCGGCTATGTCGTCATCGGCGAGCTCAATCTCGACGGTACGATCGCGCCCGTTGCCGGGGCGCTGCCGGCGGCGATCGGCGCCAATGCCCTCGGCAAGGGGCTGATCTGCCCGGCGGAAAGTGGCTCGGAAGCGGCCTGGGCGGGCTCCGAGATCGATATCCTCGCGCCGCGCAGCCTGATCGCGATCGCCAATCATTTTCGCGGTACGCAGGTACTCTCCCGCCCCGAACCGGCGATCCGGACGGCCGCCGCCGACCTTCCAGACCTCGCCGACATCAAGGGTCAGGAAAGCGCCAAGCGAGCGCTGGAGGTCGCGGCGGCGGGCAACCATAACCTCTTGATGGTGGGTCCGCCCGGCTCCGGCAAGTCTATGCTCGCGGCGCGTCTCCCTTCCATCCTGCCGCCGCTTTCTCCCGCCGAACTGCTTGAAGTCTCGATGATCCATTCGATCGCCGGGCAGTTGCCGGGCGGCAAACTCTCCGACCGCCGGCCGTTCCGCGCGCCGCATCATTCCGCCACCATGGCGGCGCTGATCGGCGGCGGGCTCAGGGCGAGACCGGGCGAAGCCTCGCTCGCCCATCACGGCGTGCTGTTCCTCGACGAGTTTCCGGAATTTGCGCCGCAGGTGCTCGATGCGCTGCGCCAGCCGCTCGAATCCGCGCAGTGCATCATCGCCCGCGCCAATCACCGCGTCAGCTATCCGGCGGCTATTCAACTTGTAGCGGCGATGAACCCGTGCCGATGCGGGATGGCCGGCGAGCCGGGACGTACTTGCGCTCGCGGCCCGCGCTGCATGGCCGACTACCAGGCGCGGATTTCCGGTCCCCTGATGGACCGCATCGATATCCGCATCGACGTGCCCGCCGTCAGCGCAGCCGACCTCATTCGCCCGGGGACGGCCGAGTCGAGCGCCGTCGTCGCCAGGCGCGTCGCCCGCGCCCGCGAACTGCAGCGGGATCGCTTCGCCTCACTCGGCCATCCGGAGCTGACAAGCAATGCCCGCTCATCGACGACGATGATCGAGAAGATCGCCGAACCCGACGCGGCGGGTCTGCAGCTCTTGAGGGACGCGGCGGAAAAGATGAAGTTCTCGGCGCGCGGCTACCACCGCGTGCTGAAGGTGGCCCGCACCCTCGCCGATCTCGACGAGGCGCCGACCGTCGGGCGCATCCATCTCGCCGAAGCGATCTCCTACCGCGTCGCCGGCGAACGCCTGCCGGTGGCGGCGTAGAGGTTGGTCCGCTCACGTTATACGCGATCAAGCTAAGGGCTTCAGTATGTTCTCTTTCAAGTACACCTTTCAAGCAAAGGGCTTTGTCGTGCTGGTCGCCCTTTTGACGGGCATGCTCCTTGCACCCGCAGACGCTTCTGCAGTGTCCGAGGACCCAAACAAGCTCTCCTACGGAACGCGAATCGGCATGACGATGACGATCCTTTCGAGAGAAGGAATCGGAACGGCAAACGCCGTGATCCGGCTAAAGCACACGCCGGAAGACGCAAAAGTCTTCTGTGTCGAATATCTCCGCGATTCTTCGATGCGCTGCATTCGGGATGTGATTGCAACGACAAAGCTCGGAGATCGCGTCACGGGCAATTGCGTAGCGCGCACTTGGACGGACATGCATGGCTCCAATTACTCCTTTCACGGCTCCGCCAAGCAGTCTCCGGAGATGATCCAGAAGGGCCATCTGTCGGAGTCGGACTATCTTATCCGCCGCGAAGGGAGCGAGGATTTTCTCCCCAACTATCCGGTCGCCTCCTACGCCGAAAGGCTGGAAGTTTTTCAACACCTTTGCCCGGGAATTGCGAAATAGCGAAACGTCAAAGCGCGTTGCCGGCGCCGCGCTCCTCACGCGTCGGACGCGGGCGGCAGAGGTGATGTTTCAGAGTGCCGCGGGGCCAAATCCTTCAACGCTGCCGAGTTTCGCCTCTACAGCGCCGTGCGTCTTTTCAGACGCACAAAGGACGCTGTAGCACTTTGAATTGCTGCATGTTTTTGTCCTTGAATCGGGTACGATTTAAGGAAACATGCAGTAAGGCGAAATCGTCGGGGCGGATATCCACGTTGCGAAGGCAGCTTTGGTCAGGGCAGCGATCGGTGGGCAGGAACGGCCCCTTTACGCCCCCAGCCCCTCGAAAAGCACCGTCGACAAATAGCGCTCCGCAAACGAGGGAATGATCACGACGATATTCTTGCCGACGTTCTCCTCGCGCCGGCCGACCTCGATCGCTGCCTGGAGCGCGGCGCCGGCGGAGATGCCGACCGGCACGCCTTCGAGTCTGGCGACGAGGCGCGCGGCCTCGACCGCTTCGGCCGCATTCACGGTGATCACCTCGTCATAGATGCCGGTGTCGAGGATCGGCGGTGCGAAGCCGGCGCCGATCCCCTGGATCTTGTGCGGGCCGGGCATGCCGCCGGAGAGAACCGGTGACTCTTCGGGCTCGACGGCAATCACCTTGACCGACGGTTTGCGCTCCTTCAGCACCTGGCCGGCGCCGGTGATGGTGCCGCCCGTGCCGATGCCGGAAACCAGGATGTCGACGCTGCCCTCGGTGTCGTTCCAGATTTCCTCGGCCGTCGTCTTGCGGTGGATTTCTGGATTGGCCGGATTTTCGAACTGCTGCGGAATGATCGCGTCGGGCAGGGTTTCAACGAGTTCCTGCGCCTTGGCGATCGCGCCCTTCATGCCCTTGGCGCCCTCCGTCAGCACCAGTTCCGCGCCAAGCAGCACCAGCATCTTGCGTCGCTCGACCGACATGGTCTCGGGCATGGTCAGGATCAGCCGGTATCCTTTGGCCGCTGCGACGAAAGCGAGCGCGATACCGGTATTGCCGGACGTGGGTTCGACGAGCGTCGTGCGGCCGGGGGCGATCTTGCCCTGCGCTTCAAGCGCCTCGACCATGGCGACGCCGATGCGGTCCTTGACCGAGCCGATCGGGTTGAAGAATTCGAGTTTGGCGAGCAGATTCGCCCTCAGGCCCTTTTCCTTGGCAAGCTTGTCGAGCCGCACGATGGGAGTGTCGCCGATCGTTTCGGTGATCGAGGAAAAGACGCGGCCGCGGCCGGGCTTTCGCGCTTCAGGCATATGTTGCTCCCTTCATTTCGATGTTGCCGGGAGAATAGGAGCAATGCGTTTCCTCTTCCAGAGCGGGAAAGCCCCCGAAGCTCGCGAGGGAAGGAAAAAACGCTTGTGAAACCGCCGGTTGGGGAATCTTTTTGCGGCGCCTCGAAGGGACCTCGCCGTCAGCATGGCGGCGGAGGCTCGCGAGCAAAAAGTTTATTCGAACACCGGTCGCATGAAGCTGCGCTCGTAGCTCATGATGCAGCGCGTCTCCTCGGCATAGGCGAAGGCCGCGCGACATTCGGGATCCGCAGCCATCTTCTCCCGATAGGCTTCGTAGGCGGCAAGCGAGGGAAAGCTGAAGAGCGCGAGGGCGATGTTGTTCGCCCCTTCATGCGGCATGAAATAGCCGTGATGGGTGCCGCCGAGTCGATTGACGAGCGGAATCCAGAGCTTCGCGTAATGCTCGAACTCTGCAAGCTTGTAAGGGTCGATGACGTATTTCAGATAGCAGGTGATCATGAGGCCCTCCGTTCGCTTTCTTGCTTGATAAGCGGCATCGACCGGAGGGTCCAGCCGAGATTGGTGCCGGCGGCGGCGAGCAGGATCGCGGCCGAGCCTGCGATCTGCACCGGCTGCAGCGCGTGGCCGAAAGCGATGCGATCGACGAGGATCGCGGCGATCGGATAGATGAAGGAGAGGGCGCCGGTCACGTGGGTCGGCAGTCTCTGGATCGCACCATAGAGCAGGATATACATGATGCCCGTGTGGACGACGCCGATGGTCAGCAGCAGCGTCCACTGGAGCGCGCCCTGCGGCAGCGGCGCGGCGAGCGCGAAGGGGGCGAGCATCGCTGCTCCGGTGATCACCTGGACCAGCGCGATCAGATGCGGCGGCGTGCCCTTGAGGAGCTTGGTGACGATCGCGGCAATGGCGTAGAAGAAAGCAGCACCGAGCGAGAGTGCGATTCCGGCGAGATAGTCGCTGGGCTCAAAGGCGCCCGCGGGCTTGGCGGAGACGATCGCGATCATTCCGGTAAAGGACACCGAGAGCCAGCAGAGCTTGCTGATCGTGATCTTCTCGCCGAGAAAGAGCGCGCCGAGCCCGAGCAGCATGAAGGGCTGCGTGTTGTAGACCATCGTTGCGATCGAGATCGAGGCGCGGGGATAGGCGGCGAAGAGCAGGAGCCAGTTGACGACGATCGCGACACCTCCGAGCGCGGAGAGGGCGACAACCCTCATCTTCAGATGGCGCAGGTCGATCAGTCCGAACAGAACCGCGAACACTGCGAGCGTGAGGGCTCCGAAGATGCAGCGCCAGAAGACGACGCCCGTGACCGGCTGGCCGGACATCAGCACGAACCAGCCGATCGTTCCCGAAATCAGCATTGCCGCCGTCATCTCCGCGCTTCCGCGTCGCATATCGGTATCCATGGCCTTGGCTTCCTTCCTGTTGTGTCGCAAGAATAATGAGCCTGTGGGCGGAACGATATGGATATAAGAAGGGAAACGCGTAACAATGCCTAAACGTCGAAGGCAAGGTAGCTGTTTTGGCTAACGAGGTTTTCATGCTGGACGAGGTCGACCGCCGCATTCTCGAAATTCTGGCCGCCAATGCGCGAGTGTCGCTGAAAGAGCTGGCGCAAGAGGCGGGCCTTTCCTCGCCGAGCGCGGCGGAGCGGTTGCGCAAGCTCGAGGAGCGTGGGGTGCTCGACGGCTTCACGATCTCGGTCAATCCGGCGCGGCTAGGCTATCCGCTGCAGGCGATCGTCCGCGTCCGGCCCATGCCGGGCATGCTGCACATCGTTGAAAGACTCATCCAAGAGACGCCCGAGATCGTCGAGTGCGACAAGGTCACGGGCGACGACTGCTTCATTGCCAAGATGCTGGTGCGCGACATGGGTGAGCTCGACACGATCCTCGATCGCATCGCGGAAAAGGCACAGACCAACACCTCGATCGTCAAATCTTCCCCGGTCAAGCGGCGTCTGCCGCCGCTTTAGCTTCTTGCTTTATGCATGTCGTTGTCCCAAAACCGCTCCACACTTTTGGGCGACATGCATCAGTTAGCGCCGGTTGAGCCGAAACCGCCCGCGCCGCGCGCGGTCGTCGTCGCGCCGTCGGCCTCGCGGATCGCGACCTGGGTCACCGGAGCGATCACCATCTGAGCGATGCGCGTGCCGCGCTCGACGATGAAATCCTCCTCGCCGAGATTGACGATGAGCACCTTCACCTCGCCGCGATAATCGCTGTCGACGGTGCCCGGCGTATTGAGGCAGGTGATGCCGTGTTTGAAGGCAAGCCCGGAGCGCGGCCGCACCTGGCCCTCGTAGCCGGCGGGGATCTCGAAGATGAAGCCCGTCGGCACCAGCGCCCGGCGTCCGGGCGCAATCGTTATCGGCTGATCGGCGGGAACGGCCGCGCGCAAGTCCATGCCGGCGGCTCCCGCGGTCTCGTAGGCCGGCAGATCGAGGCCCTCTGCATGCGGCAGGCGGACGAGCGTGAGGGCGGGGTGGTTTTCGGGGGCGTTCATGATCATTCCGTCATAAGCATGGCGGGGCCTGCCGCAGTCAATTGCATATTCGGCCCCGAGCCTGTAAAGGACGCGGCAACTCACAGGATACTCACATCATGGCCGAAAGCATTGCCGAGGCGGTTTCCCGCCGCCGCACATTTGCGATCATTTCGCACCCGGACGCCGGTAAAACGACGCTCACCGAAAAGCTCCTGCTCTTCGGCGGCGCGATCCAGCTCGCCGGCGAGGTCAAGGCCAAGAAAGACCGGATTCAGACCCGGTCCGACTGGATGAAAATCGAGCGTGAGCGCGGCATCTCGGTCGTCACCTCGGTAATGACCTTCGAATATGACGACACGGTTTTCAACCTGCTCGACACGCCCGGCCACGAGGACTTCGCCGACGACACCTATCGCACGCTGACGGCGGTCGATGCGGCCGTCATGGTGATCGACGCGGCCAAGGGTATCGAGCCGCGGACCTTGAAGCTTTTCGAGGTCTGCCGGTTGCGCGACATCCCGATCATCACCTTCGTCAACAAGATGGACCGCGAGAGCCGCGATCCCTTCGAGATCCTCGACGAGGTGGAGCACAAGCTGGCGCTCGACTGCGCCCCCGTCACGTGGCCGATCGGCCGTTCCAAGACCTTCTGCGGCACTTATCATCTCGCGACGAACGAGGTGCGCGGCGCCGATACGCAGGAGCGGCTGACCAAAGTCAACGACCCGGAAATGGCCTCGCATCGGCTGCCGGAAAACGAGCGCGATGCCTTCACCGAGGAGACGACGCTGGCGATCGAGGCCTGCAAGCCTTTCGACCGCAAGGCCTTCCTCGAAGGCCACCTGACGCCGGTCTTCTTCGGCTCGGCGCTCCGCAACTTCGGCGTCCGCGACCTGATCAACGCGTTGAGCGATTTCGCACCGCCGCCGCGCTCCCAGGTCGCCGATATCCGCACCGTCGAGGCGACCGATGACAAGATGACGGCCTTCGTCTTCAAGATCCAGGCGAACATGGACCCGAACCATCGTGACCGCATCGCTTTCGTGCGCGTCTGCTCGGGCAAGCTCGAACGCGGCATGAAGGCGCGGCTCTCGCGCACCGGCAAGCAGATGGGACTGACGGCGCCGCAATTCTTCTTCGCCTCACAGCGCCAGCTCGCCGATACGGCCTTTGCGGGCGACGTCGTCGGCATCCCGAACCACGGCACGCTCAGGATCGGCGATACGCTCACCGAGGGCGAGCCGCTCGTCTTCCAAGGTGTACCGAACTTCGCGCCGGAAATCCTCCGCCGCGTCCGGCTCGGGGACGCGATGAAGGCAAAGAAGCTGAAAGAGGCGCTGCAGCAGATGGCAGAAGAGGGTGTCGTTCAGCTTTTCTCGCCGGACGACGGGGCGCCGGCAATCGTCGGCGTCGTCGGCGCGCTGCAGCTCGATGTGTTGAAGGAGCGCCTGCAGGCCGAATACGGTTTGCCCGTCTCCTTCGAAATGCCGCGCTTCTCCGTCTGCCGCTGGATCTCCGCCGACAATCCGGCCGAGCTCGACAAGTTCATCGCGGCCCACCGCGGCGACATCGCCCGTGACCTCGACGGCGATCCGGTGTTCATGGCGCAAGACGGTTTTTCGCTGCGTTACGAGGCGGAACGCTATCCGGCGATCAAAATGGTCGCGATCAAGGAGTATCACGTCGCCAAGGCGGCGTGACGACCTCTGCCGAGGCCTGTGAACATGGGGTTTGCCCCTCACCCTGCGCCCCGCAGGCGGCGCGAGGGGACTGGCGAGTGCGGCGTCAGCCCTTCCTCAGAACAGGAGAAGGCGACGGCAGGCGGACGAGGGCGATTACGCCGGCACGGGCGGCGGACCTTTCGCGGCTCCGCATCGCGTTCATCCAGGATCCGTCATTCGCAGCGCCAGCACCAGTTGCGCGACGCGTACGGCAGCGATGAGATAGATGGCGACCACGAGAAGCTGAAGCGCCAGGTGGCGCCTGACCTTCGACAGCCGGTAAAGCCCGTCCGCAAAGTTCAAGAAAAACAGCGCGATGCCGATCGAGAACACGATGTAGCCGGCAATCGGCGTGTTTATGATGCCCTTTGCGGTAATGACATCGGGGTTCTCGACGGCGTGCATGCCCGCCGCCACGATCAACGTCGCGACGACGAGGTTGCGCGTGTGTCGAAATATCTCCTCAAGGCCGCCGCGATCGAACAAGGCGCGTTTCGCGGTCAGTAGAAACGACGGGATGCGGCGACCGGACATGCGACTCCATCTCGAATTGCGGTTGCAGGGCGGATGATATTCGAGCGGATTCTCGCCCGTCAAAGCCTTTCGGCTGACGCACCAGGCGGGTCCATCGCCCGCGGCGGCTGCGCCTCAAAAATCGAAGCGCGGCGCCGCACGTTCCAACATTGCGACTTCGGGATCAACGGACCAGATCGTGCCGACGGCCTCCCGAAGCGCATCGACGAGCAGCCTAATATGGGCCTCGGCGCCGGCATGCAGTGCCTCGGCGACCATGAGCACGGCCGCCGTCTCCTCGCGGACGGCCGAATACCCGCTCTGGCGGTTGGTCCAGCGCCGCGCATGCGCGCGTCCGCTCGTATCGGCGAAAATGATTTCTTGCGGCTCAGGGCGTTCCATGTCGCCGGAGAACGTCGTGTAGATCTCATCACCGACGGCAGGCCGGACCTCGAGATCGCCGGTGACCTTCGCAAGATCGAAGACAGCGATCGGGATGGCAAACGCCAGCGACGCCGCGTTGCAGAGATCGATCATCGGATGGATTTTCGGTAGCGCTCCCTCCTTCCTGTAACGCCTAAGAAGCGCTTCGGAGGCCGAGCGATATTGCGTCGGCTTCAGTCCCATCCGTGCGAAGGCGCGGCGCCAGGCCTGTATCTCCGGGAATTCGCCCTCAGTGCGCTCCGAAAGCCGTGCCCTCGCCACCGCTTCGAAATGCGCGACCTGTGCGTCGACCGCGACCTCCTTGCGGATACCCATGACGTGAAGCGCGCCCGCGGCCAGTTCGGGGAAGTCGTTCCAGATATCGTCTGAGTGCTTAAAAGACATGAGATCACCTTTCCTGCTGGCCGGTCCTGGGCCGCGCCGCGTGTCCGATACGTGTGAGATTGGTGGTCCGGAGGCTGAGACTCAAGACGGCCAGGAGCACGGAGCCCATGCCGATCATCTGGTTAGCGGCAATCGGCTCGCCAAGAGCGGCAGCGGCGAGGAGAAGGGCGGAGACCGGGGCAAGCGCGGTGAAGACTGCGGCCTCGGTGCCGCTTACCTTTTCCAGCCCGGCATACCAGAGCAGGAAGCCGCCGACCGTCGGCACGAGCGCGTAATATGCGACGGCGGCAAAGGCAGGCGCGTCTGCTGGCCCCGCCAGAGGAAGCTCCGCAAGTGCAAACGGGATGGCGATCGCGCCGCCGAAGCCCGCCATCAGCGCCGACAGGGTCAGCGGCGGAATCTCTGAGTCGAGGCGCTTGCCGAGGAGAATGAACAGACCTTCGCATACGACGGCGCCGAAGATCAGCGCACTGCCGGCGAGCGAATGCTGCTCGCCGGCCCCCGGCCGGAAGACGATCACGAGAACGCCCGCAGCGGCGAGGAGAGCGGCCATGAGCACGGAGCGATGCGGCCTTTCGCCGAGGATGACGACGGCAATGGCCGCCGAGACCACGGGAAGGGTGCCGATGATGACGCCGGCATCGGCCGCGGGCGCGAGCTTCAGGCCGGAAATGAGCAGGGTCGTATAGCCGACGCTGCCGGCACCCGCCTGGAGGAAGAGGATGAGCCAATCGCCCTTCGGCGGCCGCGGCCAAGGGGTTGCGGTTGCGCGCATCAGCCCAAGGAAAAGCGGCAAGGCGATCGCGAAGCGCAGCGCCGTTGCCGAAAATGGCGGCAGGCCCGAGGCTATGACCTTGCTCGCGATCACGGTGCTGCCGACGAGCACCATGGCGAGCGACAGATAAATATACCCTTGAAATTGCTTTGACATCCTGCCGCCCATTCCAATTGACAATGGCGGCAGATGAACCGATCGGCAGCGAGCGGTCTTGTACGGAATTGCGAGAAGTCAGTTCATCGCTTGGGCATAGGCGCCGGGGGAGAATCCGAATTTGCGCACGAAAACGCGCGTCATATGGCTCTGGTCGGTAAAGCCGCCGGCAATCGCCGCTTCCGCGAGCGGCGTGCCATCGGCGATCAGCCGCCGGACGATGTCGATCCGTCGCTGGATGAGATAGGCATGCGGCGTGAGCCCCGTCGTTTTGGCAAAGCCGCGCACGACCTGGTAACGGCTCAGCCCGCACTCGCCCGCGAGATCCGAAAGCGTGAGCGGCGCCAGCGGGTCGTCGTCGATGAGGTTCACGGCTGAAGCGAGCGATGTCGGCACCTTGACCGGAGTGCCTTGCCGTGGGGCGAGCCGCATCGCCTCCGCGAGCAGGGTGACGGCCAGTTCCTCCCAATGCAGCATCGTATCGGAGCCGTCTGCGGTCACCGCGAAAATCGCGCGGAAGCGGGCTGCAAGCCGGGCGCTCCTGATCACCGGGTCGCTGAATTCGCAACTGCGCCTGCGGCCTTCGCTGATGTCGTCTACCGCCGCAGCGACTAGGGCGGGATCGAGGTAAAGCATCCGCCAGGAGCGGCCGGCACTGCCGATGGGCGCGCCGTCATGGACCTCTCCCGGATTAACGGTGATCACGTCGCCTGCCTCGGCTTCGACCGTGCCGCGGCCACTGAGCGACCTCTGCGCCCCTTCATGAATCAGGCCGATCCCGAACTGCTCGTGCGTATGGCGCGCGAATGCGTGGCGCGTCGCGGCTTCCACCACGTCGACGCCGGCAATGCGGCGCGGCATCACCCTGAATTCGCCCTTTGGCATGTTCTGCTCGTCGGTGTTTTTCGTTGAGCCCGATGCTGGTATAGCGTTTTCGTAGTCTTGCGGCAAAGCGAAGACGCGAAGGAGGTTGCGATGCTTTACACGGGGCGAAGGCTGAAGCGCTTGCGGCTCTTCGCCTGCATGAAGCAGAGCCATGTGGCGGAGCTCCTGCAGGTAACGCAGGCGACCGTGTCGCGCTGGGAGGCGGGCGTCCTGACACCTTCCGAAAGCCAGCAACGGGCGCTGGAGCACGTCTTCGCAAAGATGCCGTCGACGGCCGATGCGGCGCTCAAACGGCTGGTCGAAACCTCGACGGCGCGGGTTCATCTGATCTGCGACCACTCACACCGGCTGCTGGCGGCCTCGTCGTCCCGGCGGTCGGAATGGCGGCGGGACCTACTGGGAGCGCCGATGTTCCGCTACGCGTCGGAGGAAATCCAGAAGGCGGAAGGCGACCTTGACGAACTCGGCTGGCACGATGGACGCGTGGCGTCGCTCGTCGTCGAGACCGGCCCCAACGGCCGTGCCGACGTGCCGATCGTCGCCGGCCGCGTGCTTTGGGAGCGCATTCCGCTTGCCGACGGTACGACGGGCCGCCTGGTAACGACACTGACGTGATCGTGGCGCATATTTTATGCGTTGTTCCTCCCGCTTGGCTCCGGTTAGCCTCTGGAGCGGCATGAGGAAAAGTATGCGCGGTTTTCCGCCCGCATTCCGCTCTGACTTCGATCACGTTTATGATTTGGGTCGATTCGACCCAAAATCATGGTGATCTGGGAAACCGAGGAGTGATGCATGACGATTCTGGTGACGGGAAGCGCCGGCCACTTGGGGGAGGCGTTGATGCGAAGCCTGCTCGCGGCAGGCCGCGATGTTCGCGGCATCGATATCAAGCCTTGCGATTTCACCGATCTCGTCGGATCGATCGCCGACCGTGCCTTCGTCCGCCAGGCACTGAAGAATGTTCGCGCCGTCGTCCACGCCGCGACGCTGCACAAGCCGCATGTCGCAACGCACGGCTATTCCGAATTCGTCGAGACCAATATCGCCGGTACGCTCAACCTGCTCGAAGAGGCAGCCGAGGCCGGCGTCGGCGCCTTCGTCTTCACCAGCACTACGAGCGCTTTCGGTTCGGCTCTGACGCCGGCGCCCGGTGAGCCGGCCGCATGGATCACCGAGGAAGTGACGCCGATTCCGCGCAACATTTACGGCGTCAGCAAAGTCGCGGCGGAAGGCCTATGCGAACTCTTCTCCCGCCGGCACGGGTTGCCCGTAGTCGTCCTGCGCACCTCGCGTTTCTTTCCAGAGGCAGACGACGATGCGGAAATCCGCGGCCGCTACGATACGGCCAATGCGCAGGCGAACGAGTTGCTCAATCGCCGCGCGGACATCGAGGACGTGGTGAGTGCGCATATCGCGGCGCTAGAAAAGGCGGAAGAGATTCGCTTCGGCCGCTACATCGTGTCGGCGCCGACGCCCTTCGCGCGTGACGATCTCGCAACGTTGCGGACGGACGCGCCTGCCATCGTCCGGCGTCATTTTCCCGAATGCGAGGTGCTTTATGCCGAACGCGGATGGCGGCTCTTCCCGACGATCGACCGCGTCTATGTCAGCGCCCAGGCAATGGCCTCGCTCGCCTGGCGCCCGAAGTACGATTTCCGGCATGTGCTCCGATGCCTTCGGCGCGGAGAGGATTTCCGGAGCCCGCTCGCCCTCGAAATAGGGTCCAAGGGTTATCACGACACCGTCTTTGCCAACGGGCCCTATCCGGTCGCTTGAATCACTATTCACTCTGCCGCCCCGGCAGCTTGCCGGTGTCGACCCAAGGCAGGGCGGAGGAGCACCAGATTTGCGAACGCGGTACAAGCTCGCGCCGCTGATTGATGGTGCCGACACGAATGCCGATCTCCTCGGCATCCTCGTCGGTGCCGGTCGTATAGATCGGCGAACCGCATTGCGGACAGAAGAATTGCAGCCGCCGGCGCCCGTTTTCGGCGATCTTGACGTAAAGCTCCGGTTCGCCGCCGGTCAGTCGGAAGGAACTACGCGGCGTGCTGGCGGTCACGCGATAGGCCGAACCCGTCAGCCGCTGGCAATCGGTGCAATGGCAGATCGACACGTCTTCAGGGTCGATCTCCGCTTCATAGGTCACGAAGCCGCAATGGCATTGGCCGTCGATGTGCATCGGACGCTCCTCGTATCTGCCTCAAGCAATATACGATAGAGTGTCCGCACTAATAGTCGAGAGCTTGCCGTACCGGCTCAGACGCCCGTGAATAGCCACTCATGTTCCTTGGCGTTGTGGAACTTCCAGATGCGCTTCGGCCCGGCCATGACGTTGAGATAATAGACGTCGTAGCCGTGCACGGCCGCGACCGGGTGGTAGCCCTTCGGCACCAGCGTCACGTCGCCGTCTTCCACCGCCATCGTCTCATCGAGCGAGCGGTCATCCGTATAGACGCGCTGCATGGCGAAGCCCTGCGGCGGATTGAGGCGATGGTAATAGGTTTCTTCGAGATAGCTTTCGACTGGCAAGTTGTCCTGGTCGTGCTTATGCGGCGGATAGGAGGAGGTATGGCCGCCGGGCGTGATCACCTCGACGACGAGCAGCGACTGCGCCGAACCGTCGTCCTCCGGCATGATATTGGTGACGTAGCGGGTGTTGGTGCCCTTGCCGCGCGTCATCTGCGGGTGCGTGCCGGGGCGGATGACCTTGGCCTTGAAGCCGTCGCCGCCGGGGGCGGAGCAGACCGCAAGATCGAAATCGGTCGTCGCTTCCGCCCGCCATTTGCTTCCCTTCGGCACATAGACGGCATAGGGCTGGCCCTCGAAGGGTGTCATGCGCTCGCCGAGTTCGCCGAAATCCTCGCCGTCGACGGAGATATTCGCTTTGCCGCTGACGAGGACGAGGCAGAGTTCCTTCTCTCCCGCCTCTCCGCCGGTCGACTCGCCGGCCTTCAGCCGGTTGAGCGCGAAACCGACATAGGTCCAGCCGGCGCTTTCCGGCGTGATGTCCTGCATCAGGCCGGTTCGTGCTTTCGGTTTGACGAGCAGTTTGGGCATTTCGACGTCTCCTGACTTCTTCCTTGGTGGCCGCATTCGCGACCTGCCCCTCTCCTCGGGTTAACCCGAGGACTAGCCCTCTCCCCTCCGCGAAGAGAGGTGGATCGAGAGGGCGCGGCATATCCCTTCTCCCCGCGAGCGGGGAGAAGGTGACGGCAGCCGGATGAGGGGGATTATACCCGTTCCAGCCCCGCCTCCTTCGCAAACGCCTTCAGCGATTTCAGCCCGAGCGACTGATATTCGAACGGATTGCGCACGGCGGAATCCTGCTCGGCCTCGATCACCAGCCAGCCATCATAGCCGTGCTCGGCGGCGATTTTCAGCACCGGCAGGAAGTCGACGCCGCCTTCGGCGTCACCCGGCACCGTGAAGACACCGCGGCGCACGCCTTCGAGGAAGGAGAGGCCTTCGGCTTCGACCACTTTGCGGACCGCCGGGCGGACGTTCTTGCAATGGATATGGCGGACGCGATTCATATATTTCCGCGCCACTTCGGCCGGGTCCGAGCCGCCGAACCAGGCGTGGCCCGTGTCGAGCAGCAGCTTCGTCGCCGGGCCCGTCTTCTCCATCAAGAGGTCGATCTCTTCGCCGGTCTGGACGATCGTGCCCATGTGGTGGTGGTAAACGAGGTCGATACCCTGGTCGGCGCAATACTCAGCAATCGCCTCGAGGTCGGCGCCGAACTTCTTCCACTGGTCCGCCGGCAGCACCGGCTTGTCCTTGACGAGCGACTTGGAGTCGTCGCCGTGGATCGCATTCGAGGTCTCGCAGACGATCGCCACCCTGCAGCCATTGTGCTTCAAGAGATCGAGATGCGGTTGGATCGCCTTTTTCTCGGTCTCGACATCGTGCGTCAGCAGATTGGTCGAGTGCCAGCCGGACACGAAGACGAGGTCATAGGAGGCGAGCTTCCGCTTCAGCGCTTCCGGATCGGTGGGCATCTTGTGGCCCTTTTCTATGCCGTCGAAACCGATCTTCTGGCAATCGGAGAGGCAATCCTCGAGCGTCAGATGCGCGCCGATCGTATGGTCGTCGTCATTGCTCCAGGCGATCGGGTTGGTTCCGTAGCGGATCATATGTTTCACTTTCTGTTCGTCGTCTGCTTGAAGCGGATGCTTCTTATTGTCTCTGGTGTACGAGCAGCAAGGCCCCTCATCCGGCTGCCGCCACCTTCTCCCCGCTTGCGGGGAGAAGGGACGTGTCGCATCGTCCAAAATCCCTCTCCCCGCCTGCGGGGAGAGGGCTAGTCTTCGGGTTAAACCCGAGGAGAGGGCCCCAGATGTAGCCGGCGCCCGCGGTTGATTGAGATCAGCCGAAGCGCTGCGACTGAAGCGCCTTTTCATAGCCCGCGCGAGCCGCCTTCACCTGCTCGCGCTCCGAAACCTCGGGAACCGCGACGTCCCACCAATGGCCGCCAGCCTCCGTCGTGATCAACGAATCGGTATCGATGACGATCACGGTCGTACGCGGCTCGCTTGCAGTTTCCGCGAGCGCCGCTTCGAGTTCCGGGATCGAGCCGACCTTGCGGGTGACCGCACCCATCGCGGCCGCATGCGCGGCGAAGTCGATCTGAGGCAACTCCACGTGGTGGGTGTCCCTCAGCAAGTTGTTGAAGTTCGCGCCGCCGGTTTCCATCTGCAGCCGGTTGATGCAGCCATAGCCGGCATTGTCCAAGAGCACGATGGTGAATTTGGCGCCGAGCATGATCGACGAGGCGATCTCCGAGTTCAGCATCATGTAGCTGCCGTCGCCGACCATCACGATCACGTCGCTGTCGGGCTTGGCGAGCTTGACGCCAAGGCCGCCGGCCACTTCATAGCCCATGGTCGAGAAGCCGTATTCCATATGGTAGCCGCCGGGCTCTTCCGCCTGCCAGAGCTTGTGCAGCTCGCCGGGCAGACCGCCGGCGGCGCAGACGAGCGTCGTCTTCCTGCCGCCGCGGGCGCGCTGGACGGCGCCGATCACCTGGGCATCCGAGGGAAGAGTCGCATTGGTGGTGGCGGTCGCCTTGTCGGCCGCCTCGAGCCACTCGGCCTTGCCGGCCTTGGCCTTCTCGGTCCAAGCGGCATCTGCCTTATAGCCGGCGAGCCCGCCGGACATGCGATTGAGGCCGGTCCGCGCGTCGGAAATCAGCGGCTGGCCGTTGTGCTTGCCGGCATCGAAGGGCTGGACGTTGAGGCCGATGATCTTGAGTTCGTCGTTCTTGAAGAGCGCCCAGGAGCCGGTGGTGAAATCCTGCAGCCGCGAGCCGACGGCGAGCACGACGTCGGCCTCCTCGGCAAGCCGGTTCGAGGCGGAGGTGCCGGTGACGCCGACCGAGCCCATGTTGAGCGCATGCGAATGCGGCAGCGCCGACTTGCCGGCTTGCGTCTCGACGACCGGAATGCCGTACTTCTCGGCGAAATCCTTAAGTTCGGCGGTCGCTTCGGAATAGAGCACGCCGCCGCCGGCGATGATGATGGGTTTCTTCGCCGCCTTGAGAGTCGCGATCGCGGAGGCCAATTCGTCGAGATCGGGCTCGATGCGGCGCTGCACCCACACTTTCTCGTCGAAGAAGGACTCCGGATAGTCGTAGGCCTCAGCCTGGACGTCCTGGCATAGCGAAAGCGTCACCGGGCCGCAGTCGGCAGGATCCGTCAGCACCTGCATGGCACGGCGAAGCGCCGGGATGATCTGCTCGGGCCGGGTTATGCGATCGAAATAGCGCGACACCGGGCGGAAGCAATCATTGGCCGAGATCGTGCCGTCAGCGAAGCCCTCCACCTGCTGCAGCACCGGATCGGGCCGGCGGTTTGCGAAAACGTCGCCGGGGAGGAAGAGGACCGGCAGCCGGTTGACATGGGCGAGCGCCGCCGAGGTGACCATGTTGAGGGCGCCGGGACCGATAGAGCTCGTGCAGGCCATGAAACGGCGGCGGAAGCTCGCCTTGGCGAAGGCGATCGCGGCGTTCGCCATGCCCTGTTCGTTCTGCGCGCGGTAGGTCGGCAGGGTTTCACGCACGGCATAGAGGGCTTCGCCGACGCCGGCGACATTGCCATGGCCGAAGATCGCGAAGACCCCGCCGAAGATCGGCACCCGCTCGCCGTCGATGATCGTCATCTGCCGGGTCAGGAACCGCGCCACGGCCTGGGCCATGGTGAGGCGCACGGTTTTCTGGCTCATTTTGTTTCCTCCTGATGGCGAAGTCCTGGCTCCGCCCTTCGTTTAAAGCCGTCCACAGCTTTTTGGCTATGCGGCCTTTGTCTCCCCGAGTTGCAGCCAGAGATCCACCAGCGCCTTGAACTTAGCCGCCATGTCGGCGACGGCTTGCTCGTCGGTGATCGTGCCGCCGAGCCAGCCCTTGGCGGCATCGGCAAAGATCGTCCGGCCGACCGCAAAGCCCTTCACCGTCTTTGACGTTCTCGCCGCCGCGAAGCCGTCCTTCAGCACCTCGTAAGGGGCTTCGAGGCCGAGCAGCACAACGCCCCGGCAAAGAGAATCGCGCGTTTCGATCACGGCATCGATGGCAGCCCAGGCGCCGCGGCTCGTCTGCGGCTCGAGTTTCCACCAATCGGGTTTCAGCCCGGCATCATAAAGCTCGTTGAGGGCGCGTGGAATGGTCTGATCATCGAGCGGGCCGTGTTTGCCGGCGATGATCTCGATCAGGATTTCGCGGCCCACCTTGCGCGCCGCCTCGAAGGCCGAACGAAGCTTGGCGACCTGGGCCGCCTTGAGCTCGGCCGGGTCGTCCGGATGGTAGAAGGAAAGCACCTTGATGCAATGGTCGACCGGCCAGTCAATGAGGCGGCTGCCGAGATCCTGGCTGAATTCGAACTGCAGCGGCCGCGAGCCTGGAAGCTCGATCGGCTTGGCGATCCAGAAGTCGCGGTGGGCGCCCGCGGCAAAAAGTGCGTCGCGGCCATATTTATCGTCAATCAGCATGCCGAAGCCGGAGCGGCCGCCAGCGACCTCAGCGGCGGCCTTGACGGCGAGCGCCTTGAAGGCGGGAATGCGCTGAAGCAGCTCCGGATTGCCCTCGGCGATATCCTCGAGCTGGCTGCGATGGTCGATGGCGAGCGCCATTAGGAGCGGGATGTCGCGCCGGCGCGTCGTCGCCCAGTGGACGTGGTTGATCGCCTCGTCCTTGCGCAGCGCCTTCTCCTTGCTGCCGTGCTCGAGGAAATATTGCAACTCGATCCAGGTAGGGATTTCCGGCGCGCAGAGAAGCCGCGAAACGGCGAAGGCACCGCAGGCATTGGCCCAGGTGGCGGAGGTCGCATGCGGCTCGCCCTTGAGCCAGCCCCGCAGGAAGCCGGACATGAAGGCGTCGCCTGCGCCGAGGACGTTGTAGACCTCGATCGGGAAGCCTTTGCCGACGATGCCGTCCTCAAGGTCGTCCGAGATCGGCCCGTCATAGACGATGCAGCCCATCGGCCCGCGCTTCAAGACGATCGTCGCCTCGGAGAGCGAGCGGATCGTCTTCAGCGCCTGGAGCAGGTCGCTCTCGCCCGATGCGATCAGAACTTCTTCCTCGGTGCCGACGATCAGGTCGCAATCGCCGAGCACGGTCCTCAGGTGGGCAGAGACGCGGTCCGAGGCGATATAGCGGCTCTCGCCGGCATCGTGGCCGGCAAGGCCCCAGAGGTTCGGACGATAGTCGATATCGAAGACGATCTTCGCACCGCTCTCCTTGGCGATCCTGATCGCCTTGCGCTGGGCGGCGTCGGTGTTCGGCTTGGAGAAATGCGTGCCGGTGACGAGGATTGCTCTTGCCGAGCGGATGAAGTCCTCTGCTATGTCGTCCTCGTTGAGCGCGTTGTCCGCACAATGGTCGCGATAGAAGAGCAGCGGGAAGGATTTCTCGTTCTCGACCGCCAGGATTGCGAGTGCCGTCAGCCGCTCCGGATCGGTGACGATGCCGCGCGTTTCGACCCCTTCGCGCTCAAGCTGCTCGCGGATGAAGCGGCCCATCTGCTCGTTGCCGACGCGCGTCAACAGCGCCGATTTCAGACCGAGGCGTGCGGTGCCGACCGAGATGTTGCAGGGGCAGCCGCCGACCGATTTGGCAAAGCTTGCCACGTCTTCAAGCCGCGTGCCGATCTGCTGGCCATAAAGGTCGACGGAGGCTCTGCCGATCGTGATGATGTCGAGGGGCTTGTCGCCGTCCTTTGTCGATGGAATCTGGCTCACTGCTTCCTCCCCGCGGACGCCGCGCGGGCGCCGACAGTTGTCGTTATCTCATGGGCGATGAGCGTATGAAACATAAATTCCGTCTCTTCGTCAATATGGAATTTCCGTTCTATCTTGTGGCGGTATCCTCCGCGCGCCGCCGCTTTTCGGCGATAGCCACGGTGAGCGCCATGGCGAAGGCCATGCTGGCGGAAAGCGAGCGGAAGCCGGCGTGATCGGCTTCGACGAGCTCGAACCAGACCTTGGAAGACTCGGCGAGCGGCGAGAAGGCGGAGTCGGTCAATGAAACGACCGGCACCCTGCGACTGGCAAGCAGGCGAGCCTGGCTGGCGCTTTCGGAGGCGTAGGGCGAGAAGCTCACCGCAAAGGCGGCATCCTGCTTCGTCGCCATCGCAAGCATGTCGTCGTCGATACCCGCGGCCGTGCCGACATGCTGGTATTTCACCTTCAGCTTGCCGAAGGCATAGGCCATGTAGCTTGAAATGGGATAGGAGCGCCGCTTGGCGATGAGGTAGATCGTATCCGCCTTGGCGAGGATATCGACGGCGCGCTCGAAGGCTTCCGGGTCCACGGATGTCGCGATATTGTCGAGCGATCGATGTGCGG
The DNA here is from genome assembly GCF_000513895.2 of Ensifer sp. WSM1721. Lineage (GTDB taxonomy): Bacteria > Pseudomonadota > Alphaproteobacteria > Rhizobiales > Rhizobiaceae > Sinorhizobium. The sequence continues at coordinate 3,673,805 of NZ_CP165782.1, forward strand.
CCGCAACGAAGCCGTTGAAGATCGAACCGCTTTCAAGCTTGCTGTGATCGTTGCCGCGAAGCGCCTTCAGCCGTTCCTCGTAGCCGGGAGTCCGCTCGCGCAGCCGGGCGCGAAAGATCTGCTGCAGGCTCGAAAAGCCCTCGAAACCGAAATGCTGGGCGAAGCGAACGAGCGTCGACGGCTGGACATCGGCGGAGGTCGCAATGCTTGCTGCCGTTCCGAAGGCGATCTCGTCCGGATTGTCGAGCGAGTACGCGGCCACCTGCTTCAGCCGTTTCGGCAGTTGCGCCTTGCGCTCAAGGATCACGGCCTTCAGCGCCTCGAAATCCTGGGGGACATCGGTGGTCGTTTCCGGCGTGGGCATCGTTCAGCGTCTCCAGCTTGCTCATGTCCCGTTTTCCTCAGTCTAATCGATTGGCGGTTAATGGGACAGAACGAACGTTCCATTTTCCCGCTCTTTCCCTTGTTGCCGGCAGGTGCGCGGGGCCTTCTAAATAGCGCCTAGCCGATTTCCACCCACTCCTTCGTCCTGGCCGACTGATAAGTCGCGGAGAGGACTTTCTGCACCTCGTAGCCCTCGCGGAAGTCGGTGGAAGGTTTGCCGTCCTTGGCGATCGCCTCCAGGAATTCGTTGACTTCGATCGCCTTCAAATCGTTGAAGCCGATCTGGTGTCCGGGTGCCACGCAGAAGGCTCCGTAGGGCGGATGTTCCGGTCCGGCCCAGATGGTGCGGAAGCCACGGCTGCGGATGTCGTCGCCGGCATAATAGATCTTGATCTCGTTCAGCCGCTCCTGGGTGAAGACGATGCTGCCCTTGGAACCGTAAATCTCGAAATCGTGCTGCATCTTGCGGCCGGTTGCGATCCAGCTCGCCTCGAAGCTGCCCGAGGCACCGTTCTCGAAACGGACGAAGGCACGGGCTACGTCATCCACCTCGACCGGCCGGGTCTCCGTCGCGCCATGCGAGACGGGGCGCTCGGGAATATGGATCACGGTCTCGGCGAGTACGGACCTGACCGGCCCGACCAGATGGCGCATGCAGGCGATGATATGGCTGCCGATATCGGCGAGCGCGCCGCCGCCGCTCCTGGGATCGAGCCGCCATGCCCACGGAATGCTGGCATCCGCCATGAAATCTTCCGCATGGATGCCGCGGAACGACCGGATTTCGCCGATCTCGCCGCTTTCGATAATGTCCTTGGCGAGGAAGATCAGCGGGTTCTTCAGATAGTTGAAGCCGACCTGGGTGACGACGCCCGCTTTTTCCGCCGCCGCGACCATCTCGGCGCAGTCGGCGACCGTCGGCGCCAGCGGCTTCTCGCAATAGACATGCTTGCCGTGCGCAATGGCTGCAAGCGCCATCTCCTTGTGCAGAAGGTTCGGCGTGGTGATGTCGATGATATCGATGTCCGGATCGGTCAATAGATCGCGCCAATTAGCTGTCGCCTTGCGGAAACCGAGGCGCCCACGGGCGGCCTCCGCGCTTTCCTGCGTCACATCCGCAACCGAAACCAGATCCAGTTCGAAGGGGAGGTCGAAGACCCGCGCCGCAATGGTGAAGCCGAGCGCATGGGCCTTGCCCATAAAGCCCGTGCCGATGAGGCCAACGCCCAGTTTGCGCTTGACGTTCATGTCGTTCCTCCCGGCCGAGCCCTTTTGATGATGGGTCGAAAATGAAACGAAATGAACGAAATTTGTCAATGTGGAATATTTGTTCGAAATCACTTTCCATTGTGCCGATGGAAACAGCGTTCATAGCGGCGTCTTGCTACCGTCGAAAGCACTCGATGCGACAAGTGTTAACGCATTTTTACCATGTTCCGTTGAAACATCGCCGTGACGATGGTTAACGAATCGCTTCTCTTATCAGAGAGCAAAAAAGACCGGAGTGATGACGCATGTGCCGTTGGGCTGCCTATCGTGGAGAGCCGCTCTACCTGGAGGAGCTCGTATCGTCGCCCGCGCACTCACTGATCGAACAATCCCATTGCGCGACGCGAGCGAAGACCGCCACCAATGGCGACGGCTTCGGCATCGCCTGGTATGGGGACCGACCGGAGCCCGGCCGCTATCGTGACATCCTGCCCGCCTGGTCCGATTGCAACCTGAAAAGCATCGCACGACAGATCCGCTCTCACCTTTTCCTCGCCCATGTCCGTGCGGCGACCGGCGGCGGCACGCGGCGCGACAATTGCCATCCCTTCGTCTTCGGTCGCTGGGCCTTCATGCATAACGGCCAGATCGGTGACTTCGAGCATCTGCGCCGGCCGATGGAAAACATGCTCGACGACGAGCTCTATGCGGCGCGCACCGGGACCACGGATTCGGAGCTTTTATTCCTGCTCGCCCTGCAGTTTGGCCTCGAAAGCAATCCGCTGGGCGCCGTCGCCGATGTGCTCGGCTTCGTCGAACGGCTCGCCGGGCAACTCGGTCGCCGCGGCCTTGTTCGCTTCACCGCCGCTTTTTCCAACGGCGAAGAACTCTTCGCCGTCCGCTACGCCTCCGACCGAAAGGCGCCGACGCTCTACGCCGCGCCGATGGGGCCGCAGGGCGGTTACTGTCTGGTTTCCGAGCCCCTCAATGACGATACCGCCTGGGCCGAAATCCCGGACGGCTCCGCGGTGATCGTCGGTGAAAACGGCGTCGACGTTCGTCTTTTCGGCGCGACCGATGCTCCGGTCCAGAACCGTCCCGTGGCCAACTCCCTGCCACTGGCGGCCGGAAGCGACCTCGAACTCACTTGATGGGAGCTCCGGCATAAAGGCGGGGTGGGTCTATCATACCCATTCGTAAGGGCTATTCGGAGAGTTTCGCAACGACCAGCGCCGCCAGTCTCGCAGCCACGTCGTCCTTGCCCATTTCCGGCCAATCCTCGCTGCCGTCCCCGCCGATGAGCTTCACCCGATTGCGGTCGCCGCCCATGATGCCGGTCGCCGGCGAAACGTCGTTCGCCAGGATGTAGTCGGCACCCTTTTTTTCGAGCTTGGTGCGGCCGTTTTCCGCGACGTTCTCGGTCTCGGCGGCAAAGCCGATCACCAGCTTCGGGCGCGAAGCGTGATGGCCGACCGTCTTCAGGATATCCGGATTTTCCGCAAGCTGAAGGGGCGGGGGCGTCTCGCCTGGCCGCTTCTTGATCTTGTTGCCTGCAGCCGATGCCACGCGCCAGTCGGCCACGGCCGCCACCATCACCGCGACGTCTGCAGGAAGCTCCGCCAGCACGGCGTCGCGCATCTCTTCGGCGCGCTCCACCCGGATGACGCGGACGCCGGCGGGATCTGGGATCGTCACCGGCCCGGAGACGAGCGTCACCTCCGCGCCGAGCCGCGCAAGCACCTGAGCGATCGCGTGGCCCTGCTTGCCGGACGAGCGATTGGCGATATAGCGCACCGGGTCGATCGGCTCGTGCGTCGGGCCGGAGGTGACGATCGCCTTCTTGCCGGCAAGCGGCCTTGCTTCGCTGAGCATCGCCTCGACCGCCGCGACGATCTCGAGCGGCTCCGCCATCCGGCCTTCTCCCGCTTCGCCGCTCTCGGCCATCTCGCCGGTCGCCGGGCCGACGAAGCGGACCCCGTCGCCAGCGAGCGTCGCGTGATTGCGTCGCGTCGCCGGATGCATCCACATCTTGGGATTCATCGCCGGCGCGATGAGCACCGGCCTGTCGGTCGCAAGCAGCACCGTGGAGGCGAGATCGTCGGCGTGGCCGTTTGCCATCTTGGCCATCAGATCGGCCGTCGCCGGCGCCACGACGACGAGATCGCAATGGCGCGCAAGCCGGATATGGCCGACGTCCTGTTCGTCCTCGCGCGAAAAGAGATCGATGAACACATGCGACGCGGAAAGCGCGCCGACGGCAAGCGGCGTCACGAATTGCTGCGCCGCCGCCGTCATCACCGGCCGGACCTCCGCGCCGTGCTCGCGCAGGCGGCGGATGAGCTCGAGGCTCTTATAGGCCGCGATGCCGCCGGAAATGATAAGAAGAATGCGCTTGCCCGATAAAGTCATCCGGTTTCGGCCCTTCCTGGCCGCTCCCTTTTCTTTTGATGGGACCCTACTCGACCGCCTTTGCGCGCGCAATTGCCGGAAGTCGAGCACATGAAAGGCGGCGGGAGACTTGACTAAGGCAGTATCATGTAACACGATAAGTTACATGAAACGCGATAGCAGACTTTCGATCACACTGCACGCCCTCCTGCACATGGCGGAGCGTCAAATCAGGGCCGACCACGCTTTTCGTCAATGACGCGTTCGAGCCTGATGCCGCTGAGGAGGCGATGCTCGCGGCACGCGGTGTGGAGATCGCAAGGGAAGGCGTCGTCGCCGTGGAAGGGTCAAAACCGACGGTGATCCTGGCCGGCGGGCGGAAGGTTCCGCTCGACGGCCTGTTCACCGCTCCGCGGACGCGCATGGCCAATGGTCTGCCCGAGGCGCTCGGCCGCGCGCTCGAGGAGGGGCCGCTCGGCCCCTATATCCGAACGGACGCGACAAAAGCGACGAGCGTTGCCGGCGTCTTTGCCTGCGGCGACGCGGCACGGGCGGCGGGCTCTGTCTCCCATGCCGTTGGCGACGGCGTCACGGCAGGCATGGCTGCGCACCGTTCGCTGATCTTCGACATGCATTGAGGCAAGCCTCCGCTCGGAAGCACCGCGTCTGGCCCGTTGGCGTCATTCGACGTGGATCAGCGTGGGACGAGGAAAAGTCTGCGCGGTTTTCCGCCCGCATCCCGCGCCAATCTAAAGGATCGACCGGCTGAGCCCGCCATCGACGGGGAGCGCGACGCCGGTGATGTAGGCAGCTTGGCGGCTCGCGAGAAAGGCCGCGGCGGCCCCGAATTCGGCGGGCGTTCCGTAACGGCCGACAGGGATTTCGGACTGGCTGCGCGCGGCGACCGTCTCGACGCTCTCGCCCTCGCTCGCAGCATCCATCCGGTCGAAGCTCAGCGTCCGATCTGTCGCGAGCCGTCCGGGGAGCAGCATGTTGACCGTGACGCCGTCGACCGCGACCTCGGCGGCGAGCGTCTTCATCCAACCGGCAAGAGCGCTGCGTAGCGCATTGGAAGCGGTCAAGCTCGGGATCGGCTCGCGGATGCTGGTGGAGGCAACGGCGATGATGCGGCCGAAGCGGCGCGCCCGCATCGCCGGCAGCAGACGGTGGACGATGCGCATGCCCGAAAGCACCATCGCCTCGAACTGTGCCCGCCAGAATTCCGGATCGACATTCGCGGCGAGCGTCGGCGGCGGTCCGCCGCCGTTCAGAACCAGGAGGTCGATCGTGCCGAAGGTCGCCAACCGGTTGAGGAACGGGTCTATGGCTTCCGGATTTGCAAGGTCGAGCGAAAAGCCCGCAGCGGCAGGCCCGACCTCGCTAGCGACCTTCATCGCCGCTTCTTCGTTCCGGCCCGTCAACGCGACGGCGACGCCTTCGGCCGCGAGCGCTTCGGCGATGCCGCGTCCGAGTCCCTTGCTGCCGCCGAGAACGAGAGCTCGTCTGCCTTCGATACCGAGATCCATGGTTCGTTACCTCCGTCTCCAGTTCCCGCCGTTGAAGCTTGCTCCGCCCAGTCAAAGGCGGGCGGGACTGTCTTTGCGATCACGGGTGTAGGCGCGCCATCGCCAAGACGTCTGCAAGCACGCCGTCGCGCATTGCGTAGGACTTCAGGGTGCCTTCGGTGACGAAGCCCGCCTGCCTGTAGAGGGCGATCGCGGCCTCGTTGTCGGTGAAGACGGTGAGCTCGATGCGGGAAATGCCGAGCCAGCGGTCTGCCGCCTCGAGCAGCGCCTCGAGCAACGCCTTGCCGATGCCGCGGCGCCTGTAGTCGTCATGGACCGACATGCCGAGATCGGCAGCATGCTGCCGCCGGCCCCTGTGCCGGTGCAAGCCGGCGACCCCGACGATGCTGCCTTCGAGCTCGGCGACGATGATCGTGTCGGTCTCCGTGAAGTTTTCGAGCCATTTCCGCGTCTGTTCCGGGCGCGCGAAGGGCAGGCGCAGCGTGCCGGCGCGAACGCCGGGCAGGTCCCGCAGGGCAGCGATCGCCTCCCAATCGGAGACAGAGGCGGCACGGATACGGAGAGAAGGTGTGCTCATCATTTCCTCTTCGGTGGACAAGAAGATATTTGCCGCACTGCCTTGTCCCCTCGCTCAGCTTGCGGGGAGAGGGCTATTGCATGTTTCCTTGAAACGTAGCTGATTTAAGGACAAAAACATGCAGCAATTTAAAAGTGCTACAGCGACCTTTGTGCGTCTGAAAAGACGCACGGCGCTGTGAGGGGCAAATCACCACGGCACGATCTCTCAAGCAAGCTGCGAGGCGATATAAAGAAGCGTTGCCGCGATGAGCCAAAGCGCGATGCGGCCGGAGCGGGTGTGGCGCGCCTCGGCTCTGCCGATCGCTTCGGCCGTCTCCGCATCGAAGCGCAGGCCGTTCTCGGTCATGGCCATGATTTCCGCGGAGAAGCGTTCCGTGCGGGCGGCGATTTCGGGGGCCGCTTCGGCGACCCTGAGCGCCGCATGCAGACCGTCGCGCAGATCCGCGACGATGCGCTTCGGCCCGAGATTGTCCCTGATCCATTTGCTGACGACCGGTTCGGACGCCCTCCACATGTTGAAGCGCGGATTGAGCGTGCGCGCGACACCCTCGACGACGACCATCGTCTTTTGCAGCATAACGAGCTCGGGCCGCGTCTGCATGTCGAAGAGTTCGGTGACCTCGAACAGCAGCGTCAAGAGCTTCGCCATCGAGATCGTCTCGGCCGGCTGGCCGTGGATCGGCTCGCCGATGGCGCGGATCGCCTGAGCGAAGCTCGCGGCGTCGTGATGCGAGGGGACATAGCCGGCCTCGAAATGCACGTCGGCGACGCGCTGGTAGTCGCGCGTGATGAAGCCGTAGAGGATCTCGGCAAGGAAGCGGCGCTCCTTCCGGCCGAGCCGACCGACGATACCCATGTCGACGGCGACGATATGGCCGGCCTCGTCGACGAACAGGTTGCCCTGGTGCATGTCGGCGTGAAAGAAGCCGTCGCGCAACGTGTGCCGCAGGAAGGACTGGATCAGCGTTTCGGCGAGCTGGTTCAGATCGTGGCCGGCGGCCCTCAGACCCTCGATGTCCGACATTTTCACGCCGTCGATCCATTCCATCGTGACGACGTCGCGGCCCGTGCGTTCCCAGTCGACCTTGGGTACGCGAAAACCGGAATCTTCCTTGGTGTTCTCGGCAAGTTCGGAAAGCGCCGCGGCCTCGAGTCTCAGGTCCATTTCGACCTTGGTCGTCTGCTCGAGCGTCTTCGTCACTTCAACCGGCTTCAGCCGGCGCGTATAGGGCAGGAAGCGCTCCTGCATGCGCGAGACGAGATACATCGCCTCGATGTCGGCGGCGAAGCGCTGGCGCACACCCGGGCGGATAACCTTGACCGCCACTTTCTCGTGGCGACCGTCGCGCAGGATTACAGCCGGATGCACCTGGGCGATCGATGCTGCGGCCATCGGTTCGGCAAATTTCGTGAAGAGCGACTCGATGCTGCGGCCGAGCGAGGCTTCGATCGCCGCCTTGGCGTCGCTTTGCGGAAAAGTCGCCATCCGGTCCTGCAGGAGCGAGAGGTCAGCGGCGAGCTCGGCGCCGACGACATCCGGGCGCGTCGCCAGAAACTGCCCGATCTTGACATAGGAGGGGCCGAGCCGCTCGACGGCACGGGCGAGCCGGCCACTGCGCGCCTCGAGCCGTGCCTCGCGGCGCGCAAGCAGACCGGCGAGCCTCTGCACGAAACGCGCCAGCGGAGGAAGGTGTTCGGACGGGACCGCAGCAAAGGCGTTCTCGCGCGCCAGAACCCAGCCGATCCGCACAAGACGGAAATATGCTCCGGGAGTGCTCATGCTGTCAGATTTTCCAGCCGGAATGCAGCGCCGCAATACCGCCCGTATAGTTGGTGAAGGAAACGCGGGAGAAGCCGGCATTGCCGATCATGGTCGCGAAATCGCGCTGATTCGGGAATTTCCGGATCGATTCGACCAGATACTGATAGGGCGCGTCGTCGCCGGTGATGAGCTTGCCGAATCTCGGGATCGCATGGAACGACCAGGCGTCGTAAAAGCTGTCGAGCAGCGGCATCTCGACCTCGGAGAATTCGAGCACGAGCAGCCGCCCGCCGCGCTTCAGCACCCGGTAGGCCTCTTTCAGCGCCACCTCGATGCGCGGCACGTTGCGGATGCCGAAGGCGATCGTATAGGCGTCGAAGGAATTGGCCGCGAAGGGCAGGTCCTCGGCATTGGCCTCGACGAAGTCGAGATTGGCTGTGAGCTCTCTTTTGCGGGCGCGCTCGGCGCCGACGGCGAGCATCGAACCATTGATGTCGAGCACGGTCGCGTGCGCCTTTCGGTCCGATGCCTCGACGATGCGGAAGGCGATGTCGCCGGTGCCGCCGGCCACATCGAGAACGCGGTAATCTTCCCGGCGCGGCGGGTTCAGCGCGGCGATCATCGCATCCTTCCAGATGCGGTGCAGACCTGCCGACATCACATCGTTCATGATGTCGTAGCGCTTGGCGACCTTGTGGAAGATGTCGTTGACGAGCGGCTGCTTCTCGCCTGCGCCGACTTCGCGGAAGCCGAAGGAGGTCTCCATCCCGCCACCCGCCGATACGCGCTCATCCGCCATACGAAAACTCCACTTCAATCAAATTCGCCGGCACCATAGCGAAATCGTCCCACACACGCTATCTCAGCGGCAGTGATATCGCCGCGGCCCACGCACCGTGCGTCTTTCGGACGCACGAAGGGCCGTTATGACACTTTGAATCGCTGCATCCCTATAGGTCATCAACCCTGAGATGGGAATGCATGCGCGGCGGTGGAATGAACAAAGGATAAAGGGAAAACGGCCGATGCCGGAATTGCCTGAGGTCGAGACGGTCAAACGAGGATTGGCGCCGACGATGGAGGGGGCGCTTCTGGTGCGGGCGGAACTGCGCCGGCCGGATCTGCGCTTTCCGTTCCCTGAGAATTTCGCCGCCGCCGTTTCCGGCCGCCGGATCCTCGCGCTCTCGCGCCGAGCCAAATATCTGATGATCGATCTGGAAGGCGGCGACGTGATCGTCGCGCATCTCGGCATGTCCGGCTCCTTCCGGATCGAGTCCGGCGTGGGTCCCGCGACGCCCGGTGTTTTCCAGCATCCGCGGGGCAAGGACGAGAAGCACGATCACGTGGTCTTTCATCTCGATGCGCGGTCGGGCCCGGCACGGGTGATCTACAACGATCCGCGCCGTTTCGGCTTCATGGATCTCGCGCGGCGCGACAGGATCGCCGAGCACGTCTTCTTCCGCGATCTCGGGGCTGAGCCGACGGGCAACGCGCTCGACGCCGCCTATCTCGCCGCCCGCTTTGCCGGCAAGGCGCAGCCGCTGAAAGCCGCCCTTCTCGATCAGAAGACGATCGCCGGTCTCGGCAATATCTATGTCTGCGAAGCGCTTTGGCGCTCGGGTCTGTCGCCGAAAAGGGCGGCCGGCACGCTCGTCGACAAGCGCGGTCGCGCAAGGCAAGCCTTGTTCACGCTGACGGAGGCGATCCGCGCGGTGATCGCCGATGCGATCGTAGCCGGCGGCTCCTCCTTGAAGGATCACATCCAGGCTGACGGCAGCCTCGGCTATTTCCAGCACAGCTTCTCCGTCTACGATCGGGAAGGCGAGGCTTGCCGCACGCCCGGCTGTCGCGGTACGGTCGCCCGCATCGTTCAGGCGGGGCGCTCGACCTTTTATTGTCCGCACTGCCAGAAATAGGGCAGCATGAGGAAGGATGCGTGCCGTTTGCCGGCGCGTCCGCTCTCGTCTGACGGGATAGAGTCGCAAGTGGAGGAGACGGGAATGAGTTACGAGACGCTGCTGGTCGAAACGCGCGGGCGCGTGGGCCTGATCACGCTCAATCGGCCGCAGGCGCTGAACGCCTTGAATTCGGTCCTGATGCGCGAACTCGACGCGGCTTTGAAGGCCTTCGATGCCGACAAGGCGGTGGGTGCGATCGTCGTCACCGGCTCCGAGAAGGCCTTTGCCGCCGGCGCCGACATCAAGGAAATGCAGGCGCTCGATTTCGTCGACAGCTATCTCGGCGATTTCCTCGGCGGCTGGGAGCACGTGGCGGGTGCCCGCAAGCCGATGATCGCGGCCGTTTCCGGTTTCGCGCTCGGCGGCGGCTGCGAGCTCGCCATGATGTGCGACTTCATCATCGCGTCGGAGACGGCGAAGTTCGGCCAGCCGGAAATCACGCTCGGCGTCATGCCCGGCATGGGCGGGTCGCAGCGACTCATCCGCGCCGTCGGCAAGGCGAAGGCGATGGACCTCATCTTGACCGGCCGGATGATGGACGCGGCGGAGGCAGAGCGCTCGGGACTCGTTTCGCGTGTGGTGCCGCCGGAAAAGCTCTTGGACGAGGCGCTCGGCGCCGCCGAGAAGATCGCATCCTTCTCGCTGCCGGCGGCGATGATGGCCAAGGAGGCGGTCAATCGCGCGCTGGAGCTGACGCTTGCCGAAGGACTTCGCTTCGAGCGGCGGCTTTTCCAGTCGCTTTTTGCGACCGAGGACCAGAAGGAGGGAATGGCCGCCTTCGTCGCGAAGCGCAAAGCGGACTTCAAGCACAAGTGAGCAAGGCACCCGCGAGTGTGGGCGAGGCGCGGTTTTCGCAAATTGCGCGTTGACGCGAGGTCGGTTTCCCGCTATACGCCGCCCTCAGTTTGGAACGCCCTCACGCGAGGCTTTCCGATAATGCTCCCAAATTTGCTTGGATGACAGGTCGCAGTGACCCGGCACGGCGAAGGCGGAGTTCATGTCAGTTTTCGAAGAGAGGCATCCATGGCCAATACAACTTCGGCGAAAAAGGCGACCCGCAAGATCGCACGCCGTACCGCAGTGAACAAGGCTCGCCGTTCGCGTATCCGCAGCTTCGTCCGCAAGGTTGAAGAGGCGATCGCTTCCGGGGATCAGGCAGTCGCAGCCGAAGCGCTGAAGGCAGCGCAGCCGGAACTGATGCGCGCCGCCAACAAGGGCGTGCTGCATGCCAACACGGCCTCGCGCAAGGTTTCCCGCCTCGCACAGCGCGTCAAGGCCCTTTCGGTCTAACCCGGCTAAACAAAAATTTGTTAACGAAAAGCCCGGCGTAAGCGCCGGGCTTTTCGGATTCATGCTTCCGTCATCGTGGTGGTTGCTTCGTCTTGCGGCGGTTGTGTCAATGCCGTGACAAAATTTATGGTGATGTATCAACAACTTGCGAGAGGTTGCACCCGAGGGGCCATCTCGCGGCGTGGATGGTTCCCGCCGAAAACGAGTCAAGCGAATTTTTTATTTTTTTCTTTTTCGCCAGCTAAGCAAGAACGCAAAAAACAAAACCCTTGATTCGACAGGGATTCTTCAGGGACTCGGAAAGCGGCATGCAAAACGCGGCGCGAGAGTCAACTGGCAGCGTTTGAAGACGAGCAAAAATCGCGATTGATCTTGCCGAGCGATCCTGCCTAAATGGCTCCCACAGGGGACACGGATCATATCTGTACGAGGAAGTTTTGAGGTCATTTCAACGAGATGGCTTTGGGCTTTCCGTTTCCTGTGGCGGGGATCTCCACGTCGTTCAATCAGACAAGTCGAGATGATAAATCCGGGCGAGCCTTCGCTCCGGAACGAGGATCTTTCGTCTTGTGGTTGTCGGGGCGGGGCCTTCGTGGGTTTGTGTAAAGCGTCGGAGGATGAAGGAGACTGCGGCCGTCCGTTTCGTACGAGGGTGCGGACTGGCCGATGACGAGGAAAATGATTCCGCAAGGCTTGAAAGCAGCCGCACGGAATCGATAAGGCGAGGCGCGAGGGGACATCCGACCAAGCGAAGGCGGGCGGATGCGCGTAGCGCGCACCGCGACCGGGATATGAGGAGCCCGGTTTCGGTGCGACCAGGGCGCCCGTCGGACGCGGCATGGCCTAAGGCAGCCGCGGCAGGCGGGCATAAGAGATGAGGCCGGCAGCGATGACGGCATCGGAGAATGATATTTGGAAGGCGGCAACATGCAGATGAATTTGGCGACGGCACCTGAAGGATTTCAGGCCGGAAGCAATCAGTCTCAGGCGGCGGGGGAAAAACACGAC